>JAEUPD010000057.1 GCA_016788525.1 Rubrivivax sp.
ACCGTCGGCCTACCCGGCTTGCAAGCAAGCCGGGACCCCTGCGCTAACGCTCCGGGGCGCCGATCGCATCCCGCGCGGCGCGGCGCTTCGGGCCGAACCTCTGCAACCACCGAAGGCGGCATCCGAGAGAACGACACACCACGACGGTGCCTGCGCAGACCCGGGTGGCCTGCCCTGCCGTGCCCGAGGGCGATCGGCGCCCCGCAGCGAAGCGCAGGGGTCCCGGCTCGGCACGAGCCGGGAAGGCCGACGGTGTATCCGTCGGCCGTCATCCGCGACAGAGGCGCAGCCTGGCGCGGACGCCGGGCCTCGCCCTCGGGCGCGGCAGGGCAGGCCCCCCGGGTCTGTGCATGCCACGCCGATCCGCAGAAGTTGCGGCACAAGCCGATACGCCGCTGCAAGCATCGCTCATCGGCTGACCCGAACTGGGCTGAGCTGAGTTGAGCTGAGTTGAGCTGAGTTGAGCAGACTCGCGCAGGCAGGCTGCTTCGCTGTTTCGCTGCCTGGCTACTTGCCCAACGGCACGTTCACGCGGCGCGGGTTCAGGCCGGTCTTCGGGAAGTCGAGCAGCGCGGCTTCGAACATCGCGGCCAGCACCGCGGGGCTGCCGTAGGCGCTGCCCTCGCTGCTGGCGCGGGCCTCGAACAGCGGCTTGCCCGAGGCGCGGTCGCGGATGAGCAGCGCCACTTCGCGGTCGTAGCGCGGCGGGCTGCCGTACACCGACATTGACCAGCCCGGCCCCACCCAGGGCCCGCGCCGCCAGTATCCGAAGCCGCCATGCCACCACAGCGGGTCGTTCCAGGGGCCCACGTCGGTGCGCGTGGTGCGCGCGCCCACCTGCACGGTCACGTCGGGGGCTTGGCCCGCAGGCGCCGGCTTGAAGCCGGCCTTGGCCAGGGCCGGCAGCGCCGCGGCTTCCAGCGCCTCGGTCTCGGTGGCGCGCTGCTGCTGCGAGGGCAGGCGCTCGAACGAGTAGGTGCCGGGTTGGCGGCCGGCGGGCCATTCACCGAAGCTCGAGACCTCGCTGGTGACCGAGTTCAGCGTGGCGCAGCCGGCCAGCACGAGCGTGAGCGCGACCGAAAGCGTCAACGCCAAGACCACGCCGAGCCGGGCCGCCCCGGTGCGCCGGGGTACCACGACGGCCACCGGGGCCGTCGGGGCATGCAGCAGGGGCGGGACGATCATGCCTGTTCCTCCAACTTCGCGTCGAGCAGGGGTGCGGGTGCCGCAGACCGCCGCCATGAACCGGCCTGCGGCAGCGCCACCGGGCGGGCCAGCGGGTCTGGCGGCGCGCAAGGGTCGTCGCCGTCGAACGCCACGTCACCCAGCGCATCGGGCACGCCGTTGGGTTGGAGCGACATGAAGGGGTGCAGGTTCCGGTCCAGCAGGTGTGAAGGGGTGACGTGCGCCATCGCGCGCAGCATGTTGTCACTGCGCCCGGGGTACTGGCGCTCCCACTCGCGCAGCATCTTCTTGACCTGCACGCGCTGCAGATTGTCCTGGCTGCCACACAGCGTGCACGGAATGATCGGGAAGCGGCGGATCTCGGCGTAGCGTTCGAGGTCGGTCTCGGCCACGTAGGCCAGCGGGCGCACGACGACATGGCGCCCGTCGTCGCTGACCAGCTTGGGCGGCATGCCCTTCAGGCGGCCACCGAAGAACATGTTCATCAACAGCGTCACCACCATGTCGTCGCGGTGGTGGCCCAGCGCAATGCGCGTGGCACCCAGCTCGCCGGCCACGCGGTACAGGATGCCGCGGCGCAGGCGCGAGCACAGGCTGCACATCGTCTGCCCTTCAGGGATGTGCTTCTTCACGATCGAGTAGGTGTCCTGCTCCTCGATGTGGAAAGGCACGCCGCGACTCTTCAGGTAGTTCGGCAGCACGTCGGCGGGGAAGCCCGGCTGCTTCTGGTCGAGGTTGACCGCAACGAGGTCGAAGCGCACCGGCGCACGCTCGCGCAGGTTGATGAGGATGTCCAGCAGCGCGTAGCTGTCCTTGCCGCCGGACAGGCACACCATCACCCTGTCGCCTTCGCCGATCATGTTGAAGTCGGCGATCGCCTGGCCGACCTGCCGGTGCAGGCGCTTGGAGAGCTTGTTGGCCTCGAAGGCCTCCTTCTGCGCGGCGCGATCGGGCGCGGCGCTGGCGATCGGGTGGCCGGCCAGCGCCGGCGGTGGGGTGTCGTGAAGCGCGTTCATCGCGTAGGCCTCGGGGGGAGATGTGGGGCGCGTCAGGTCGTGCCAGGGTCGACCACCAGCCGGACCACCGGCCGCTCAGGCTTGCGCCGCGCCACCTCGGTGAAGCCGGCGCGCTCGTACATCGACTTGGCGCCGAACCACATCCAGGCATCGGCGCCGCGCACCGCCTTGTCCACCGGGTAGGCCTCGAGCAGCCGGGCACGGTGCCGGGCCGCGAACGCGATGGCGCCTTGCAGCAGCGCGTGCGCTACGCCCTGATGGCGGTGCGCGGTCGGCACGACGAAACAGATGATCGACCACACCGGCCGGTCGTCCACCGGCCCCATGACGGGCGACTTGGCCAGCCGCGCGAACTGCTCGCGCGGGCCCAGCGACACCCAGCCCACCGGCTCTTTGCCGCGATAGGCCAGCAGGCCCGGCGGCGGCTTGCCCGCCTCGGTGAGCGCACGCAGTCCGTCGCGGTTGAAGTCCCTCATCGACTGACCGGCCGGCACGTTCACATGGCCGCTTCGGCGGTAGGCCATGCACCAGCAGCCGCGTGCCATCGAGCAACCCTTGGCGTTGAACAGGGCTTCCACATCCGGCCAGCGGGCCGGCGTCAGCGGGCGCACCACGAGGTCGGTGGCGGGTGGGGCGAAGGGCGAAAGCGCGCGTGGCGCAGCGCCGGCTGCCTGGCTCGCGCCAGCCTTTCGCGTGGCCGGGCGCGACTGCGGCCCCCGGGGTGATCGCGGCGGTGGTTTCGAATGCGCCTTGCGAGTGGCCATGTCTTCGAGTGCCCTTTGCGTGCCTGCGGGGTGCGGGATCGACGTGTGGGATCGAAACGCGGGGTTCGCAGCCGGCGCGGGCTATCGCGGCTGCGGGGGCAGGGCCTCGCGCGCCAGGAACACCACGTCGCGGACCTGCCCGGCCAGGTGCTGGCCACCGTCGACCAGCAGCGTGGTGCCGGTGATCGACGGCGACTCGACCAGGAAGCGCACGGCGCGCGCAATCTCGTCGGCCGACGCGCCGCGGCCCAGCGGCGTCATGCGGTGCGCTGCGGCGAACTCGGCCGCACTCATCTCGCTGGAGGTGAGCGTGATGCCCGGCGCCACCGCGCACACGCGGGTGCGTGGCGCGAAGGCCATCGCCAGCATGCGCGTGGCCACTTCGAGCGCGGCCTTCGACAGCGTGTACGACAGGTGGTCGGGGTTGAGGGCCCACAGCTTCTGGTCCAGCAGGTTGACCACCACCGCCGGGGCGCCTTCGCGTTGCGGATCGGTGCTGGCCTCGTGCAGGGCCCGGGCCAGCAGCAGCGGCGCGCCGGTGTTGGCGCGCCAATGGCGCTCCATGGCCGCGAAAGTGAAGTCGGCGGCGCTGTCGTGCTCGAACAGCGAGGCGTTGTTGACCAGCGCGTCGATGCGGCCCATCTCGCGCACGACGGATGGCACGAGCGAGCGGCAGGCGGCCTCGTCGGCCAGGTCTGCGCAGAACGCCGCGCTGCGCGGCTCGCGCAGGGGTGTCATGCCAGGCAATGTCGCCTCGTTCAGGTGCTGCACCAGCGCCCGGGCCGGGCTGGCCGAGTGCCGGTAGTGCACCGCCACACGCCAGCCGGCCGCGGCCAGCTCGAGCGTGATGGCGCGGCCGATGCGCTGCGCAGCACCAGTGACGAGCACCACCGGCGCCGGGGCTGCAAGGTTCGCGGCGTGAGGTGCGTCCGGGGCGGGCGAGAGGGCAGACATTGCTTCCTAGAATGCAGCGGGTGAACCGCCTCAGCTCGCCGGGCCGTGATGCCCCGGGGCTTGCCGACATCGCGGGCGGCGAATTATCGGCGCTGCTCCACCATCGCGTGCTCGCCGCCATCGGCGCGGCCGGCGGCTGGCTGGCGTTCGATCGCTACATGGCGATGGCCCTGTATGAGCCGGGGCTGGGCTACTACGCCCGCGGGGCACGCATCTTCGGCACCGGGCCTGCCGGCGGCAGCGACTTCGTCACCGCGCCGGAGCTCACGCCACTGTTCGGCGCTGCGCTGGCCGCGCAGATCGCCGAGGTGCTGCAACTGACCGGGCTCGACGAGGTCATCGAGTTCGGTGCCGGCAGCGGGGCGCTGGCCGAGCAGGTGCTCGGCGCGCTGGCCGGGCGGGGCACCGCGTTGCGTCGCTACGCCATCGTCGAGCTTCCCGGTGCGCTGCGCGCCCGGCAGCAGCAGCGCCTGGCCCGCTTCGGCGACACCGTGCATTGGCTTGACGAGTGGCCACCCGCCATCGAAGCGGTGGTGATCGGCAACGAGGTGCTCGACGCGATGCCGGTGAAGCTGCTGCACTTCGACGGGCGGGCCTGGCTGGAGCGGGGCGTGATCGCCGCGGCCGTGGAGTCCCCGCCTTTCGTCGATGGCGGAGCCAGCCACGCCGACCCGGGCGCGGCGGTCGCGCCTGCGGGACTGACCTTCGCCGACCGGCCGACCGCGCTGCGCCCGCCGCGGGCCGACCAGGCGTTGCCAGGGGCGACGGTGGAAGTCCATCCCCAGGCCGAGGCCTTTGTCGCCACGCTGGCCGCCCGGCTCGTGCGCGGCGCCGCCTTCTTCGTCGACTACGGCTTCCCCGAGGCCGAGTATTACCACCCTCAGCGACACCAGGGCACGCTGATGTGCCACCGCGCGCACCGCGCCGACACCGACCCGCTGGCCGAGCCCGGCACCAAGGACATTACCGCGCACGTCAACTTCACGGCCCTCGCGCTGGCCGCGCAGGAGGCGGGCGCCGAGGTCGTGGGCTACACGAGCCAGGCGCGGTTCTTGATGAACTGCGGCCTGCTGGACAGCCTGGGCGACGCTGACGCGCGCATGCTGGCGCCGGCGCACAAGCTGCTGGCCGAGCACGAGATGGGCGAGCTGTTCAAGGTCTTGGCCTTTGCCCGCGGTGTGCCGTTCGGGTCGGCGGGGCCGCTGGGCTTTCGCGCCGGCGACCGCACGCACATGCTGTAGGGTGCGGGGCCATGCGCTGGCTGCTCGTCTTCCTGCTCGCCTGCCTGCTGTTCAACGTGCTGCAGGGCTGGCTGGCCAAGATCGGCCTGGGGCGGCTGCCGGGCGATATCCGTTTCCGGGCCGGCGGGCGGGACTGGTTCGTGCCGTTGACCAGTTCGATCGTCCTCACGGTGCTCGGGGCCGTGATCGGGTTGCTGATCTGACCGGCGGCGGGCCTGCCGCCCGCGGAAACAGGGGGGCCCCGGCGGGCGCGCGGCCGCACCCTGCCGCGTAAGATGCGGGCCACGTCGGGAGGCTGCGGCACACGCCGCGGCCGGCAAGTCAAAGCGAGCGCAAGCCACGGACAGTTCGATCATGGGTGCAACGGAAGCCATGGGCCCCGGCGCCGAAAGCGCCGCCCCCAGCCCCTCGCCCACGGCCCGGCGGTGGTTCCTCGAGGGCGTGGCGGCCGACGGCTCGCACACGGTGCACGAGGTGGCGGTGGTGCCGTTTCGCGTCGGGCGGGATGCCGGCAATGAACTGGCGCTGGCGGCACCGGGCATGTCGCGCCAGCATGCCGTGCTGGTGGCCACCGAAGACGGGCGGCTGCGCCTGACGGACCTGGGCAGCACCAACGGCACCTACGTGAACCGCGTGCGGCTGGCCGCCGCGCGCGTGCTCGACGAGAACGACGTCATCCACTTCGGCAACGCCGAGTTCCGCCTCGGCGTGCTGGGCAGCGTTGCCGTCCCGGCCAACGCCGACCGAACGATGATCGCGCCGGCCGGCGCGCAGCTGTCGGGCCACTTCGTGCCGCACGAGAAGCAGATGAACGAGCTGCTCGGCGGCTCAGGCCTCGGCGGCGCCGTGCAGCCGATCGTGCGGGCGCTGGGCGGTCAGCGCTTCGCGCTCGAGTTGCTGGGCCGCAGCTCGCACCCGGAGCTGCCGGCCTCGCCGGTGCACCTGTTCGCGCTGGCCGCCCGCATGGGCCGCGAGGCCGAGCTGTCCAGCGCCTTCCGCGATCACGGCGTGCGCACGGTGGCGCAGCTGGCGCCGGGCAGCACGCTGTTCGTGAACACCCATCCGCAGGAGACCTTCGAGCCGGGCTTCCTCGAGGCGTTGTCGCGGCTGCCGCGCGACGGCTTGAACGTCGACCTCGTGATCGAGGTCCATGAAACGGCAGTGATGGAGGTCGCGCGCATGCGCGAACTGGCCGCCAAGCTGGCCGACCTGAACGTGCGCTTCGCCTACGACGACTTCGGCGCCGGCCAGGCGCGGCTGAACGAGCTGGCCGAGGTGCCGGCGCACTTTGTCAAGTTCGACTTCGGGCTCGTGCACGGCATCAACGAGGCCAGCGGCGCCAAGCAGAAGCTGGTCAGCGACCTGGTGCGCATGTGCAAGGAGCTGGGTTCGATGACCCTGGCCGAAGGCGTGGAGACCGAGGCCGAGGCCGAGGTCTGCCGGCAGATCGGCTTCGACCTGCTGCAGGGCTACCTCACCGGGCGGCCGGCGCCGTTCGACAGCCTGCGCGGCTGACTGCGAAGCCCGCCGTCATTGGCGGGTGGCGCGCCAAGGCCGCCGGGTGGTCGGCGGCGCGAGTCCCCATTTCGGGCTGCGAAGCCAGCCACGCCGGGCCCTGCTGCGGCGTGCACAGACCCGGGTGGCCTGCCCTGCCGCGCCCGAGGGCGAGGCCCGGCGTCCGCGCCAGGCTGCGCCTGTCGCGGATGACGACCGACGGATACACCGTCGGCCTTCCGGCTCGTTCGCCGCGAGCCGGACCCCTGCGCTTCGGGCCGGACCTCTGCTCGCCGCGACTTTCATGCGCGGGCGACGACACCAACCTGAACTGCCGGATGTCCAGGTTCAGACCTCGATTCGCCAGCCATGCCCGCAACCGCGGCAACGCACGGTGACGCGTTCGCCGCTGTCGTCGGACTGCACGAGGTCCAGCCGCCCATAGGCCTTGCACTGCGGGCAGTCGGCCTGGCTGGCGGCCAGCTCGGCGTGGTTCAGCAGGTAGAGGTAGCGGCGCAGGGCCCACAGCCCCGTGCCGACGCACAGCACCAGGGTGGCCAGTTCCTCCACGCGCTCGGCCCAGCCGAGCGTGCCGCGCATGGCCTCCAGCGCGCCGAACACCGCCACTAGGCACAGGAACGTCAGCACCAGGTGGCCGTGGCTTTGCAGCAGCTGGCGTTCGTACCACTTGCGAAAGCCCACGCGGCGGATGCCCTCGGCCAGCCTCATCTTCGCTGTCGATCCTTCGGTGGTGTGCCCGCCGTGACTGTCGGGACGGTCACGAACGACGCGCGCGCGTCGCGCGGCCGATCTTGTCATGCCTGTCTACGCGGCAGGCCAGGCGGCCCGCAACGCTGCCCGGCGTGCCCGCTGCACCGCCAGGCCGACCTGCGGACCGCGCGCGCCCGAGTCCAGCGCCCGTTGCGCTGCCGCGGCCGTGTCGGCGCTTGCCGCGGCGTCGTGCAAGCGGCCAAGGATCTCGATCGCGTCGTCTGAACCGCCCGGCGTGCCCTGCGCAGGCCCGCCGCCCCGCCGCTGCGACCAGCGCGCGGCTTCAAGAAGCGAGCGGAATCGTTGTGGCTGCCGAAACGCGTCGCAGCGCTCGAGCAGGCCGAGCAGGGCCTCGGCTTGCGCGTCCTGCAGTGGCCTCGCGGGGCGCCAGGCGGCGAGCCTTGCGCCCTCGCGCGCGAACAGCTGCGCCAGATCGCGCACCTCGGTGGGCACCCGCAGGCGTTCGGCGGCGCGGGCCACGACCGTGCCCGCGCCGGGGTGGCCTTCTTCGCCCCAGCCCAGCAGCGCGAACCGCACCGCCAGCGCCGCATTGCCGGCCGCCGCGGCGTCCACCTGCGCCAGCGCCGAGGCGTCCAGCCGCGGTTCGGGCAGCAGCCGCCCCAGCGCGCCGCAGCCGCGCAGCACCTCGAACATGCGGCTGGGCTGCTGCGCCATCAGGCCACGGGCCAACTCCTGCCACACGCGCTCGGGCACCAGTGCGTCTACCTCGCCGGCCTGCACGAGTTGCACCAGCAGCGCCTGGGTCTCGGGCGCCACGGTGAAGTGCGGCCAGCGCGCCGCGAAGCGCGCCAGCCGCAGCAGCCGCACCGGGTCTTCGGCAAACGCCGGCGAGACATGGCGCAGCACGCCGCGCGCCAGGTCGCGACGGCCGCCGAAGGGGTCGATCAGCGTGCCGTCGGCCGCCTCGGCCATGGCGTTGATGGTCAGGTCGCGCCGCGCGAGGTCCTCTTCCAGCGTCACCTGCGGCGCGGCGTGAAAGGTGAAGCCGTGGTAGCCGCGAGCACTCTTGCGCTCGGTGCGCGCCAGCGCCACCTCCTCGCCGGTGGTGGGGTGCAGGAAGACCGGGAAGTCCTTGCCCACCGGCTTGTAGCCCAGTGCCAGCAGCTGCTCGGGCGTGGCCCCCACGGCCACCCAATCGCGGTCGCTGACCGGCTCGCCGAGCAGGCGGTCGCGCACGGCGCCGCCGACGATGTACAGCTGCATGCCGGCGATGATGCCGTGGTGGCCGAAGGCCTGGGCGGGCCGACGGCCGGGTTCGGGAGCTGAGCGCGGCCAACCGCGCTGCTTGCCTGCACCTTGGCAGGCTCTGGGCCCCTGCGGACCGATCGACCCGACGGTCTGAGCGGCTGATGCGGCATGAGCGGCCGGTGTGGCACGAGCGGCCGGTGTGGCCGGTGTGGCCGGTGTGGCACAAGCGGCCGGTGTGGCCGGTGCGACCCGAGCGGCCGGCGCGGCCCGGGCGCCGCGCTGATCAGCGCCTCGTGCGGTAGGGCTCGTCTTCCGGCACGAACTCGTGCTCCTGCAGCGCATCGGCAATCCACGCCGCGGGGCCGGGTGCCGCCAGCAGGCGCTGGGCGTAATCGGCCGCGGGCCCGGACAGCGGCAGGCCGTAGGTGCGCACGCGCAGCGCCACCGGCGCGAAGTAGGCGTCGGCGGCGCCGAAGGCACCGAACAGGAACGGCGCGCCGCGCCCGCCCGGCGCGGCGGCGGCCAGCGCGTCGCTCCACATGCGGTCGATGCGCTCGAGGTCGCGTTGCACCTGTGGCTGCTCGCGCAGCACCTTGGCACCTATCTCGGGCATCGAGGCCTCGACGTTCATCGGGCAGTGCTGGCGCAGCGCGCCGAAGCCGGCGTGCATCTCGGCGCAGATCGAACGCGCGCGGGCGCGTGCGGCGCGCTCGGTGGGCCACACGCCCTTGTCGGGGAAGCGCTCATGCAGGTACTCGACGATGGCCAGGCTGTCCCACACGACGAGGTCGCCGTCGACCAGCGCGGGCACGCGCCCGGCCGGGCTGATGGGCAGCATCGCGGCGCGAAAGCCCCCGGCCCCCAGGCCGAGCAGGAAGCTCAGCTTGCGTTCCTCGAAGGGGATGCCCAGGCCGCGCATCAGCACCCAGGGGCGCATCGACCACGACGAGTAGTTCTTGTTGGCGATCACGAGTTGCATGGAGGGTGCTTCCTTCCGGCCTTGGCCGTGGAGTGGTCAGGCCGCCGATGCTAGGCACTGCGGCCAGGTCGCGGGATCATGTTCGTGCATCGCCGCGATGCGGCGCGCGCATCAGCGATGCAGTGCCCGCCAGCCGTCCAGGCGCGCCACCCCTTGCCCGGGCGCGAGGTAGCCCGGCGCCACGGCACCGATCGTCGCCGGCGTGATGCCCAGGTCGGCCAGGCCTGGGAGCCGCCCGCTGGCGACGCTGGGCACCTTCATCGAGTCGAGGTTGTCGCGTGACATCAGCGGCACGCCGGGCAGGCGCTCCAGCACGAAGGCCTGCGCCCGTGCCGCCCAGCCGGGCAGCGCGATCTGCGGCCGCTCGTGGCCCGCCAGGCGCCCCGCCAGGCGCACGATCTCGGCCAGCGGCAGCACCTGCGGGCCGGCGCACTCGATGGTGCGGCCCTCGCCCGGGGCCGCCCAGCGCCCATCGGCCAGCGTGCGCACCACCGCCTCGGCGACGTCTTCCACCCACACCGGCTGGAAGTGCACGTGGCTGGCCGCCAGTGGCACCACCGGCGCCACCGCCTGCAGCGCGGCGAACAGGTTGAGCAGCCGATCGTGCGCGCCGAAGATGACCGACGGCCGCAGGATGGTCAGCGCCAGGCCACCGGCCTGCAGCGCCGCTTCGCCCGCGGCCTTGCTGCGCAGGTAGTGCGAGGGTGCATAGGGCGCCACGCCAAGCGCGCTGACGTGCACGAGGCGGCGCACGCCTGCGCCGTGCATGGCTCGTGTGAGCGCTTCGGGCAGCGCGCGGTGCACGGCGTCGAACTGCGCCGGCGTGCCGTGCAGGATGGCCACCAGGTTGACCACCGCGTCGCACCCCTGCGCCAACGCCGCCAGGCTGACCGCATCATGCACGCTGGCCTGCACCAGCTCCACGCCGGGCAACGTGCGCAGGTGTGTGGCGTGGGCGAGCCTTCGGGTGGGCACGACGGGCGCGAGCCCGTGGCGCACCAGTCGCTCGCAGACCGAGCGGCCGACGAAGCCGCTGCCCCCAAGTACCAGGATCTTGTTCATCGGTGTGATGTCAACGCCTTGCAGCGGCGCCAGTGTAGGACCGGGCGCCCGGGGACCGGGGCCGGGTGGCTCGAGGCTCTGCGATCGTCGCCCGCACGCCCGCGGCCGTGGCCGGCGTCAGGGCAGGTCGCGGTTCTCCGCCGGGGCGCCGGCATCGCGCGGGCCGATCGGCCCGCCGAGGCGCGCCTTCAGGCTCACCACGCCCGGCCGCGGCGCAGCCGCCAGCAGCATGGCGGCTGGTGGCACATCCGGCACGGCGCCGGAACCCGCCGCAGCCGGCCCGGCGCCACCCACACCCGCAGCGGCACCTGCACCGGTGCCCGCCGCGGGCCCGAGCCGCGCCGTGTAGACCACCGCGTTGGCCAGCACCTTCTTGACGTAGTCGCGCGTCTCGTTGAACGGGATGCCTTCGATCCACGCCGCCGGCTCCACCGTGGCGCCCTCGCGCCAGCGGCGGGGCCGCGAGGGGCCGGCGTTGTAGGCCGCTGCCCCCATCGCCTGCGTGCCGCCAAACTCGTCGAGCACCAGCTTGAGGTAGGTGGTGCCCAGCAGCAGGTTGGTGTCGCGGTCGATGACCTGGTCGGGCCGCCATTCGGCCAGGCCGACGCGGCGCGCCGTCCAGCGCGCCGTGGCCGGCATCAGCTGCATCAGGCCCGAGGCGCCGACGTGCGAGCGGGCGTCGAGGATGAAGCGCGATTCCTGCCGGATGAGGCCGAACACGTACGCCGCGTCGAGGCCGGCATCGCGCGACTGCGCGAGCACCGCGTCGCGGAACGGCAACGGGTAGCGCTGCGTCACGTCGGCCACGTCGCGCGTGCGCTCGCTGGTGTTGATGCAGCGGTCCCAGATCTCGCGCTCGCAGGCCAGCGCGGCGGCGGCCATCAGCTCGCGATCGTTCATTCCGCGCAGCGCATAGTTCCACTCGCGCACGCCCTCGGCGCGCAGGCCGAGCGCCATCAGCCGCAGGGCGCGCTTGAGGCCGGCGTGCTGGCGCAGCGGCTCGCGCTCGGCGTCCACCAGCGGCACCGGTGCCACGGGCAGGGCGATCCGGCGGCCGAGGTCTTCCAGCGCCAGTTGTGGGTAGAAGCCCAGCGGCCCGGCGATCGCCTCCAGCGTCAGCCTGGCAAGGTTTCGCGCGCCTTCGCCCTCTGCGCCGGGCGCGGCGTTGCCGCGCAGCGCGCGGGCGCGCCAATACACCCAGGTCGCGTTGCGCTGCTCGGCCGCGCTCATCTCCTCGATGGCGCGCTGCACGAGCGTCCAGCGCGCCCTGTCGGTGACCGGCCCGCGCAGCGCCGCCCGGACCATCCAGGCGAGGGTTTCGTCGCTGAACGGAGCTTCATGCACGCCGACACTCGGCGACGCCGCCACGCGGCCCTCGGTGCCGTCGGCGGGGCCGGGGGCCAGCGACGGGCGGCCACGGCCCACGGCCTTGTCCCAGGCGGCGAAGGCGCGACGCGCGAAGTCGGCGGCGCGCAGATGCTGCTTCAGCGCCGCGTGGCGGGCCACGCCACCCCAGGCCCGGGCCAGCTCCAGCGCAGGCAGTCGGGTCGCTTCGTGCTGTTCGAGGTGGGTGAAGGCGAGGTCGGGGTCGGCGGCCGCCAGCCGCCACAGCGCCAGCACGGCCAGCCTGTGGGCGGCTTCCGTATGTGTGCCGCGCCGCTCGCGCAGGAACCGCCCGGGGTCCCTGAACAGCGCATCCACCTGCGCGGCGAGCTGCGGCTCGACGAACGCCGCACGCTCGCGCGCCAGCCGTGGGCGGTTGAGCTCGGTGGCGGCGCGCAACCCTTGCCACAACTCGGTGGCGCCGAATGCGCGCTGCTCGAACAGCGTCTGCGCAAGCAGCGAGCAGCCGTCGTCCGGCTCGCGCTGCGCGAGCCAGGCCACGCGGGCGGCCGCGCGAAGATCCGGTGCCGCCGGTGCGGCGGGCGCGGGAGCCGCGGCAACAGGAGGTGATCCGGCGGGCACCGTGCCGGCGTTCGCAGTGGCGGTGCCTGAAGGGGTCCCCGATGAGGCCACTGATGGGGCCACTGTTGGGGCCACTGTTGGGGCCACTGATGGGGCCACTGTTGGGGCCACTGATGGGAGGACCCCTGATGCCGTCGCCGAAGAGGCCGCTGGTGGAACCGCGGACAGGGCGGGCGATTGGACCTCGGAGGCCGCCGCCGCGCCGCCGGGCGCACCGGCTTGCTGGTAAGCCGCCAGGAGCGCGAAACACGTGACCTCGCGGTCGTCGTTCATGCGAAAACGTGGAAACTCGATGCGCAGCGTCGCCCAGTCGCGGCGGCGGCCGAGCTCGAGCAGCCAGTCGTTGCGCAGGCGGTCTTCGACATACGTGCCGCGCCAGCGTGCGGCGAAGGCGTCGAAGTCGGCCGGCTGCGCGTCCGCCAGGCGCAGTGCCAGCTCCCAGTACTCGACCCACGAGGCGAGCGGGTGGTCCTGCATCGCGGCCGCCTGGCGCAACGCGAAGAGCTGGTTGCGGTCCTTGGCGCGGAAGGCCTCGCGCGCCTGCACCACCGGGTCGTCGCTTGCCGCCGGGGGGCTGCCGCCGTTCTGCGCACGCACCCCGCGCGGGGGCGCGGCCATCGCCGTGGCTACGAGCACGAAGCCCAGAGTGGCGGCGATGCGGCGCTTCACGCCGACCACTGTAGGGACCTGCACTTGCGGCATGGAGTCGAATTCTGCGGTGAAAGGCGCGCTGTTTCGTCGGCCCCCGGGGTCGAGGGGCCGCGCGCGGCGGGTGTCATCGGGCATGAAGCTCGCCCGGCCGTGCGGGCCTGGCCTCATCGGGTGTGAAGGCAGCGCCGGCGAGCAGCGAGCCGGTGGCCTGTGCTTCATCGAGCAGCCAACGCTCGAACGCTGCCAGCGGTGCACGCTCGCGCCGCGCCGGCCAGCGCACAAGCCAGTATCCGAAGGGCGAAGCGACGCGGCCGGCCGGGCCGAAGGGCTCGACCAGATCGCCGCGCACGAGGGCATCGCCCACCAGCGCCAGGCGCGCCAGCGCCACGCCCTGGCCGGCCAGCGCCGCCTGCACCTGCTGGTAGGTGAAGTTGAGGTAGATCCAGCCGCGGGGCGCCAGGCCCGCTGGCGCCCGCTCGCGCAACCAGTGCCGCCACGACAGGTAGGCCGCGCTTTGCCGGGCGTCGTCTTCCTCCAGCAGCGTGTGGCGCGCGAGGTCGGCCGGGGTCTCCAGTCGCTGGCGCCGCAGCAGCTCGGGGCTGGCCACCGGCGTGAGCACCTCGCTGAACAGCGGTTGCGAGCCGGCGGGCACATCCTTGGGCCGGCAGTAGCGCAGCGCGAGGTCGACCTCGGGCTCGTCGAGCGCGGCCAGCGCGTCAGTGGCGGAGATGCGGATGTCGATGTCCGGGTGAGTCCGCTGGAAGCCGGTCAGCCGCGGCAGGAGCCACAGCGAGGCGAACGAAGCGAAGGTCGTCACGGCCACCGGTGCGCGGCGCTCGCGGCTGCGCAGCTGGTGCACGGTGGAATCGAGCTGGGCAAGGAAGGGCGCCACCACCTGCAGCAGCGCGGCGCCGGCCCCGGTCAGTTCCACCTTGCGCGTGCCTCGCACGAAGAGGACCGCGCCCAGCTCGTCTTCGAGGCCTTTGATCTGCCGGCTCACCGCCGGCTGGGTGAGGTGCAGGTCCTCGGCCGCTCCGCGAAAACTCAACCGCCGCGCCACCGCTTCGAACGCGCGCAGCGGCCCCACCGCCAGCAGGCTGTGTGACGGGTTGGGCGCGGCGGCACTCATGCGTGGCGATTATCGGTACCCGTCTGGTGGGTGCCGCCGCGTGGCGCCTGGATCACCGCAGCCTGGAACTGCAGCGTGGCCGCCCGCGCAGACCGCCTCATGTGCGGCGCGGCGTTCTTGCCTGGGTCTTCTTCGCCGGGCCGCGGGCTGTCGCGGCCCGGGGCGTGGTACTGGTTCTGGCCTTGGACTTGGACTTGGCCTGGGCGGCCGCGGCCGCCTGCCGGGCCAGCCGCGCCCACGGCGCCATCAATGCCGGCGATTCCATCGCCTCGTCGGGCACGGTCCAGTAGCTCATGCGCACCGGCCTGTCCTTGCCCTCGTGGATGAAGGGCTGGCACCCGGCCGCGGCGAACCTCGCTTCGGTGTCGGTGTCGACCTTGAGGTACAGGCGGTCTCTGGCGATGAGGGCCACGAACAGGTCGCGCGCGTACAGGCCATGCCCGCCGAACATGCGGCGCGAGCGCGCCGGCCCGAGCGTGGCGAGCAGTTCCAGGCAGTGGTCGGCAAAGGCGGCGCCCATGGGTGTTTGTGCCGGCGTGCGGCCGGGCAGGTTGTGCGCGGAGATCCGCCGGCTGCGCGCCGGGCGTGCGGCGGGCGGACAATACCAGCCGTCCAAGCGCCCGGCCATGCCCCTCGACCTGCCTTCCTTCGAACCCTCGCGCGACAAGAAGACGCTGCGCCGGCAGTTGCAGGCCGAGCGCCAGGGGCTGCTCGACCGCCATCGGCGTTCGGTCGAACTGCAGGAGGTGCTGCGCGTGTGGCTGTTGGCGCGGTCGGAAACCACCATCGGCGCCTACTGGCCGATCAAGGGTGAATTCGATGCGCTGCCGGCGCTTTACCGCTGGAGCGAGGTGCACGACCACCGGCGCATCGGCCTGCCGGTGATCGACCGCGAGACCAAGCACCTGCGCTTCCACGTCTGGTACCCGGGGTGCCCGATGGAGGAAGACGCCTACGGCATCCCCAAGCCCAAAGACACCGAAGAGTTCCACCCGCAACTGCTGCTGGTGCCGTGCGTGGGCTACGGCCCGCGCGGGCTGCGCCTGGGCTATGGCGGCGGGTTCTACGACCGCACGCTGGCCGATCTGCAGCCGCGCCCGGTGACCGTGGGCCTGGCCTACGCCAACGGTTTCGTGCCGTGGCTCGGGGCCGAGCCGCACGACGTGCCGCTGGACGCCATCCTGACAGAGGAAGGGCCGGCCTGGGACCGCGCCCGCTGAGCAACTGGGGCGCGCCGGTCGGGCGGGCTACCGCTCGGCGATGAAGTGCTGCACGGTGGGCGGCAGGCCGTCCACCAGGTACGCCAGCAGGCTGGCTTCCAGCTCCTGGTCGGCCAGCGTGGCGCGTGCGCGCTGGTGCAGGTAGTCGGCCCAGCTGGTGACGATGAAGCGCTCGACAAAGCGCGTCGGGTCGGAGAGGTCGCGGTACACGCGCCACAGCGTGGCGCCGTCGCGCCGGCGCGGGCCGCGCAGCTGCGTCACCGCATCGAGAAAGTCTTCGGCTCGGCCGCCCTCGACGCGGTAGACGATCTCCACCGAGACCGGGCCGGCTTCGGGGTCGGGCCGGTGGGCGACGAAGAGGTCTTCGGAAAGCGGCGCCTGCGTGACCTCGTCGAGGTCGCTCATGCGCAGCGGAAAGCGGCGCGCCAGCAGCATCCCGGCGGCCACCGCCAACGCCGCCAGCGTCAGCGTCCAGGGCAGGTCCAGCAGCGTCGACAACGCGCCCCACACCGCCGAGCCGAATGCGAACGAGCCGAGCGCGCACAGCACGTGCAGCGCGTTGGCGCGCGCTCGCACCCAGCGCGGCGCGCTGGCCTGCGTGGCCATGTTGTAGGTGGACATCACCGCCATCCAGCAGCCACCGCCCACCGTCAGCGCGGCATACACCGGCAGCGCCCAGCGGCTCCACGCGGCCGCCAGCATCACCGCGGCGAAGACCAGCGTGCCGGCGCCCACCAGCCACTCCAGCCCTTGCCGCTGGCGCCAGCGGCCGATGACCAGGCCCGCTGCCACTGCGCCGCCGCCCATGCAGGCCATCATCAGCCCGAAGCCGGTGGCCCCCAGGCCCAGCTGGCGCTGGCCGATGACCGGCAGCAGCGCCCACAATGCCGCGCCGGCGCCGCCGAACGCACCGGTGCGCACGAGCTGCGCCAGCACCGTGTCGGAGTGGCGCGCAAAACGCAGCGCGCTGAGCATGCCGCCCCACAGCCGCTCGGCCGGCAGCCGCGAGGGCGGATGCGGTCGCGGCGGATGCCGCCGCACGGCCTGCCACAGCGCCAGCGCGCCCAGCGACGCGGCCGCGAAGACGGCCACGGGCCCGGCGGTTGCATACATCGCGCCGGCCAGCGCCGGGCCGATCGCGCGCGCCGCGTTGTACGAGATGCCGATCAGGGTGATGGCCGGCGGCAGCTCCTCGCGCGGCAGGCCGTCGACGATGGCCGAGTTCCAGCCCGGCGACAGCAGCGCTGTGCAGCAGCCGCATACGAAGGTCAGCGCCAGCAGCGTGCCGGCGCCCGCCCAGCGCAGCGCCAGCAACGCGGCGAGCACGATCACCACAGCGGTCTGCACCGCCAGCACCGTCAACAGCAGGCGGCGCCGGTCGGTGGTGTCGGCCAGCACGCCGGCCGGCAGCGCCAGCAGGAACATCGGGCCGAAGGAGGCCGTCTGCACCAGCGCAGCGAGGAAGGCCGAGCCGTTCAGTTCGACGATCAGCCAGGCCGTGGCCATGCCCTGCATGAAGCTGCCGACGAAGTAGATGAGGCCGCCAGCCAGCAGGCCGCGAAAGGCGGCGCGCCGCAGGGGCTCGGTGACCGACAGGCTGCTCATGGCTTGGGAGGGTGCCCCGGCGCTTCCGGTGCCGGCCCGACCGGGAGGAGTCGCGGCCGCTTGCCCACTCAGCCGCGCTTGGCCACCAGCGTGAGGATGTCGTAGCTCGCCACCACCTCACCGAGCTGGTTGGTGACCTCCACGTCCCAGGCCACCACGCCCTGGCCCACGCCGTCGGGGCCTTTCTTGCGCCGGTCGATCTTGCGCTTGGCGGTCAGCCGCGCCTGGATGGTGTCGCCGATGCCCACCGGCTTGACGAAGCGCAGCGTGTCCAGGCCGTAGTTGGCCAGCACCGGGCCCTGCGCGGGGCTGACGAACAGGCCCGCGGCGGCCGAGAGCACGAAGTAGCCGTGCGCGATGCGCTTGCCGAAAGGGCTCTTGACGGCGGCCACCTCGTCGAAGTGCATGTAGAAGAAGTCGCCGCTGATGCCGCCGAAGGCCACGATGTCGGCCTCGCTCACCGTGCGCCGGTGCGTGAGCAGGCTCTCGCCGATGACGAGGTCTTCAAAGTGGCGGCGGAATGGGTGGATCTCGGTCTCGAGCACCTTCGCACCGCGCACGAACTCGCCCGTCACCGCGGCCAGCATGGAGGGCGAGCCCTGCACCGCGGTGCGCTGCAGGTAATGCCTCACCGCGCGCAGACCGCCCAGCTCCTCGCCGCCTCCGGCGCGGCCCGGGCCGCCATGCTTGAGCATCGGCAGCGGCGAGCCATGGCCGGTGGACTCGGCGGCGGCCTCGCGGTCCAGCACCAGGAAGCGGCCGTGCAGCGCGGCCACCTGTGGCACCACGCGCGCGGCGGTCGCCGGCTCCTTGGTCACCAGCGTGCCGACCAGGCTGCCGCGGCCGCGCGCGGCCAGCGCCACGGCCTCGTCGAGTTCGTCGTACGGCATCAGGGTGCTTACCGGGCCGAAGGCCTCGATGTCGTGTACCGCGGCATTGACCAGCGGCTTCCTGCACAGCAGCAGCGTCGGCGCGAAGAAGGCGCCCTGTTCGACGCCAACGCCTTGCGGCTGGAAGCCCTGGCCCTGACCGAAGACCACCTCGTTGCCGGCAGCCAGCGCCGCCACGCGCTCGGCCACGTCGGCCTGCTGCGCTTTCGACGCGAGCGCGCCCATGCGTACCGCTTCGAGCGCCGGATCGCCCACCACCACCTTGGCCAGCCGCCCGGCCAGCCGGGCAGCCACGGCGTCGAGCAGGCGGCGCGGCACGATGGCGCGGCGGATCGCGGTGCACTTCTGCCCCGCCTTCACCGTCATTTCGCGCGCCACCTCCTTGACGAACAGGTCGAATTCCTCGTCGCTCTCGGTCACGTCGGGGGCGAGGATGGCGCAGTTCAGCGAATCGGCCTCGGCGTTGAAGGGGATCGAGCGGCGCAGCAGGTTGGCATTCACGCGCAGGCGCGCGGCGGTGTCGGCGCTGCCGGTGAAGGTGACGGCGTCGCTTTCCTCCAGCCGGTCGAGCAGGTCGCCGGTGCCGCCGATGACCAGCTGCAGCGCGCCCTCGGGAACGAGGCCCGACTCCAGCATCAGCCGCACGCACTTCTCGGTGAGGTAGCTGGTGGCGGTGGCCGGCTTGGCGATGGTGGGCATGCCGGCCAGGAAGGTCGGCGCGAACTTCTCCAGCAGCCCCCAGACCGGGAAGTTGAAGGCGTTGATGTGCACCGCCACGCCGCGGCGGGGCACGAGGATGTGGGTGCCGGCAAAGCTGCCCTTCTTGCCCAGCGGGATGGCCGGCCCTTCGTGCACGACGTTGCCCGAAGGCAGCTCGTTGCCGCCGGTGCTGGCGTAGGCGAACAGCGTGCTGGTGCCGCCCTCGATGTCGATCCAGCCGTCGGTGCGCGTGGCGCCGGTGTGGGCCGACACGGCGTACAGCTCCTCCTTGCGCTCGCCGAGGACCTTGGCCAGCGCCTTCAGCCGCTCGGCACGCTCCTGGAAGTCCATCGCCAGCAGCGCCGGCACACCGCGGCGGTGCGCAAAGGCGATCGCCTCGGCGAAGTCGGGTGCCTCGGCGTGCGTGTGCGCGACGACGCTGCCGTTGACCGCCGAATGCAGCGCTTGCGCCGGGTGCTGGCCGAGCCAGTGGCCGGCGATGTGGCTTTGCAGGACAGGGCTCACGTCATGGTTCCCGGGTTCGTCAGTCCAGCCCGAGCTTGATGCGGCGGGCCACCTCGCCCCACTTCTGCGAGTCGGCGGCCAGCGTGCGCGCGGCGTCGGCGCTGGCGCTGCCGACGACGACCTGGTCGCCGGCCTTGAGCTTGTCCACCACGTCGGGCGACTTCAGCGCCTCGACGAAGACCTGGCGCATGCGCGTGACGATGGCTTCGGGCGTGGCCTTCGGGGCGTACATCGCCAGCGCGAAGTCGGCGCGATAGCCGGCCAGGCCCGCCACGCCGGTCTCGGCGATCGTCGGCACATCGGGCAGGGTGGGCGAGCGCTGCGCACCGGAGACTGCCAGCGCCACCAGCTTGCCGGCGCGGACATGCGGCAGCACCGTGGGGCCGGCCAGCAGGCCGCAGGGCACCTGGCCGCCGATCACGTCTTGCGTGGCCGGTGCCGGGCCCTTGTACGGCACATGCGTCATGTCGATGCCGGCCATGTGCAGGAACAGTTCCATCGAGAGGTGCCCGGGCACCCCGGCCCCGCCCGAGGCGTAGCTGAGCTTGCCGGCCCGGGCCTTGTCGACGAGGTCCTTCACGCCCTTCACGCCCGTGGCCGGGTGGCACACCAGCGTCTGGCTGAAGCTCGTGCCGATGGTCACCGGCTGCAGGTCCTCGACCTTGAAGCCCAGCTGCTTGTAGACATGCGGGTTGACGGTGACCAGCGTGTCGGTGCCCCACAACCACGTGTGGCCGTCGGGTGCGGCGCGCGCCACCTCGGCGGTGCCGAGGTTGCCGCCGGCGCCCGGGCGGTTCTCGATGACGATGGGCTGCTTCAATGCGGCCTGCATCTTCTCGGCGGCCAGGCGCATGACGATGTCGCTCGGGCCGCCGGGCGGGAAGGGCAGGATGACCTTGATCGGCCGGTCGGGCCAGTTGGACTGCGCTGCCGCCGGGCCGGCGGCTGCGGCGGCAAACAGGGTCATCGCGGCCAGGCCCAGGGCCAGCCGCCGTTGGCGGTCGGTCATGCTTGTCTCCTCATCGTTCGGTGACTTCGGGCGCCGGGCGGCGCCGGTGCGGGTGCCCGGGCCGATGCCGGCGGCACGGCGTCAGAGGCAGGCCGTCGTCACGCTCTTGGTGTTGAGGTAGGCCTCCACCGCCTCGGGGCCGCCTTCGCTGCCATAGCCCGAATCCTTCACGCCGCCGAAGGGCATCTCGGGCACCGCGGCGGCGGGCTGGTTGATCCACAGCATGCCGGTCTGCAAGCCCTCGGTGAGCAGGTGCGCAGTGCGCAGCGAGCCGGTGAAGGCATACGCGGCCAGGCCGTAGGGCAGCCGGTTGGCCTCGGCGATGGCGTCTTCGATGCGGTCGAAGCCGCGCACCGCGGCCATCGGGCCGAAGGGCTCTTCGTTGAAGACCAGGCTGTCGGTGGGGGCGTCGACCAGCACCGTGGGCGCGAAGAAGTTGCCGGCGCTGCCCAGGCGCTCGCCGCCGGTGGCGACCTGCGCGCCGCGCTTCACCGCATCGGCCGTGAGGCGCTCCATCGCCGCCACGCGGCGCGGGTTGGCCAGCGGCCCCATCGAGGTGCCCTCGTCCAGGCCGGCGGCGACCCTGAGCCCACGCGACACCGCCACCAGCCCCTTCACGAACTCGTCGCGCACGCTGTTGGCGACCAGGAAACGCGTCGGCGAAATGCACACCTGGCCGGCGTTGCGGTACTTGGAGCCGCCGGCGATCTTTACCGCCTTGGCGACGTCGGCATCCTCGGCCACGATGACCGGTGCGTGGCCGCCCAGCTCCATCGTCACGCGCTTCATGTGCGCGCCTGCCAGCGCCGCCAGCTGCTTGCCCACCACCGTGCTGCCGGTGAAGGTGACCTTGCGGATCACCGGATGCGGGATCAGGTACTCGCTGATTTCGGCCGGATGACCGAACACCAGGTTCACCACGCCGGCCGGCACGCCGGCATCGGCAAAGGCACGGATCAGCTCGGCCGGCGACGCGGGCGTCTCCTCGGGCGCCTTCACGATCATCGAGCAGCCGGTGGCCAGCGCGGCCGACAGCTTGCGCACCACCTGGTTGACCGGGAAGTTCCACGGCGAGAACGCCGCCACCGGACCCACCGGCTCCTTGAACACCTGGGCCAGCTGCCCGGCGGCGCGCGGCGGCGTGATGCGGCCGTTGATGCGCCGGGCCTCCTCGGCGAACCACTCGATGATGTCGGGCGCGGCCATCAGCTCGGCTTTGGCTTCGGCCAGCGGCTTGCCTTGCTCCAGGGTCAGCAGCGGCGCGATGGCCGCGGAGCGCTCGCGGAACAGGCGCGCGGCCTCGCGCATGATCTTCGAGCGCTCGATCGCGGGGGTCTTGCGCCAGACCTCGAAGCCCTTGGCGGCGGCAGCCAGGGCCTCGTCCAGGTCGGCTTTGCGCGCCACGGCCACGCGGCCGATCTCGGCGTCGGTGGCTGGGTTGCGCACGGCCAGCGTCTCGCCAGCCTGGCCGGGCCGCCATTGGCCGGCGATGAAGAGTTGGACGTGGGGGTAGGAAGGCGCGGCGGCAGCCTTCGACGAGGCGGCAGCGGCGGGGGCGGTGGCGGCAGTGCTCATGGGACAACGGGCTCCTTCAGGGAAGCGGCGATTGTCTCGCCTCCGCCCGGCGCGTGCCGCGGCGTGGGGAACCCGTTGCGCTGCCGCGCGCTGCGGCGAGGCGATGGCCGCCATGGCGCGCGGCAGCGGCCGTGGCCGCGCGCGTCTGGCCGGCCGCCTGGGCTACTTGCCCAGCCCCATCTGCCGTCCCACCTCCTGGTACACGCGGATGCGTTCGCGCATGAAGGCCTCCATGCGGTCGGGCCCGATGTTGACCAGCTCGAACCCGCTCCTGGCCGCCAGTTCCTTCATCTCGGTTTCGGCGTTCAGCGCCGCGAACAGCTCGGCGATGCGCCGGCGCTGCTCGGGCGGCGTGCTGCGCGGCACGCCGACTCCACGGAAGGCGCCGTCCACCCAGTCGACACCCAGCTCCTTGAAGGTGGGCACGTCCGGCAGCATCGGGTGGCGCTGCTCCATGGCCACGGCCAGCGCCCGCACCTTGCCCTTGTTGTTGATGGCGAAGGCGGTGTAGCTCATCGCACCGTCGACCTGCGCGCCGAGCACGGCCAGCGTCAGGTCGCCGGTGCCCTTGTAGGGCACGTAGGTGGTCTGCACCTTGAAGGCGGCGTTCATGCGCTCGTGCGCAGCGTGGTTGGCCGAGCGCAGCGCCGAGCCGCCGAGGTTGAGCTTGCCCGGGTTGGCCTGCGCTGCCTTCACGAAATCGGCAAAGCTCTTCAGCGGGCTCTGCTCAGGCACCACCAGCGCGTCTGGCGTGTAGTGGTACCAGAAGACCGGCGTGATGTCTTCGGTCTTGTACGACACGGTGCCCTCCATCGGCTGCAGCACCACGTGCGGCAGGTTGACGCCGGCAATGTTCAACCCGTCGCCGGGCAGCGTGTTCAGCTGCCCCCACAGCACCGCGCCGCCGCCGCCGGCCTTGTACTGCACGATGAGGTCGACGCCCGGGCACTTCTTCTTCAGCACCACCTGCTGGTGGCGCGCCGAGATGTCACTCTCGCCGCCAGGCGGAAAGGCCTGCCAGTAGTTGAGGTTCTTGTCCGGGCAGGGCTGGGCGAAGGCGGTGGCGGTGGCCAGCAGCAGGGCGGCGGCGAATGGCAGCTTGGTCATCGGAGCTCCGGGGGTGTGGGCGTCGGGTGGCCCGAACGAAGGGCAGGTCGAATGAGAAGGACGTCCGCCTCGCCGTTCACCCCGTCTTGGCCATCCCCAGCCGCTGGATCGTCGCCTTCTCGGCCTCGAAGGTCTCGCGTGCCCACTTGGTGTAGGCCTCGGTATCGAGGTAGATCACCGACTGGTCGAACTTGTCGAAGGTGGAAAGCACCGCCGGGTCTTCGAGCGTCTTCTTGAAGGCGTCGTGCAGCGTCTTCACGACCGCCGGGTCCATGCCCTTGGGGCCGCACACGCCGAACGGCGAATCGCTCACCGTCTTGTAGCCCAGTTCGTCCAGCGTGGACACGTTCGGCCAGCGCTTGGTGCGCTTGCTGCCGTAGGTGGCCAGCAGGCGCAGCTTGCCGGCTTCGACATGCGGCGCCCAGCCGGTGGCGTCGCTGGCGGCCATGGTGTGGCCGCCGAGCACGGCCTGCATGTTGTCGGCGTTGCCCTTGAAGGGTACGTGGTTCAGCTTGACGCCGGCGCGCTGCGCGAACTCTTCCACCGCCAGGTGCGGGCTGGTGCCGATGCCGGTGCTGCCGTAGCTGAACTTTCCGGGGTTGGCCTTCGCGTAGTCGACCAGGTCCTTGATGCTCCTGACGGGCGAGTCGGCCGGCACCACGAGGCCGAAGGTGTAGCCGGTGAGGCAGGCGATCCAGGTGAAGTCCTTGAGGGTGTCGAAGGCCACCTTCTGCATGTGCGGGATGCGGAACACGCCGTGGGGCAGCTGCGCCAGCGTGTAGCCGTCGGGCCTGGCGTTGACGAGTTCGTTGGCGCCCAGCATGCCGCCGGCGCCCGGCTTGTTCTCGACGATGACCTTCTGGCCGAGCACCTTGCCGGCGCTCTCGGCCAGCGCGCGCATCACCGCGTCGGTGCTGCCGCCGGCCGGCCAGGGGCAGATGTACTTGATGGGCTGCGCCGGAAAGGCCTGCGCGAAGGCCAGCCGCGGCAGCGCGAGGCTGGCGGCAGTGCCGATGACCAGATGGCGGCGGGTGGCTTGCATTCGCGTTTCTCCAGAGGGGGATCGGTGCGTCCCCAGTGTGTGGATCGCGGCCTCAGGGGCCGCCGTTCGCCCGGCTTTGCGTTCAGTCCGCCCTGGCGCCGGATTCCTTGACCACCTTGGCCCACTTCACGATCTCGGCGGCCTGGAAGCGCGCCAGTTCTTCGGGGGTGGAGATCCAAGGCTCCAGACCCAGCGTCTTCAGCCTGTCCTGCACATCGGGCAGCGCGAACACGCGCTTCATCTCGGCGTTGAGCCGGGTCACCACCTCGCGCGGCGTGCCGGCCGGCGCGAACATGGCGAACCAGGTGCTGGCTTCGAAGCCCGGCACGGTCTCGGCCACCGTGGGCACGTCGGGCGCGGCGGCGCTGCGCCGGGCCGTGGTCTGCGCCAGCGCGCGGATCTTGCCTTCCTTGACCATTGGCAGCGCCGAAGGCATGTTGTCGAACATCACCTGGATCTGCCCGCCGATGAGGTCGGGGATGGCGAACTGCCGGCCCTTGTACGGCACGTGCTGCATCTTCGTGCCGGTGAGCGACTTGAACAGTTCGCCCGAGATGTGCACCGAGGTGCCCACGCCCGGCGAGCCGAACGAGAGCTTGTCCGGGTTCGCCTTCATGTAGACGACGAGTTCGGCCACCGTTTTCACCGGCAGGTCGTTGTTGACGACCAGCAGGTTGGGCGCCGAAGCGACATGGCCCACCGGCGCGAAGTCCTTCACCATGTCGTAGGGCATCTTCGAATACAGCGCGCCGTTGATGCTGTGCGTGCCCACCGTGCCCATGACCAGCGTGTGGCCGTCCGGCGGCGCCTTGGCCACCGAGTCGGCGCCGATGTTGCCGCCGGCGCCGGGCTTGTTTTCCACGACGATGGCCTGGCCCAGCTGCGCCTTGTCGGCAAACAGGCGCGCCAGGATGTCCGGCGCGCCGCCGGTCGGAAACGTGACCACCACGCGCACGGGCTTGCTCGGGTAGGCTTGTGCGGTGGCCGTGGCCGGCAGCGCGGCCAGCCCGAAGGCGGTGGCAACGGCGCACAGCGCACCGGCAAGGCGGGGGGTGCAGCGCTTCAAGGTCGAGTCTCCATCCAATTCCGTGGGCGGCTCAGCATACGGGAGCCGTGCGGTCTGCCGGCACCGGGTCTGCCCGGGCCCGGTGGGCGTCACTTGGGTGACAGCGGTCCACGGCGGGTGGCATGCCCGCCTATCCCGGGGAACCACCCTAGCGCCGGTGCTGCGCGCCATGCCCCGGCTGTGCGAGGATGAACGCCGACGATCGAAAGGTGATTCCCCGATGCGCCAGCTGAGCGCCCACGATGCGTCGTTCCTCTACGCCGACACGCGGCACGCGAACGCCAACGTCACGCTGATCCACATCTACGACCAGCGCACGGCGCCGGGCGGCAAGGTGCGCTTCAAGAGCATCCTGCAACGCATCGAAAGCCGCATCGCGCAGCTGCCGCTGTTCCGCCAGAAGCTGCACCGCGTGCCGCTGGACCTGGACCATCCGTACTGGGTGGATGACGAGGAGTTCGACCTCGAGTACCACGTGCGGCACATCGCGCTGCCCAAGCCGGGTGACTGGCGGCAGTTCTGCATCCAGGCCTCGCGCATCCACGCCCGGCCGCTGGACCTCTCGCGGCCGCTGTGGGAGATCCACGTCATCGAGGGGCTCGACGGCCTGCTCGACCTGCCCGAGGGCACCTTCGCCCTGCTGACCAAGACGCACCACGCCGCCATCGACGTGGAAGGCGGCAGCGAGATCACCTCGTTGCTGCACGACCTGACCGCCACCCCCCCGGTGCCGGCGCCACCGCCGCCGTGGTTCCCCGAGGCGCCACCGGGCCTGGCCCGGGTGCTGGTGCGCGGGGTGGCCCACACGGTGGCCGCGCCGGTCACGGTGGCCGGGCCGGTGGGCCGCGCGTGGCAGGCCGCCGGGCCTGCGGCGGCGGAGTTCTTCGGTGACCTGTGCAAGCCCCGGCACGCGCTGCCCGTGACACGCTTCAATGCCATCGTCTCGCCGCACCGCGTGTTCGAGACGCGCCGCTTCATGCTCGACGAGCTGAAGGCCATCCGCGCGCTGGTGCCCGACGCCACGGTCAACGATGCCGTGCTGGCGGTGTGCGGCGGGGCGCTCAGGCGGTACCTGCAAGGGCACGGCGAGCTGCCGCGCGAGAGCCTCAGCGCGATGGCGCCGTTCTATGTGCGCTGCAGCGACGAGGCATCGCAGGCGTTGTCGTGGACGCGCGTGGACCTGGGCACCCATCTCGCCGATGCCAGGCAGCGCCTGGCGCACATCCAGGCCCAGACCTCCTCCAGCGAGGTCATTCATCGCGCCGTGGGAGCGCGCGAGCTCGTGGAGGCCGGCCATCACGTGCCGGCAGCCACGCTGGCGCTGGCCGGCAAGTGGCTGGGGGCGTGGTCGGGGGCCGGCGGGCTGGCCGGCATCAACGGGCTCGCCAGCCTGAAGCGCCGCGCGCCGCCGGCGCACTGCACCATCACCAGCGTGCCCGGGCCGCAGGAGCCGCTGTACCTGTGCGGCGCACGGATGACCTACTTCTCGGCCATCATGCCCATCAGCGACGGCAACGGCCTGGTCTTCGCCGTCACCAGCTACGACGGGCGCCTCATCATCTCGCCCACATCGTGCCGCGAGCTGATGCCCGACCCGGCGGTGTTCGCGCAGTGCGTGCGCGACAGCTTCCAGGAGCTGCTGGCGCTGGCTCGCGAGCCGGTGGTCGCCGCCGGGCCGGAGTCGTCGAAGCCCCGGGGCAAACCGCGCCCGCAATCACGGCCCCAGCACCAGCCCCAGCCGGCGGCCACGCCGAAGGCGCCCGCGCCGCGCCGCCGCGCTACACCGGCACGGCGTCGTGCGTCGCCAGCCGGTAGGCGCTCCCCCACCAGCCCTGTGGGCTGAACGGCTTCCACGCGCCTTCGGGCTGCGCCAGGCGGTCGGCGACGATTGCCATCACCATCGCGTTGAAGCCCAGGCCCGTGTGGCTGCCCTGCACGCGGATGTTCTCGTGCAGCCCGGGGTCGCCGTGGATGGTGGCTTCCTGCGGCGGCACCACGCCGTCGGAAAGCGAGTACAGGCAGCTCATCGGCACGGGCAGCGCGTGGCGCTCGCGCAGCTTCTTGGCCTTGGGCTGCATCACGTGCACGTCGGGGCCCATCGGGTGGGCGATGAGGCGGTACAGCGCCTTCACGAGGGCCGGGCTCCTGCTGCCGCCTTCGTCGACGCTGACCGGGCTGCCCAGCGTGATGACGGTGCGCACGCACTCGCCCGCCTGGTGTGCGCCGTAGAGGGCGAACACGCCGCCCAGGCTCCAGCCCACGAGGCTGACCTTGCGGCCGTGTGTGTGGTGCAGGTGGCGGATCTTCTGCTCCAGCGCCTGCGCGTGCTGGCTGCGAAAACCCACGTTGCGCCCGAAGCCCCAGGTCTGCACGAGATAGCCGCGGCTGGCGAGAAACCACTTCAGCGGCGCCAGCGTCGCCTCGTCGGCCATGAACCCGGGCAGAAGCAGCACGGGGTGGCCGTCGCCCTTGGGCGCCATCTGCAGCGCGGGCACGGTCCACGGCAGCACGGCCATCTCGAGCAGCGCGCGCCATTCGGTGAGCTGGTGCAGCAGGTGGGGTTCGCCTTCGTGGGCGTGGCGGCGGGCCATAGGGGCGCGAAGGGTTGCGATGACGCGGATCATCGCAGGCTGCGTGGGTGGGGGCTCCCCTCGTTATGCTGGGGTGCTTGCGCGCTGACAGCGCTGGGTTGGAGGGTGGGGCCGCTTCGCGCGGCATGACTCGGCAGTGCGACCGCAGCTCTTCCTGGTGGCGGTCGGCCCCAGCGGCGCGCCAAGGCCACCGGGGGATCGGTTCCGCTCATGTCCTTTTCCGAGTGCCCTGCTGCGCAGGTCACTCGAATGCATCCTGACTTCGCTGAACCGATCCCCGGCGGCCTTGGCGGATACGCCCGTCTGAGTCCGAGCGCTCGTACGCCGAAGCGCGTGCCGGATCGGGCCGACGGGGTGCCCAGCGCAGTGAAGTAAGGGGTGCGTCCGAGTGACCAGCGAAGCTGGGCACTCGGAAGAGGACATGAACGGAGCTGGGCACCCCGTCGGCCCGATTCCGCGCCGACTTTCGAAGTGCACGACTTCCGACCGACCGATCCCTGTGGGCTCGCGACCCGCGAACCCGCGCCCGCCAAGATCAGGCCGGCTCGAGCAAGAGCAGCCCCGAGGCCGTGTTCGAGATCGGGATGTGGTAGTTCTGGTGCGTGCGCCGCACCTTGGCCACGCCGGCCCCCTCGAGCGCGCCGCGTGCCGCCAGCCACATCACCAGCTCCACGCCCTGCGTGCCGGTCTTCTCGACGAGCTCGTGGATGCTGTAGCGCGTGGCCCAGCGCGGCTCGTGCACAAGGCTTTCCAGGAACTGCAAGTCGAAGTCCTTGTTGATGAAGCCGGCACGCTGGCCGTCGAGCTGGTGCGACAGGCCGCCGGTGCCCATGACGAGCACGCGCTCATCGCCAGGCCACGACGCCAGAGCTTCACCCACCGCCCGGCCGAGCGCGTAGCAGCGCGCCGCGCTGGCCAGCGGATACTGCACCGTGTTGATGTGGATGGGCAGCAGCTTGATGCCCCGGTCCTGCCAGTCGCGGCCGGGCCACAGCAGCGTCATCGGCACGGTCACGGCGTGATCGACCAGCATCTCCTGGCAGGTGGTGAGGTCGAAGTCGCAGCCGACGAGGTGCTCGACGACATGCCACGACAGCGGCGCGTGCCCCGTGAACGAGGGTACCGTGGGGATGCCCCAGCCCTCGTCGGCGCTGCCGTAACCGGCCGCCGCGCCCACCGCGAAGGTGGGCATCTTGTCGAGGAAGAAGTTCAGGCCGTGGTCGTTGTAGAAGACCACCACGACGCCCGGGCGCGCGTCCTGCAGCCAGCGGTGCACGGGGCCGAAGCCGTCGAAGAACGGTTTCCAGTACGGGTCGGTGTGCAGGCTCCTGGCGATCGCGCCGCCGATGGCCGGCACATGCGAGGTGGTAAGGCTGCCGAGGATGCGGGCCATGCGGGGTGCTCCGGGGTCGGGTTGGGTCGGGCCGGCGGGTCGTGTCGATGCGGGGCGGATGCAGGGCCGGGCGGGCGGTGGCCGGCGTACCGTGCTCAGGCCTGCGCCAGGAGCCGCGCCTTGAACTCCTCCTTGCTCAGGCCGGTCTGGGCGGCGCCCAGGTCCTGCACGTCCAGCCCGAGGATGCCGGCGAACTTGGCCAGGTAGTAGACGTTGCCGCCGGCGGCGAGCAGACCGAGCACGTTGCGCTGCGCGATCGCCTCGCACTGCTCGGCGTTCAGGCCGTAGCGCGCGCAGTAGGCGGCCTCGTCGTGGCGGAAGGCCTCGCGGTTCTCGGCCGAGTTGAACGAGAAGCACATCTTGTTCAGCGCGTAGCCCTTCATGGCCTGCCGGCCGTCGAAGACGGTGGTGCCGGGGATCTCGGGCATGGTCATGGCGTCGTGCTCCGCAGGAAGGGCGGCCGCAGTGTGGCAAAGTGGCGCGGCGCGATGAAGGGGTCGATACTCATGCCACGCATGAGCGGCATCGATCGATCCCACCGCGCCGACCCGCTCGACCTCGACGGCCACCTGCTCGCGCTGCTGGTCGCGGTGGCCGAGGAAGGGTCGGTCACGCGGGCGGCCGAGCGCCTGCAGGTCACGCAGTCGGCAGTCAGCCACGGCCTGACGCGGCTGCGCCGCATCACGTGCGACGAGCTGTTCGTCAAGAGCGGCCGCGGCATCGCGCCCACGCCGCTGGCGGGCGAGCTCGCCGCCCGCGCGCGGCGCCTGCTCGATGAGCTCGGCGCCTTCGGGCGCAGCGCCAGGTTCGATCCGGCGCGCTTCGTGCAGACCCTCACCATCGCGGCCAACGATCTGCAGCGCGACCTGCTGCTGCCGCCGCTGCTGCGCCGCCTGCGCGCTGCCGCGCCGGGCGTCACGCTGCGCATCGTGCCTTCCGATGCGCCGCAGCCGGCGCTGCTGCGCGACGAAGGCTGCCACCTCGCCATCACGCCGCGGCCGCCGCAGGGCGGTGACTTCGTGCAAAAGCGCCTGTTCGAAGACCGCTACGTCGTCTTCTTCGATGCCGCCCACGGCCGCGCGCCCGGCACCCGCGAAGCCTGGCTCGCCGCCGAGCACGTGAGCGTGCAGTACGAGTCGCGGCGCGGCCTGGACTTCGACGAGTGGCTGCTGGCCGAGGGCGTGCAGCGCCAGGTGGTGGCCACGGTGCCGGGCATGGCAGCGCTGGCCGCACTGGTGCGTGGTGGAAGGTGGCTGGCCACCGCGCCATCGCTGTTGGCCCGGGCCTCCCTGCGCGGCCTGGGCGTCGCCGAGCTGCCGTTCACGGCGCCGCCGTTGCGCATGTACGGTGTGTGGCACGCGCGCCACCACGATGACCCTGCGATGCGCTGGCTGCGCGACCAGCTCGACCGGGTGGTCGCCGAAGTGCGGGCCGGTGCGCCCGCCTCGGCGGGGCCGCCGCCTATGGCGCCGCGCGGTCGCCGGCCTCGTACTGGCTCGGCGTGACGCCGGCGCGGGCGAGGAACTCGCGCAGGTGCAGCAGGCCCTGCTTGTCCATCGTGTTGTTGTGGTGGTGGGGGCGGTGCACGATGGTCTCGGCGCGCCCCAGCGTGGCGCGGATGCGCGCCCCCGACAGCGATTCGAGCTCGGCGCCCACGTGCTTGAGCAACGACTCGGCGTCGCGCCAGTGCAGGTTGTGCGTCGGCGGGTCCTGGAAGATCGCGCGGATCAGCTTGGCGTGGTGGCTGCTCATGGCGCGCAAGATTACGCCCATGCAGCCGCGCGCGGCTTGACTTCAGGCAGGCGGCGGCGCAGTCGGGGGCTGCCCGCGCTGCGCCGTCATCCGGCCTGCAGCGCGGCGGCCAGACGGGGCGCGCCAGCACCGAAGGCGTAGGCGTCCATGCCAAGGTCGCCATAGGTCAGGCTGGCGTGCAGGCGCGTGGCCGGTGCCGCCCGCCCGCCGGCGCCGGCGGCCACGTACCACGGCAGCAGGTGCTCGTCGGTGGGGTGCATCAGCTCGGCGTGCGGGGCCTGGCGGCGGTAGTCGAACAGGCGCTCCCAGGCGGCCTCGGCGCCACGCTGGCTGAACCATTCGCGAAACGCCGTGCTCTCGGGGGTGGCCGGGCGCTCGACGTCGCGCTGGCCGCCGGCGAACACGCGGCGCAGGTTGTGCGTGATGCTGCCGCTGGCGACGACAAGCACGCCCTCGGCGGCCAGTGGGGCCAGCGCCTCGCCGAGCGCGAACAGCTGGGCCGGTGACCAGTCGGGCGGCCAGGCCAGCGGCAGCACCGGCAGGTCGGCGTCTGGAAACACGTAGCGCAGCGGGGTCCAGATGCCGTGGTCCAGGCCGCCTTCGTCCACCACATGCGCCGGCAGCCCGGCGTGGCGCAGCAGCTGCGCCACGCGCTGCGCGAGCTCGGGGGCCCCTGGGGCGTCGTAGCGCAACGTGTACAGCTTCGGGTCGAAGCCACCGAAGTCGTACACCGCGGCGTGGCGCGGCGCCGCCAGCAGCACCGGCTCGCGCGTCAGGCTGTGGGCCGAGACGGCGACGATGGCGCGTGGGCGGGCGAACTCGCGTGCCAGCACCGGGCCGAGCCGCTGCATGAAGGCGCCGGCCTCACGCGGCTCCAGCGCCGTCATCGGCGAGCCGTGGCTGATGAACAGGGGCGGCAAGGTCGCCGCTGGGTTCGTGGAACTCATGCGTGCATTGGAGCATCGCCGGCCCGCCCGACCGTGCAAGGCGCTCGCACGCGGCATTCATGCCGCTCGATCGGCCTGTCGTCCAACGCGCCCCGCAGGGCCATGGGAATTCGGCTACCGTGCAGGCGCACCCCTCGCAGGCGCCTTTGCGCCAACCTGGCCTGGCATGAACGCTCCATCCGCCGACTCGACGCCCGCCGCCGCGGCCACCGCCCCGGGCGCGGCCGCGCCCCGCCTCGCGCCGCCGGGCTTGGCCTCGCTCGCCTGGCGCCAGACGCTGCGCGACCTGCGTGCCGGCGAGCTGCGGTTGCTCGCCGTGGCCGTGGTGCTGGCGGTGGCGGCGCTCACCGCGGTGGGCTTCTTCGCCGACCGGCTGGCCAGCGGCCTGAAGCGCGACGCCCGCCAGCTGCTGGGCGGCGACGCCGTGGTGGCCAGCGACAAGCCCACGGCTGCGGAACTCGTAGCCAAGGCGGGCGCGCTGGGGCTCGCCGGTGCGCGCATGGTCGAATTCCCGAGCATGGGCCGCGCCAGCGACGCGCAAGGTGGCGCGACGCGCCTGGTGTCGGTGAAGGCGGTGAGCCCCGGCTACCCGCTGCGCGGCCGGTTGCAGGTGCGCGACACGCCGGCGGCGCCTGTGCAGGTCACCGGCGACACGCCCGCGCCTGGCACGGTATGGGTGGATGCCGCCTTGCTGGACGCGCTGGCGCTGAAGCCCGGCGACTCGCTGCTTCTGGGCGACGCGGCCCTGAAGATCGCGCGGCTCATCGTCGTCGAGCCCGACCGCGGCGCCGGCTTCATGGTGTTCGCGCCGCGGGTGCTGATGGCCGAGGCCGACCTGCCAGCCACCGGGCTCATCCAGCCGGCCAGCCGCGTCACCTATCGCTTCGCCGTGGCCGCGCCTGGCGGGAGCTCGTTTCGTGGCGCGCAGGGCGACGAGGCCGTGCGCGAATTCGTGCAGCACGCCGAGGAGCGCATCAAGACCGTGCCACTGCGCGGCACGCGGGTCGATTCGTTCTCCGGCGGCCGGCCCGAGATGCGCCAGACGCTGGACCGCGCCGAGCGCTTCCTGAACCTCGTGGCGCTGCTGGCGGCGCTGCTGGCCGCGGTGGCGGTGGGCATCGCCGCGCGCGATTTCGCGCAGCGCCACCTGGACGACTGCGCGATGCTGCGCGTGCTGGGGCTGGCGCAGCGGCGCATCGCGGGCGCCTACGCGATGGAGTTCGGGCTGGTGGGCCTGGTCGCCAGCGCGGTGGGTGTGGCGATGGGGTTCGCGGTGCATTTCGTCTTCGTGCTGCTGCTGGCCGGGCTGCTCGACGCGCAACTGCCGCCGGCCAGCGTGTGGCCGGCGCTGTTCGGCCTGGGTGTGGGGCTCACGCTGCTGGTGGCCTTCGGCCTGCCGCCGGTGCTGCAGCTGGCGCGCGTGCCGCCGCTGCGCGTGATCCGCCGCGATGTCGGCGGGCTCAAGGCCAGCTCGGCGCTGGTGCTGGCGGCCGGCACCGCGGGGTTCGTGGCGCTGCTCATGGCGGTGTCGGCCGACACCAAGCTCGGGCTCATCGCGGTGGGCGGCTTCGCCGGCGCGGTGGCACTCTTTGCGCTGCTCGGCTGGCTGTCGGTGAAGGTGCTGCAGCGCGCGGTGCCCGAGGCGCGCGCGCCGCGATGGCTGGTGCTGGCCACGCGCCAGGTGGCCGCGCGCCCGGCGTTCGCGGTGCTGCAGATCTCGGCGCTGGCGGTGGGCCTGCTGGCCCTGGTGCTGCTGGTGCTCTTGCGCACCGACCTCATCGCCAGCTGGCGCAAGGCGACGCCGCCCGATGCGCCCAACCGCTTCGTCATCAACGTGCAGCCCGAGCAGGGCGAGGCCTTCCGCCGCATGCTCGAAGAAGCCGGCGTCAAGCGCTACGACTGGTACCCGATGATCCGCGGCCGGCTGGTGGCCATCAACGAGCGCAACGTCACCGCGGCCGACTACGCCGACGAGCGCACCGCGCGCCTGGTGGAACGCGAGTTCAATCTCAGCCACAGCGAGGCGCTGCCGCCGCACAACCCGGTGAGTGCCGGGCGGTGGGTGGCCGGCGAGCCCGGCACGGTTTCCGTAGAGGAGGGCCTGGCGCAGACCTTCCAGCTGAAGCTGGGCGATACGCTCACCTTCGACATCGCCGGCCAGCGCGTGAGCACGCGCATCACCAGCCTGCGCAAGGTGGACTGGGGGTCGTTCCGCGTCAACTTCTTCGTCATCTACCCGGTGCGCGAGATGCCGGGGCTGCCGGTGAGCTACATCAGCGCGTTCCGCGCGCCGGCCGTGGCCGGCTTCGACAACGCGCTGACACGCGCCTTCCCGAACATCACCAACGTCGATGTGTCGGCCAGCATCTCGCAGGTGCAGCGCGTGCTCGACCAGGTCATCCGCGCCATCGAGTTCCTGTTCGGCTTCACGCTGGCGGCGGGGTTGGTGGTGCTGTTCGCCGCCGTCACTGCCACGCGCGAGGCGCGTGCGCGCGAGTTCGCGGTGATGCGTGCGATGGGCGCCGGTGCGCGGTTGCTCAAGCAGGTGCAACGCGCCGAGCTGCTGGGCGTGGGCGCGCTGGCCGGCACGCTGGCCTCGCTGGCGGCGCTGGTGGTTGGCTGGCTGCTGGCGAAGTACGCCTTCGAGTTCAGCTGGACGCCGGTGCCGTGGGTGCCGCTGGCCGGCGCCGCGGCCGGTGCCGTGCTGGCGCTGGCGGCGGGGTGGTGGGGGCTGCGCGAGGTGCTCAGGCGCCCGGTGCTGGAGACGCTGCGCCGCGCGGGCGCCGTGTAGTGGTGTCGTCGTACTCCGCTGGAGGGCGGCGGGATCGGGCCGACGGGGTGCCCTGCACTGCTCATGTCCTTTTTCGAGTGCCCAGTCTTGCTGGTCACTCGAATGCATCCTTTACTTCGCTGTGCAGGGCTCCCCGTCGGCCCGATCCGGCACGCGCTGCGGTGTACGAGCGCACGGCGACCGCAGCGGTTCGGCCCGCCAGGGCCGCCGGGTGGCCGGCTCAGCGAGGCAAAGGGCGCATTCGAGTGCCCTGCGCAGCAGGGCAGTCGAAAGTGGACACGAGCAGAGCCGACCACCCGGCGGCCTTGGCGCGCCACCACCTCTCGGCCCGCACTGGGCAGCGAAGCCCTGCGCGTCAGAGAGTTGCTGTTCGCGTTCCTCGAACGGCAGTCGTGCGTCTCAAGTTGATCCGGCTGCGCCGGGCAACTTGAATACCCGCGGGGGGCGGGCCGAGCTGGCCCGGCCCTGAGGGCACTCAGAACTCGAGCCAGTCGTCGGCCGCTGCGCCCGCGGCCGTGGCGGCTGCAGCTGACGCGGCGGTTGCCACGGCCGGTGCTGGGGCTGCGGCCTTGGGCGGCGATGTCGCTGGCGCGGCCGCGGCGGTGCGCGCAGCGGGTGCGGCAGTGGCCGCCGCCCGGGCGCGTTGCACCACGGCCGCGGCCGCCGGCGCCGCCGGCCCGCCGGCGCGCGGCGATGCGGCCACTGCGGTGGCAGGGGCGCTTGGTGCGACACCGGGCTTGTCGCTGCCGGCGCCCGGTTCGGCGACCTGGAAGCGGGCCGTCACGTCGGCCAGCCGGCGCGCCTGCTGCTCCAGCGAGTCGGCGGCCATGGCGTTGGCCTGCACGAGGTTGGAGTCCTGCCGCGTGGCATCTTCCAGCCGCGTGACCGCGGTGTTCACCTCGTGGATGCCGCGGCTTTGCTCGGCCGCGGCGGCGCTGATCTCGCCGATGATCCGGCTCACCTGCTGCACGGCGGCCACGATCTCGTCCATCGTGCGGCCGGCGTCGGACACCAGCCGGGCGCCGGCGTCCACGCGTTCCACACTGGCGCCGATGAGCGACTTGATCTCGCGCGCGGCCGTGGCCGAGCGCTGGGCCAGCGAGCGCACTTCACCGGCCACCACGGCGAAGCCGCGGCCCTGCTCGCCGGCCCGCGCCGCCTCCACCGCCGCGTTCAGCGCGAGGATGTTGGTCTGGAACGCGATGCCGTCGATGGTGCCGATGATGTCGCCGATGCGGCGTGAGCTGGTGTTGATGCTGTCCATCGTCGAGACCACCTCGGCCACCACGCGCCCACCGCGCTCGGCCACCTGGGCGGCGCCGGCGGCCAGGCGGTCGGCCTGCTGCGCCGAGTCGGCGGTCACGCTGACGGTCTGCGACAGCTGCGCCATCGAGCTGGCGGTCTGCTCCAGCGCACCGGCGTTGTCCAGCGTACGCTGGCTGAGGTGGCCCGTGCCCGCGGCGATCTGGCTGGAGGCGCTGGCGATGCTGTGCGAGGCGCTGCGCACGGTCTGCAGCGACTCGTTGAGCTGCTGCACCATGCGGTCGAGCGCGCGCGAGAGGTCGCCCAGCTCGTCTTCGCGGCGGCTGTTGGCGCGCGCCTGCAGGTCGCCTTCGGCCACGCGCTGGCTCAAGTCCACCGCCTCGGACAGGCTGCGCACGATGCGCCGCTGCATGCGCCAGGTGGCCCACAGGCTGGCGCCGGCTGTCAGCCCCAGCAGCAGCGCCAGCACGGCGGTGTTGCGGCGGTGCTCGGCCTGCATCGCGTTGGCGCGTGCCTGGGCGCGGCCGTCGATCAGCCCGGCCAGCGCGACCAGTTCCTTGTCCAGCGCCGCGTAGCTGTGCTCGGCCGCCTTCATGGCGCCCAGGCCGACGTTGGGGTCCATCGTCGACAGGTCGATCGCCTTGTCGGCTTGCCGGCGGTACTGCTCGATCAGCTTCAGCGCGGCGGCGTGGTGCACACCGGCCTGCCCGTCGAGCTGGGAGCCGTCGACTTTCAGGCGCGCGGCGGCGGCGCCGGACTGGCGCTCGATGTCGGCGCGCACCGCCTTCACGGCCGGCTCGTCGAGCGAGCTCATGATGGCCAGCGTGCGGTACACGGTGGCGCGCACCTGCATCAGTTGCTCGCGCCCGGCGGCCATCTGCCGCGACTGCGCGGCGTTGTCGCCGGCCACCTGCGCGGCCTGGTCCAGGCCGGCGACACCCAGCCAGGCGAGGCCGCCAGTGGCCAGCAGCGCGACCCCGGCCACGACCAGTGGCGGGATCAGCAACTTGATGCCGATCTTCATCGCGTGTTTCCTCCGGCCGGCGGCCAGGGCGGCCGGCGCATGGCCCGGGCGGGCTTCAACGGTAGATGCCGCCGCACACCGCCGTCTCGCCCAGCTTCTCGCAGTACATCAGCTTGGGTTCGATCTTCTTGCTCACCGGGTTGGCGAACTTGTACTCCTGCCACACGCCCGTGGGCGTGGCGCGCACCAGCGACACGCGCTCCTTGACGAAGTACTTGCCGTCGATGTCGGTGAGGTCGATCAGGTCGCGGCCGACCTGCTTCTCGTTGGCGCCGTGCGCAAGGCACTTGCCGTCCAGGCCGTAGACCACGAGATACAGGTCGCGGTCGACGAACTGGCCTTTCTTGTTGCTGATCTCGGCGTAGCCCTTCTCGACGCCGTTGGCCTTGATGAAGGCGACGCCCTTCCTGACCATGGCCACGGCGTCGTCCTTGCCGGCCACGCTGGCGGCGGCGGCATGGGTGGCGACGAAGGCGAGCGAGATGCTGGCAAGCAGTGCGGTGAGTTTCATGGCGGGGGTTCCTGTCGGTGCGGTGGGGAAGAAGTCGGCCTGTCGTGGGTGGAGGGCGCCGCTGCCCGCGGGCAGCGGCGGCCCGCCCGGACTACTGCATGAGGCCCATGTCGGCGCTGCTCATCAGCGCCTCGATGTCCATCAGGATCAGCATGCGTTCGCTTTCGCTGCCGCCCTGGCCGGTGGTCACCGTGCCGATGCCGGTGATGAACGACGAGTCGACGCTGGAGTGCAGGGAGGGCGCGGGCTTGACCTGATCCTTCTGCAGCTCGAGCACGTCGCTGACCGAATCGACGACGGCGCCGACGACGCGGCCGCGCACGTTGAGCACCACCACCACCGTGAAGGTGTTGTATTCGGCGCTCGGGCAGCCCAGCTTCAGGCGCAGGTCGACGATGGGGACGATGACGCCGCGCAGGTTGACCACGCCCTTGATGAACTCGGGCACGTTGGCGATGCGCGTGGGCTGTTCGTACGAACGGATCTCCTGCACGCGCAGGATGTCGATGCCGTACTCCTCGGCCCCCAGGCGGAAGGTCAGGAACTCGCCGCCGTGCGTGTTGCCTTGGCTGGCCGGGTCCGGGCCGGCCAGGCCGCCGGCCTGGCGGGCGGCGCCGGGCGAATCGGCGCGGTGGGCGGTACGGGGGGCTTCGGCGATCAGGCTCATGGCGGGATCCTCGTCGTGGGGTCGGGGCTTCGTCTGGATATCGGCCAGCGGGCGCGGGGGCTGAAGCGCGCCGGGGGGTGGGGGAGGGCGCAGGGGTCGGTGGCTGCGGCCGGTGCGCGCCAGGGTGCGTCGGCCCTAGAAGGACTGCCAGTCGTCGCCGGGCGCGGCGCCAGTGGCGGCTGCCACTGCCGTCGTCGCGGCGGCGGCAGCCACCGCGGCCGGGGCGGCCAGGGGCTGGCGCGCGCGGTCGATCACCTGGGCGGCCAGGCGCCGCGGCGCCGCGGTGGGCACGGGCGCCGCGGTGACCAGCGCCGTGGCCGAGCCGGTGACCTTGAACGCGCTCACCAGTTCGGCGAGCTGGCGCGACTGCTCCTTGAGCGATTCGGCGGCGGCGGCGCTTTGCTCCACCAGCGCCGCATTCTGCTGAGTGGCCTGGTCGAGCTGGCCGACCGTGCTGCTGACCTGCTGCACGCCCTGGCTCTGCTCGGCGGCCGCGGCGCTGATCTCGGCGATGATGTCGGTCACGCGCTGCACGCTGGTGACGATCTCGCTCATCGTCGTGCCGGCATCGGCCACCAGGCGAGAACCCGACTCGACCTTCTCGACGCTGCCGCCGATCAGGCTCTTGATCTCGCGGGCGGCCTCGGCGCTGCGCTGGGCGAGGCTGCGCACCTCGCCGGCCACTACCGCGAAGCCGCGGCCCTGCTCGCCGGCGCGGGCCGCCTCCACGGCGGCGTTGAGCGCCAGGATGTTGGTCTGGAACGCAATGCCGTCGATGGTGCCGATGATGTCGGCGATCTTGCGCGAGCTGGCGCTGATCTCGTCCATGGTGGCCACGACCTGCGAGACGACCTCCCCGCCACGCTGCGCCACGCTGCTGGCCGAGCTGGCGAGCTGGTTGGCGGTGCGCGCCGACTGCGCGGTCTGGTTGACGGTGGCGGTGAGTTCGGTCAGCGCGCTGGCCGCTTGCTGCAGGTTGCCCGCGGTCTGCTCGGTGCGCTGCGACAGGTCGGCATTGCCCGAGGCCACTTCCAGGCTCGCCGCCTGCAGGCTGCCCGAGGCACCGTGCAGCCGGCCGACCAGCTGGGCGAGGCCCCCTTGCATCTGGTGCAACGCCTCCAGCAACTCGGCCGGTTCGTCGTGGCCGGAGGCCTCGATCTCCCGCGTCAGGTCGCCGCCGGCGATGGCCTGCGCCGCGGCGCGTGCCTGGGCGATCGGGGCGGTGATCGAGCGCGAGTTCAGCAGCGTCAACGGGGTGACGATGAGGACCACCAGCACCACCACGGCGCCGAGCGCCGCGAGCAGGCGGGTCATCGTGGCGTCGAAGTCGCCACGTGTCTGGGCGACCTCGGCGCGCACGATCTTGTGGATGCGGGCCACCAGGGCCTCGGCGGCGGCGATGTCGGCCTTCGGCCGCTCGAGCATGCGGTCGGCGGCGCGCGAGTTGTCGTAGTTGCCCTTCTGGATGTTCTGCAGCACCGGCTCGACACCCTGGCGGTAGGCGGCCAGCCGCTCGATGGCCTGGCGCGCCAGCGCGTTGTCCTCGTCGTCGTCTCCTTCGAGCAGGCCCTCCAGCGCCTTGCGCGTGGTGTCGATGCTGCGCACCCACTGTTCGCGCAGCTTGCCCACGGTGGCGCCGTCCTCGTAGTCGATCAGCATCTGCTTTTCGGCCAGACGCACGGCGGCCAGCTCGGCCCGCACGAGCGAAACGCTCTCGAGTTCATGCACCGAGTGCCCCATGAACTCGTTGTTCAGCTGGCGGATCTGCACGCCGGCCAGCAGCGCGGCGCCGCCGATCAGCAGGAACAGGCCCAGCACCATGACGATGGCCCCGAGCATGCGCGTGCGCACCGTGAAGCGGCGCATCAACGACATCGTGATCATTCTTCGCTCCCTGTGGCCGGCGGACGGCGGCGCCTCAATGGCGCGAACGGCGCACCAGCGCGCCGATGTCGAGGATCAGCGCGACCCGCCCGTCCCCGAGGATGGTGGCGCCCGAGACGTCGGGCACCTTGCGGTAGTTGGCCTCGAGGTTCTTCAC
>JAEUPD010000100.1 GCA_016788525.1 Rubrivivax sp.
CGGCAGCGACACCGGCGGCTCGGTGCGCGTGCCCGCGGCGTTCAACGGGCTCGTCGGGCTGAAGGTGACCTTCGGCCGCATCAGCCTGCACGGCACCGCGCTCTTGAGCTGGAACCTGGACACCATCGGCCCGCTGGGCCGCTCGGTGGACGATTGCGCCGAGGTGCTGAGGGCGCTCGCCGGCCCCGACGCGCGCGACCCTTGCACGCTCGCCGCCCCGGCGCTGGACCTGCCCGACACCCTCGACCCGGCCCGCGTGCGCGGCGCGCGCATCGCGCTGCCCGCCGCCGACCAGCTGCCGCCCTTCATGCACCCGGCCATGGTGGCCGCCTGGCAGGAAGCGGCCCGGCGCCTCGAGCGGCTGGGCGCCCAGGTGGCCCCGGTGCGGCTGCCGCCGTGGCACTTCGAGCTGGCCAGCGCCGCCACCACCATCATCGGCTCGGAGGCCTACGCGTTGCACCGCGACGCGATCGAAGACCCGGCGCAGCCCATCGGCCCGGTGTTCCGCGAGCGCGTGCAGGCCGCCACCCGCCTGCCGACGAGCGGCTACGCACAGGCACTGCGGTTGATGGGCGAGCGCCGGCGCCTTTTCGACGAGTGGTTCCGCGACTTCGACGCGCTGCTGCTGCCCACCGTGGCGATACCGGCCGCCCCGCTCGACGAGATCGACGAGTTCGGCCCGGTGCCGGCGTTCCTCACGCGCCCGGCCAACTACCTCGGGCTGTGCGCGCTGGCCATGCCCGCCGGCCTGCACGAAGGGCTGCCGCTGGGCGTGCAGATCATCGGCAAGCCATTCGCCGAACGCACGGTGCTGGAGATCGGCAAGGCTTACCAGGAAGAGACCGGGTTCCATCGCTTGCGCCCGCCAGGGCGAAACGCGCCGCTGACTTGAACCCGGGCGCAACTCGATGAAGACCTGCATCGTCGGCGCCAGCGGCAAGCTCGGCCGCTACATGGTCGGGCACGCGCTCGCTCGCGGCCACCAGGTGGTGGGCGTGTGCCGCCCGCAAAGCGTGCACAAGCTCGACGCGTTCAAGGGCCGCATCACCTTGGTGCCCGGGGCTACCGACGACCGGGCCGTCATCCAGCAGGCGGTGGCCGGCTGCGACGGCGTGCTCACGGTGCTGGTGCCGTTCGGCGTGCACGGCCTGGCCACCGGCACGGCGCAGGCGGTGCTCGACTTCGCGCGCCCGGGCGCCCGGCTGGTGTTCTCCTGCGGCTGGCACATCACGCGCGACGGCCTGGATGTCTACCCGCGCTCGCTGCGGTGGCAGGCCAGCGTGTTCCGCTGGCTCGCGCCGAAGCTGCGCTTCGCGGATCTGAACGACCAGGAAGAAGCGTGCCGGCGCATCTTTGCCAGCGCCACGCGCTGGACCGTGGTGCGCGGCAGCGACCTGCAAGAGGGGCCGAGCGAGGGCCTGCCCGTGTGGAGCGAGCATGTGGGTGACCCGGTGCTCGCCAGCAACCGCACGCGGCGCATCGACTTCTCGCTGTTCATGGTGGCGGCGCTGGACAACGACGCGCTCGTGCATCAGGCGCCGGCCATCGTCAGCTGCCGCGCGCCCTCGGCGCTGGCGCACGCGGCCGCCGGCGAGGCACGGGTCTGACGCGCTGGGCGCGCCGGCCACCTCGCCCCTGGGGCGCTTCCAGGATGGCCTGGCCGCCCGGGCCGCTGCGCGTGCGCGGCACCGACCGGGCCGCTTGCGCAACACCTCGCGCACGCCCCGACCAAGCCGTGGGCGATGCCGAGGCAACGTCGCGGCAACCTCGAGGCGGCCCCGGGCGATGTGGCAACATGAATGCGCCGATGCCTTGTGGAGCGCGCCGGCCGTGCGGTGCGATGCGCAACGGCCTGCGCACCCTGCCTGCTGGAGCCCTCGCATGTCGCCCACCGCTCCGATCACCGACGCCAACCCCACCGTCGCCGAGATGGAGGCCCGCGTGGCGCGCTTCGCGCAGCTCGTGCCCACCGGCGACTATGTCGACGCGGGCATCCCCGGCTGCGAGCGCACCACCTGGCGCGTGCTCGGCCAGCCGCCCGGCGCACCGTTGCAGGCCGAAGACTTCCACCTCAACCTCGTGCGCTGCGAACCGGGCAAGAGTGCGCCGCTGCACAACCACCTCACGCAGGAGGTGTTCGTCGCGCTCACCGGCCGCTGGGAGGTGTTCTGGGGGCCGCAGGGCGCGCGCAGCCTGGTGCTGGAACCGCTGGACACCGTGAGCATTCCGCCGGGCGTCTCGCGCGGGTTTCGCAACGTGTCGGCCGAGCCGGCGCTGCTGATGGGCATGGCCAGCGGCCGCGACCCCGGGCAGATCAACTGGCCGGCCCAGGTCAGGGCCGCGGCACAGGCCGCCGGCGTGCAGCTGCCCTGAGCGCCGGCCCGGCGGCTGAGCATGAATGGCCGATGCGGGCCGTGCTCACGCTTCGAGCCCGTCGGACATCGGCCTCAAAGGCGGCAGGCGGCAGGCGACAGGTACCAGCGCCCCGCCACCCACCGACCCGCCGTCACCCGCGCGGGTGATGGCGGGCGTGCAGCTGCTTGAGCCGTTCGCGCGCCACGTGCGTGTAGATGGTGGTGGTGGCGATGTCGGCATGGCCCAGCAGCATCTGCACCGCGCGCAGATCGGCACCGTGGTTCAGCAGGTGCGTGGCAAAGGCGTGGCGCAGCACATGTGGCGTGAGCGGCGCGTGAATGCCGGCGACAGCGGCATAGCGCTTGACGAGCTGCCAGAACATCTGCCGCGTCATGCCACTGCCCAGCCGCGTGACGAACAGCGCCTCGCTCGAACGCACCGGCAGCGCCGCCTCGCGCGCGGCACTGCCGCCGCGTCCCCGGGCGCCACCGCGCGGCTGCATCGCCAGCACGGCGGGCCGGCCTTCGGCCAGCCAGCGCGTGAGCCAGGCATGCGCCTCCTCGCCGAAGGGCACGAGGCGCTCGCGCGCCCCCTTGCCCTGCACGCGCAGCACGCCTTCGCTCAGGCTCAGGTGCAAGAGGCGCGCTTGCACCAGCTCGGTCACGCGCAGGCCGCTGGCGTACATCAGCTCCAGCATCGCGCGGTCGCGCAGGCCCAGCGGCGTGCCGGTGTCGGGTGCGGCCAGCAGCGCTTCGACCTGGGCCTCGGAGAGGGTCTTCGGTACGCGCATCGGCTGCCTGGCGGCCAGCAGCTCCAGCGTGGGGTCGGCGGCGATGCGCCGCTCGCGCAGCGCCCAGCGGAAGTAGCGCTTGAACACGGTCAGCCGCCGGTTGGCGGTGGTGGCCCGGCTGGCGGCGTGGCGCGCGGCGGCGTAGCCCAGCAGGTCGGCCTTGCCGCACTCGTCCAGCGTGCGCTGCGCGTTCGCGGCCAGCCAGGTGGCCAGCAGCACCAGGTCGCGGCGGTAGGCTTCCAGGGTCAGCCGCGCCAGGCCGTCTTCCACCCACAGGGCATCGACGAAGCGGTCGATGCCCTGCGTGCTTTGCTGCAGCCGCTGCAAGGCGGCCGCGTTTCCCGGCGCGGGTGCCGGTGCCGGCACGGCCGCGGTGTCAGTCGAGCTTCAGACCCTGCTTGGCCACGACGCCCTTGTAGACGCCGAACTCGGCCTTGATCTGCTCGGCAAACTGCGCCGGCGTGTTGCCGACGATCAGCGAGCCGGTGTCCTCGATGCGCTTCCTGACGGCCGGGTCGGCCAGCGCCTTGGTCACCGCGGCGTGCACCTTGTCCACCACGTCCTTGGGCGTGCCCTTGGGCGCCAGCACGCCGTAGTAGGCCATGCGGTTCACCGGCTCCAGGCCCACCTCCTTGAAGGTGGGCAGGCCCGGCAGCACCGCGAGCCTGTTGGGCGCGGCCACCACCAGCGGCACCAGTCGACCGTCCTTGATGAACGGCAGCGCCGAGGGCAGGTTGTCGAAGATGATGGGCACCTGCCCGGCCACCGTGTCGTTGAGCGCGGGGCCGGCGCCGCGGTACGGGATGTGCGCCATGAAGACGCCGGCCAGGCTCTTGAACAGCTCAGTCTGCAGGTGGCCGATGCCGCCGGTGCCCGAACTGGCGTAGCTGTGGCGGCCGGGGTTCTTCTTCAGCACCTCGAGAAAGGTCTTGTAGTCCTTGGCCGGGAAGCTGGGGTGCACGGCGATCACGTTGGGCGTGGCCGCGATGTTGATGACGGGCACGAAGTCGGTGAGCGGGTCGTAGCCGATCTTGGTGTTGATGGCCGGGTTGGCCGCGGTGGTGGAGACGGTGGCCATGCCGAGCACGTGGCCGTCGGGGGTGGCCTTGATCATCTCCAGCGCGCCGATCGAGCCGCCGCCGCCGGCCTTGTTTTCCACCACCACCTGCTGGCCGAGCGCGGCCGTCATGGCCGGCGCCACGATGCGGGCGATGATGTCGGTGGTGCCACCGGGCGCGAAAGGCACGATCAGGCGCACCGGCTTGCTCGGGAAGCCCTGGGCCAGGGCCGGGGCCGGCAACAGCAGCGCGGCGGCGGCGGTGGCAGCGAGGGTCACAAGGGTCTGGCGGCGTGTCATCGGGGGTTCTCCGTCTCGGGGTTGGGGTGCGGGGTCACGATTCGAACGGGCTGTGGCTGTGCCGGCGCGTCCAGGTTTCAGGTCTTGGGCACCGGTGCGGCGCCCAGCATGCCGGCGCGCAGGTCGCGGTGAAAGGGGTGCTGCCCGATGAAGGAGCGCAGCAGCGCGGCATAGAAGTCGGCGCCGGCGATGGCCGGGCCGCGCGGCCGGCCGTCCAGCACCAGGGTGGTGGTGCCGCGGTCGGCATCGAAGTCGAAGTCGACGACGGCGCCAGCGCGCACGTCGCGCACGGTGTTCATCTGCGCGACGAGCTGGCCCACGCGTTCGCGCAGGGCCTCCTGCTGGGCGGTGGGGGCATTGCGCATCATGCCCTTGTGCATCGCCTTGCCCAGCTCCACCGCCGGGGCCTCGCGCAGCATGACCACACGCACGCGCTTGGCGCCGGTCTGCGCGATCGCCTGCTCGGCGGTGCCGGCGCGCTGCGGCAGGTACAGCGCGGCCACGTACAGCTTGAACCAGCCGGCGGCACGCAGGCCCGCGCCGTTGAGCACCAGCTCGCGGCCGGCGACGGCGGCACGCTCGTCGAAACGCACGCCCTCCAGCACCGTGGCGCCGCGCACGGGGCCGGCAGTGGCGAACATCACCAGCCCCCAGGACGTGATGGCGCGCAGCAGACGGGCGGCAGCCCCGGCCCGGCCGGCGACCGACGCCGACCCTGCCTGCCCCGCCGACGCGGCCGGTCGGCCCACATCGGGCGCTGACGTCCCGGCCGCCCAGGCACCGGCGCCTGGCCCTTCGGCACGGCGATTCGGCAGCGAGATCGAGCGGCTTGGCACGGCGGGATTGTCGTTCGGCGCCGCGACGCAGCATGAAGCCCTTCGACGGCAACGCCAACGGTGCCATGGCCGCCGACCGCGCGCGCTGTGGGCAACCGCATCGCGGGCAAACCCCAGGTCGTGGCACGGGCCCGCCTGGCAGCCTGGCGCCGCGGCCGCGGCAAGCGCCCCCGCCCGCCCCGGCCCGCCGGGCCAGCTGGCAGACTGCGCGCCCATGCATACCCGGCACGGCTGAAGCAATGCAGGTGGCCTGGCTGCTGGTGCCGGACTTCATGCTCATCGCGCTGGGCTGGGCGCTGTGCCGCTTCACGGCCTTGAACCGCCCGGTGTGGAACGGCGTGGAGCGGCTGGTCTACCACGTGCTCTTTCCGGCGCTGCTGTTCGAGTCGATCGTGCGCCACCCGCTGGCGCCGGGCGCGGCCTGGCCGCTGGTGGCCGCCGCGCTGGCCGTCACCGCCACGGGCATCGTGCTGGCGCTGGCCCTGGGGGCGTGGCCGGGCGTCGACGCGCGGGCACACGCCTCCGGGGCGCAGACGGCCTACCGCTTCAACTCCTACGTCGCGCTGGCGCTGGCCGTGCGGCTGGGCGGCAGCCCGGGGCTGGCGGGCATGGCGCTGGTGCTGGCGGTGTGCGTGCCGGTGGTCAACGTGGCCGCGGTGTGGCCGCTGGCGCGCCAGGGTGGGCAGGTGTTCTGGCGCGAACTGCTGCGCAATCCGCTGATCCTGGCCACGCTGGCCGGCCTGGCCTTCAATGCGCTGGGCGGGCGGCTGCCCGAGGTGGCGGCCACCACGTTGTCGCGGCTGGGCAGCGCCGCACTGCCGCTGGGACTGATGGCCGTGGGTGCCGGGCTGACGATGGGCGCGCTGCGCGACGCACCGCGGCTGGGCGCCGCCTTGCTGGCTGTGCGCCACGCGGTGCTGCCGGTGGTGGCGCTGGCGCTGGTGGCGGGCGCGGCGCCACAGCTGGTCATGCCGCCGCTGCACCAGCAGCTGCTGGTGGCCTTCGCGGCGCTGCCCACGGCCTCCAGCGCCTACGTGCTGGCGGTGCGGCTGGGCGGGCATGGCGCGTACGTGGCCGGGCTCGTCACCGTGTCGACGCTGCTGGCGATGGCCGGGTTGCCGCTGGCGCTTTCGGCGTGGCGGTGGGCGGCGGCGCCTTGACGCCTGGCCCGTGAAGGCCGCCGGCGGGCCGGGCCAGGCCGTCCTTGATCAACGCGGTGCGTCGGCCTGCGCAAGCGCCCAGTCGATGTGCTCGCGCACGAGGTCATCGGCGGCATCGCGCCCCGCGGCGAGTGCGGCCATGATCGCCGCGCGCTCGGCGGCAGTGGCGGCGGCGCTGGCACGCACCGCGTTGCCCAGCGCCACCGCGACGTTGCGGCGCCACCGCGCGTAGCCGATGCGGCGGATCGCGCTGCCCTCGGTGCGGCGCAGGAATTCGGGCTCGTCCCAGGCCCACAGCGCCAGCAGCGTGGTGCCGTCACCGAGGCCGGCACGCGCGTCGAAGTCGGGCAGCGCGCTCAGGCGCGCGTACTTGTTCCACGGGCAGACCAGCTGGCAGTCGTCGCAACCGTAGATGCGGTTGCCGATGGCGGGCCGCAGCGCGGGCGGGATCGACCCGTGCAGTTCGATCGTCAGGTAGCTGATGCAGCGCCGGGCGTCCAGCCGGTACGGCGCGACGATTGCGCCGGTCGGGCAGGCGGTCAGGCAGGCGCTGCACGTGCCGCAGTGGCCGGCGGAGAGCCCGACGGGTGACAAAGGTGGTGGGCGCCCGGTTGGCGAATCGGACCGCGGCCCGGCCAGAAGCCCGGGTGCCGAGGGCAGGTGCGCTTCCCCCGGCAGGTCGGCAGGCAACGCCAGGTCGACGAAGATCTCGCCCAGGAAAAACAGCGAGCCGGCGTCGCGCGACAGCGCCAGCGTGTGCTTGCCGCGCCAGCCAAGGCCGGCGCGCACGGCCAGTTCCACCTCCAGCACCGGGGCCGAATCGGTGAAGACGCGGTGGCCGAACGGCCCCACCTGCGCGGCCAGGCGGTCGGCAAGCTGCTGCAGGCGCTGACGCAGGACCTTGTGATAGTCGCGGCCGCGGGCGTAGAGGGAAACCACCGCTTCTTCGGGGCGGGCCAGCCGCGCCATTTCATGCCGGGCCCAGCGTGGTGGTCCGCCCGCAGCGTCGCCACTCGAGGCATCGCCTGGCGCATCGGCAGCGGGCCCGCGCGGCAGGTAGTCCATGCGCGCGCTGATCACGCTCACCGTGCCCGGCACCAGCTGCGCCGGCCGCGCCCGCTTCAGCCCATGGCGCGCCATGTAGCCCATCTCGCCGTGAAAGCCCGCCTGCAGCCACGCGGCAAGCCCGGGCTCGGCGCTGGCCAGGTCGATGCCGCTGATGCCGATCTGGGAAAATCCGCACTCGTGCGCCCAAGCCCGCAGCCGCTCCTTCAGGCCGATCGCGTCGCCGCCGACACCGGCGAGCGCAGCGTCGCCGCCGACACCGGCGAGCGCAGCGTCGCCGCCGGCGAGCAGCCGCCGGGCGCCGGGCAACCCGGCACCCAGCCCGGCACCGGGGCCGCCGACGGGGTTGCTTCGCTCGATGCCCACGGCACGATGATGGCAGCAAGCGCGCTGCCGGCTGACTCCGCCGCGTCATCCCCCGCGCCTGGCAAGGCCGGCTTCGCAAACGACGGGCGCGACTGGCGCGACTGGCGCGACTGGCATTGGCCCGACGAGGCCGCGTGCGCCGCGACGGCCGCCGCGCTGGCCGGGCAACCCGCGCTGCGCGACGCCACCATCGAACTGCACGGCCCGCTGGGCGCCGGCAAGACGACCTTCGTGCGCCACCTGCTGCGCGCGCTGGGCGTGGCCGGGCGCATCAAGAGCCCCACCTACACGGTGGTCGAAACCTACCGCGCCACCTGCGCTGACCGCCCTGGTGACGACGGCGACTTCGCCATCTCGCACTTCGACTTCTACCGCTTCACCGATGCGCGCGAGCTGCTCGACGCCGGGCTGCGCGACCTCTTCGCCGCGCCCGGGCTGAAACTGGTCGAGTGGCCCTCGCGCGCCGCCGGCCTGCTGCCGGCGGCCGACCTGCGCCTGAGCCTCGAGCCGCAAGCCGACGACAGCCGCCGCGTGCGCGCCGAAGCGCTCACGCCCCGCGGCCGGGAGCTGCTGGCGTGATGCGGCCGGGAGCTGCTGGCATGACGCGGCCGGTGGCGCCCGCCCGCCCGCGCCGGCGCAGCCTGCTGCTGGCCGCCGGCCCGATGGCGCTGCTGTTCGCCGCGCCGGCGCTGGTGCGTGGCGCGGGCATCGTGGCCGTGCGCGTCTGGCCGGCCAGGGAATACACACGGCTGACCATCGAGTCGGACCAGCCCCTCGTGGCGCGCCACAGCCTGGTCACCGTGCCCGACCGGCTGACCGTGGACATCGACGGCCTGGAGCTGGACGGCGCGCTGCGCGAGCTGGTGGGCCAGGTGCGGCCCGACGACCCGTTCATCCTCGGCGTGCGGGCGGGCCAGTTCCAGCCCCGCGTGGTGCGCTTGGTGCTCGACCTGAAGCAGCCGGTGCGGCCCGAGCAGTTCGCGCTGCTGCCGGTGGCACCGTACCAGCACCGGCTGATCTTCGACCTCTACCCGGTGCAGGAACGAGACCCGCTGCTGGCGCTGGTGCGCGAACGCGAAGAAGCCAGCGGGCGGGCAGCGCGCGCCTTGCAGGACGCGCTGGGCGAGCTGATCGCGCGCATCGAGACCGGCCCGCTGGCTGGGGCCGGCGCCGCGGGCCCGGCCGCCTCGGCGGCGGCGCCCTTGCCTGCCTTGCCCGCCTTGCCCCCCTGGCCGCCCTTCCCCGCTTCAACGCCGGTGCCCATGACGCCGGCGCCTGCGCCGCCGCCAGAGCCCCTCAGCGCCGCCGAGCGCCAGCGCGTCGACCGCCTGGTGATCGTCGCGCTCGACCCCGGCCACGGCGGCGAAGACCCCGGCGCCATCGGCCCCACCGGCCTGCGCGAGAAGGACGTGGTGCTGGCCATCGCGCTGGAGCTGCGCGAGCGGCTGAACGCGGTGCCCGGCATGCGCGTCATGCTCACCCGCGAGGGCGACCACTTCGTGCCGCTGCACGAGCGCGTGCGCAAGGCCCAGCGCGTGCAGGCCGACCTGTTCGTGAGCCTGCACGCCGACGCCTTCATGCGCCGCGAAGCGCGCGGAGCCAGCGTCTTCGCGCTTTCCACGCGCGGCGCCACCAGCGCGGCGGCGCGCTGGATGGCCGAACGCGAGAACGCCTCCGACCGCGTGGGCGGGGTGAACCTCGGCCGCGTGCGCGACCCGCAGATCCTGCAGGCCATCCTGGACATGAGCACCACCGCGCAGATCAAGGACAGCCTGGTGCTCGGCCGCGAGGTGCTGGGGCGCCTGTCGAAGGTGGGCAGCCTGCACAAGCCGCAGGTCGAGCAGGCCGGCTTCGCGGTGCTCAAGGCGCCGCAGATCCCGAGCATCCTGGTGGAGACGGCGTTCATCTCCAACCCGGCGGAGGAGAAGCTGCTGCGCAGCGCCGAGTACCGCACGCAGCTGGTGGGCGCCATCGCCGCGGGCATCCGGCGCTACTTCGCGAAGAACCCGCCCCTGGCGCGGCAGCGCCAGCGGGGGTAGGCGGCGCGGCAGCGCCAGCGGGGGTAGCCGCGCAGCAGCCCGGAGAGACCAGCCGGCGCACCCAGCGCCCATGGGTACATGCAGCAGCGCGCTCAGCCCCGATTCGACAGAGGGTAAGGTGCGCCCAGATCGTTCGCTTGCACCGGCGCGCTGCGGCGTGCACAGACCCGGGTGGCCTGCCCTGCCGCGCCCGAGGGCGAGGCCCGGCGTCCGCGCCAGGCTGCGCCTGTCGCGGATGA
>JAEUPD010000108.1 GCA_016788525.1 Rubrivivax sp.
AGCACACCTGGATCAGCATGTCGGTCGACCGGGCGGTGGGCAGCATCAACAGCCGCCTGCAGGACGGCCTGGCGTTCCTGGCCACGGTGGGCTCCACCGCCCCGTTCGTCGGCCTGTTCGGCACCGTCTGGGGCATCTACAACGCGCTGGTCAAGATCGGCATCAGCGGCCAGGCCTCGATCGACAAGGTGGCCGGCCCCGTGGGCGAACCGCTCATCATGAAGGCCATCGGCCTTCCCGTCGCGGTGCCCGCGGTGATGGGCTACAACTGGCTCATCCGCCGCAACAAGGGCGTGATGGACCTGACGCGCACGTTTGCGGGCGACCTGCACAACGTCCTCATCGCCGGCAAGCGCTAGAAGCTGGGCGCAAACCTGCTGCGCGGGCCGATCTTGCCGCTGCGATGCTCGCCGTACCTGTAGTACGGCTGCGCTTCTCGCGGCAACCTCGACCCGCTCGCGACGGTTTTCGCGCCAGCTTCTGAAGACTCAAGGAGCACCGCATGGCGATGCAGATCGGTTCGCCCGACGCCGACGGCGAAGAGCAGTTCAACAACACCATCAACACCACGCCCCTGGTGGACGTGATGCTGGTGCTGCTGATCATCTTCCTGATCACCATTCCGGTGGTCACGCACACCATCAAGCTCGAGCTGCCCAAGGAACGCAACCTGCCCACGCAGACCAAACCCGAGAACATCGTGCTGGCGGTCAACCGCGACGGCGAGGTGTTCTGGGGGCTGGAGCGCATGCCCGACCACGAGGCACTGGTGGCGCGCCTGAAGGTCGAGTCGGTGAAGGACCCGCAGCCCGAGGTGCACATCCGTGGCGACCAGGAAGGCCGCTACGAAGGCGTGGGCCGCGTCGTCGTGGCCTGCCAGCGTGCCGGCATCTTCAAGGTCGGCTTCATCACCGAGCCGCCGGCCGGCCAGGCCGTCTCGCGGTAGCCGGGCGGCCGCTGCCCTGCCCCGCCCCGCGCCCCTGAACGAGGACCTCAGCCCATGGCCATGCAAGTCGGAACCTCCGGCGGCGACGAAGCCGACGTGATGGTGGACATCAACACCACGCCGCTGATCGACGTGATGCTGGTGCTGCTGATCATGTTCATCATCACCATTCCCATACAGACGCACGCGGTGAAGATGAACATGCCCGTGCCGACCAAGAACGCGCCGCCGCCCAAGCCGCCGGTGATCATCCGCATCGACGTCGATTTCGACGGCACCATCGGCTGGAACGGCGAGGTCATCAATGACCGCACCACGCTCGAATCGCGGCTGGCCCAGGTGGCCGCCGAGCCCGACCAGCCCGAGGTGCACCTGCGCCCCAACAAGCTCGTCACCTACAAGGTGGTGGCCATGATCCTGGCGTCGGCGCAGCGGTTGGGCGTCACCAAGATCGGCATCGTCGGCAACGAGCAGTTCCTTTGAGAAGGTGCAGTTCTTTCGCGCCTTCTTCGTCGCGGAGATCCACCTGAGTCGAGTGTGATGATGAGTTCCAAGCCTCTGCTGCCCCTTTCGTTCCGCTCGCGCGCCCGTACGCTGGGGCTCGCCTCGGTGGTGGCGATCTCTGCGCTGACCGTGCCGGTGCTGGTCCACGCGCAGGGCGTGCGGCCCGAGGTCGGCAAGCCGCTGCAGGCCGCCGGCGAGCTGCTCAAGGCCGGCAAGGCCAGGGAGGCGCTGGCCAAGGTGCGCGAGGCCGAGGCGGTGGCCGGCATCACCCCGGCCGAGCGCAACACCATCGACGGCATGAAGGCCGCCGCCGCGCAGCGCGCCGGCGACCTGCCCACGGCCATCCAGGCGCTGGAGGCGATGGCCGGCCGCGCCAGCGGCGCGCAGCTCGGGCAATACGCCGAGCAGCTGGCCTCGGCCTACGCGCAGCAGCGCAACAACGCCAAGGCCACCGAGTGGCTGCAGAAGGCCATCGCGGCCGGCGCCAACGGCCCTTCGATCAGGCAACTGCAGCAGTACCTGCAGTCCAGCAGCGGCGACTACGCCGCCATCGCCAAGGACGCCGCCGCGGCAGTGGCCGCCGCCGAGTCGGGCGGCCGCCGCCCCTACTAAGGCGAACTGATGCTCCTGGCCGACGCGCAGCAGAAGACCGGCAACACCAACGGCTACGTGCTCACGCTGGAGAAGCTGCTGCTCAACTACCCGAAGAAGGACTACTGGAGCGCCTTCCTCGGCCGGCTGCCGCGCAAGAGCGGCTTCTCGCCGCGCTACGAACTCGACGTGATGCGCCTGCGCCTGGCCACCGGCACGTTGAGCAAGACCGAAGACTTCATGGAGATGGCGCAACTGGCGCTGCAGGCCGGCGTGCCGCACGAGGCCAAGCGCATCGTCGAACAGGGCTACAAGGCCGGTGTGCTGGGCAGCGGGGCCGAGGCGGCGCGCCACCAGCGGTTGAAGGAACTGGCCGACAAGCAGGTGGCCGAAGCCGCCACCAACTTCGCCCGCCAGGCCACCGACGCCGGCACCGAGAAGGAAGGCGACAACCTCGTGAAGGTGGGCTACGCGTATGTCGCCGCCGGCGAGGTGGACAAGGGCCTGGGCCTCATCCAGCAAGGCATTACCAAGGGCGCGCTCAAGCGCCCCGACGAGGCCAGGCTTCGCCTGGGCATGGCGCAGCTCCAGTCGCCGAAAACTCGTCCGCAGGCCGCGCAGGCGCTGCGCAGCGTGAAGGGCACGGACGGCGCCGCGGAGATCGCTCGGCTCTGGTTGATCGCGCCGCAGTAGCGGCCCGGCAGTCCGGCGGACCTGGCGACCATTCACCCGGGGCTGACCACCTTCGATCGGCCCGCAGCGGCGCTCTTGCGCCGCGGCTTGCTTCCACAGAGGCCCGCCACGCGCGCGTCAGCGGATGCGCCGCGCCTCCACATAGAAGCGCTTCTCGTCCGCCTCTCCCATCGAGAACGTCTTGCGCGGCAGCGGTCCGCCGCGCATCACGCGTTCGAGCAGTTCGCTCTTGCCCACCGTGCCGATGTGCAGGCCGACGTGCCCGGGCTGCTGCGCCAGGCGCTCCAGCACATCGTCGCCATGCACGTAGTCGACGTCGGCCGCGCCGCCTTGCTCGACGAGGCGGTCGACGAAGGCCTGCACGCTGGCCACGGCCAGCGGTTCGGGTGGCTGCGCGAGTTCGACCACCGCAAAGTGCGCGCCCGGGCCGATGAGGCCGAAGGCCTGCCGTAGCGCGCCGGAGCCGCCCGGCGAGGGCGTCGCCGTCGGCGACGCGGGCGATGCCGCCCCCTCGGCCAGGCGCTCGCGCATCCGGGCGCTGCTGCCGCAATCGACGATCGCCGCGCCGCACCCGCGGAATGCCTCCTGAATCGCGCCGCGCAGGTCGCCCGTCACGCCCAGCAGCATCCGATGGATCGGCTCGAACTTCAGCGCCGGGTCGTCGATGTTCTCCACCTCCACCAGCGCCCAGCGCGCCGGGTGGTCGGGCCCGGCGTCGGCCTTGATGCGCTGCCACAGCGCCTTGGCGGTAGCCAGCGAATGATTGCCGTCGCCCACGGCGAAGAGCATCGGCGGCGTGCCCTCGGGCAGCCCGTAGCGCCGCGCGCAGGCGGCGGGGTCGCCGAGGTCGCGCAAGGCCTGCATCGCGCGTTGGGCGTGCGAGCTGTCGACAGCGTGGCCGGCGACGTGGCCGCCCCCCAGCATCAGCTCGGTGTCGTACAGCGGGCGCAGTGCCGCGCGCTCGGCCACCAGCGGCTCGATGACCGTGCGCTCGCGGTCGTCGATGAGCACCAGCACGTGCGGCAGTTCCAGCGTCGCGCCGCTGCGCACGGCGATGCGCGGCGCCAGGCGCGAGACGATGGTGCCCTCGGTGGGCCGGATGAGGCTCGTCGACTCGGGGCGGAAGTCGTAGCACTCGAGGTCCAGCTCCAGCATCAGGCCGCGGCGCGTGGCGCCCGGGTAAGCCGGTTGCCCGGCGGTGCGCCGCTCGACCAGCACCGGGCCGACGTGTTCGACGAACAGCCCCTCGTCGAGGCAGCGCTGCATGCTGCGCTGGATGCCCGCGATGCGCGATGCGCTGTCCGCTTCCCCCAGGAAGGCCTCGGGGTAGATGAGGTGCAGCGTCGAGGGCGCCTGGCCCACCTCGTCGGCCACGCGCTGCCAGTAGGCGGGCTCGGCGGTGTGCTGGTCGCAGGCGATCACCGCCCACTTGCGCAGGTCGATGCCCGGCCGCGGCAGCAGCAGGCGGGGCTCGCGAAAGCCCAGGCTCGGGGAAACGTGGGTCATGGTCTGGCGCACGGGCTGGCCGCCGCGAGGCGGTGGCAGATCGGTGAGGGGTCGCGGGCGCACGAGGCGGCGAGCGCCGCATCGTAGCCGCGCGCCCACCCCGTACCATCAGGCGCATGACGCTGCCACAGACCATCGAACTCGACCCAGGCGCGCCGGCGCGCGCCACGGTGTTCATCCTGCACGGCCTGGGCGCCGACGGCACCGACTTCCTGCCGTTTGCCGACGAGCTGAAGCTCGACGAGGTGGGGCCGGTGCGCTTCGTGTTCCCGCGCGCACCGGTGCGGCCGGTCACCGCCAACGGCGGTGCGGCGATGCGCGCGTGGTACGACATCCTCGCTTTCGGCGGCGCCGCGCGCGAGGACGAGGAAGGCCTGCGCGAGAGCTTTGCGGCGGTGCACGGCCTGCTCGAACGCGAGCGGGCACGCGGCATCGCGCCTTCGCGCATCGTGCTGGCCGGCTTCTCGCAAGGCTGCGCCATCACGCTGGGCGCGGGGCTGCGCTTCGGGCACCGGCTGGCGGGGCTGGTAGGCATGTCGGGCTATCTGCCGCTGGCCGGCACGCTGCCCGGTGAACGCCACACGGCCAACGCCGGCACGCCGGTGCTGCTGGCCCATGGCACGCGCGACCCGCTGGTCGGCCTGGTGCGTGGCCACGCCTCGCGCGACGCGGTGGCGGCACTGGGCAACCCGGTGCAGTGGCACGACTATCCGATGGAGCACTCGGTGTGCATGGAAGAGCTGCGCGACGTGCAGACCTTCCTGCAGCGCGTGCTGGCTGAGGGATGAGGAGGCCCACCGTGCCGCCCCCGATGCCCGCCCCCCCGACCCTGCGGCTGGTGCGCCCGCAGTCAGTGCACCTGGCCAGATACTGCGCGGCGCTGAGGCAAGGCTGGTCGCCCGACAACGTGCGTGGCGCCATCGCCGCCGAAGAGCAGCTGGCGCAGATCGCCGAGGACCCGGCGGCCTTCCTGGCGCTGATGGACGACCCCGAGGCCAAGGGCGCGCCGGTGAAGATGCCCGATGGCTCGACGAAGCCGCGCATCCCGAGCCTGCGGCGCTGGATGTGGCTGGGGGACGATGCGGCCGACGCCACCGATGCCGCGGGCGCCGCTGATGCCGACGACGCTCGGGGTGCCCCGGGTGACCGGGAGAGCGCGGTTGGCGCGAGCGGGGCCGCCCATGCCGGCAGCGGCTTCGTCGGCAGCATCGGCCTGCGCTGGATGCCCGGCGGCTTGCCGCTGCCGCCGCATGTGCTGGGCCACATCGGCTATGCGGTGGTGCCTTGGCAGCAACGGCAGGGCCACGCCACGCGCGCGCTGGCGCTGATGCTCGACGTCGCGCGCGAGCTGGGCCTCGTCGAAGTGGAGATCACCACCGACCCGGACAACGAGCCCTCGCAGCGCGTCATCGTCGCCAACGGCGGCCGGCTGTTGGAGACGTTCGACAAGGGTGCCGAATACGGCCACCGGCCGGGGCTGCGGTACGCCATCGTGCTGCGCTGAGGGCGCGCGCGGGTGGCTGCGGCACCGCGACCGGTTGCCGCGATGGAACAGGTCGTCGGGCGATGCCGGCGGTGCCGCAGCAGCTTCGAAAGGTGGCGGCCGCCGCGCGGTGCGCGCCGGCGTTCAGGCAAAGCGCCCCTGCAGCATCCACTGCACTTCGGCGCCTGCGCCGTGCGGTGAAGGGCCCGGCGGCGATGCGCCTGCCGCCTCGGGCGCCACCGGCAGGCGGCGGCGCCACACCCACACCAGCGAACCATCGGCGGCCAGCGCGATGAAGTAGTCGCGCACGGCAGGTTCGCCGTCCCACCAGCCGGCCTCGATGCGCTCGGGGCCGGCCAGCAGTTGCAGCGGCTGGCCTTCCAGCAGCGGCAGCGCGTGGCGCTCGGCCAGCGGCAGCGGGTCGGGCAGCAGCCACACCGGGCGGTGCAGCGGCAGGGGTGGCCAGCAGCTCTCCGACCGCTGGCCCGGTGATGGCGGCACGGCGGCATTCGAAGGCAAGGCACTCATCGACGCTGAATTCGATGGCGATGCACTCGAGGCGGCCCGGCGCGGGGACGGCGACATGTCCGATGCCGCCGCGCCCGGCCACGCCGGCACGCCGCGGCTCGCGCGCTCGGGGCGGTGGTCGGCCACGGCTTCGAGCTGCTGCACCTGGGCGTCGCCCAGGCGTGCGCGCAGGCGCTCGAGCAGGCGCGCCAGGCCCAGCGCCTCGCTGCCGCGGGTGGGGAACAGCTCGCCGTTGGGCGGCGCGCCGGCCACGAGGTCGCGGCAGCGCAGGCGCAGCTCGAGCGTGGGCGCGGCCAGCTGCACCCGGGCCAGGCGTTCACGCAGCAGCAGTTGCAGGTGGGTGCCGTCGAGCGCGGGTTCGGCCAGTTCGATGCGCAGTTCGGTGGCGGCCTGCCAGCCCCCGGGTGCAGCGGCGGCGCGCTGCCCATGCCGCGGCTCGTGCTTCATGGCCAGCGTGAAGGCGGCGATGCGCCCTTGCCGCGCCTGTGCCCACGCCACCAGGCGCGCCAGCAGCACCGCGGCGGCGGCCAGCACCTGGCTGGTGGTGTCGGCACGGTGGTGCAGCTCGAGCTGCGCCTCGAAGCGCGTGGGCAGCTCGAGCCACCGCCGCGGGTCGGGGGCGCGGCCGAAGGCGCGGTCGAGGTCTTCGAGCAGCGCCTGGCCGAAGCGCCGCGCCAGGCCCGCACGCGGCAGCGCCTGCAGGTCGGCCAGCGTCGCCAGGCCCATGCCTTGCAGCGCCTCCCAGTGCTCGCGCGCGGGGCCGAGCAGCCACACCGGGGCACGCTCGAGCAGGCGCGCGAGCGTGGGCCGGTGCGTGGCGTGCGGGCCGAGCACGGGGTCGAAGGGGGGGTGCCGCTCGCGATCACGCTGCTGGCGATCGAGTGGCTCGCGATCGAGTGGCTCGCGATCGGGCCGTTCGCGATCGGGCCGTTCGCGATCGAACCGGCCTGCGCGGCCCGTGCGATCGGCCGAAGGGATGTCGCCCGGGCCACCTTGGCGCACTGCCCAACGGCCCCAGCGTGCCAGCACGGCCGCCCCCAGCGCCGTGGGCGCGGCCGCGATCTGCACGCGGTGTGCCAGCGGCGCCAGCACCTGCAGCAAGCGTTGGTGCAAAGCCGCCAGCCCGCCGAAGAGACGCAGGCTCGCCTGCACTTCCATCAGCACCGTGGCCTGGCCGTCCTGCAGCGTGACGGCCGGCGTGAAGGCCAGCGCCGCATGCGCCACCGCCTGCAGCGCGGCAGCGTCACGCGCGGCGGCGGCCTCGCCCAGCACCAGGTCGGCCGCCAGCGCCAGCGCGGTGGCGCGCTTCATGCCCACGCGCACGCCGCGCGCAGCGGCGGCGGCATTGCGCGCGCTGACGCGGTGCTCGGCCAGCAGCGCCACCGGCCGCGACGTGGGGTCGGTGGCCGAATGCGGCGTGGTGGCGCAGAACGCCTCCAGCGAAAGCAGCGGCAGGTGCAGGGCCAGCCACAGCGCCATGGGAATGCCGAAGGAGGGAGGACGACGAAAGGCGGTGCCGCCAGGCCGCCACGTTCACAGCGAACCCAGCGCGTTCAGCGCATTCGTCGCCCGCGACCCCGGCAGCAGCCCGGCCCGGGCCGCCTCGACCCTGTCCACGACCGCAGCCCCCGGCACCGCGCTGCCGGCCCGCGCCCGGCCCGCCGCAGGCGCGGCCAGCACCGGCGGCAGTTCCAGCAACAGCGGCTGCCCCAGCGGCGGGCCGCGGCGCTTGAGCACGTGCACGCGCAACCAGTCGGGGGCCGCGGCCGAAAGCACCAGGCGCAGCGGCGCCGGGCTGGCCTGGCGCGCCACCTCGTCGCCGCGCAGCACGAACACCGGCCCCTCGTGGGCCTGCGCGGCCAGCTGCAGGCGGCGCAGCGCATCGGCCGGCAGCCGCCCCGGCAGCCAGGCCAGCACGGCGCCGACATGGCCGCTTTTCAACGCGTGTTCCAGCGCCCACAGCAAGGAGGCCGCGGCGTGCGCAGGCACCGCCGCGGCGCGCAGCCGTCCGGCCGGTGCACGCGGCGCCGCAGGCGCTGCTGGTATCGCAAGCGCCGCAGGCCTTGCCGGTATCGCAAGCGCCGCAGGCCCTGCAGGCATCGCACTGGACGACCGCACCAGCACCAGCTGCCGTGCCGACAGCCCGAGGGCGCCGAGCGCCCACGCGCACGGCTGCGCCGGCGGGTCGAACCACATCAGGCAGCGCTCATGCAACTGCCGCTGCAGCCGCGCCAGCACCGGCGCCACGAGGCGCATCTCGCCCACGCCGGGGTGCGGCAGCAGGAGCTCGGTCAGCACCCCCGCGGGCCAGCCGCCACCGGGCAGCACCGCGTCGAGCGCGGCAAAGCCACTGGCGAACACCGTCTCGCGCGGGCGGCCTACCTGGCTGGCGCGCCACAGCGCCGGGTGCAGGGTTTCGAAGGAGGCCGGCGCAGCGCAGGCAGAGGCAGCAAGGCAAACCATGGGCATGGATGCCCCGCGGGTGGGCACCCGGAAATCACGACCTTGGGAAGACGAGGCGAAGCAGCAGGGGGAGTCAGGCGATCTCGAGGCTGTATGAATATACAGCTGTTGATCGCCTTCATGTCAAGCCCGCATCCGCTCGACCCGTGCATTTGCACAGGCCATTTGCACAGGCCATTTGCACAGGCCACTCGCACCGCACCTTGCGCTGCAGTTCAAGCCCCCAGCGCCTGCCGCCCTCGCTGCTGCACGCGCGCCACCGCCAGGTACAGCACCGTCGAGACGATGATCATCAGCGTGGCCACCGCCACCATGGCCGGCGTGATGCTGTCGCGCAGGCCGGAGAACATCTCCTGCGGCAGCGTGCGCTGCTGCGCGCCGGCGATGAACAGCGCGATCACCACGTCGTCGAACGACGCCGCGAAGGCGAACAGCGCCCCCGAGGCCATCGCCGGCCCGATGCCCGGCAGCGTGACGCGCCAGAAGGCGGCCCGCGGCGTCGCGCCGCAGGCGGCGGCGGCGCGCGCGAGGTTGGGGTCTTGCAGTTCCAGCGCCGTGAGCACCGGAATGACGACGAACGGCACCGCAATCACCGCGTGCGTGATGACCAGCCCCGTGTAGCTGCCCGTCAGCTCGAGCGGCGCGAGGAAGAAGTAGCTCGCCACCGCCACCAGGATCACCGGCACGATCATCGGCGACAGCGCCAGCATCTTCACCGCCGTGGCCCAGGGCCCCTGCCGGCGTGCCAGGCCGAGCGCGGCCAGCGTGCCCAGCACCACCGCCAGCACCGTGGCCAGCACGCCGATCAGCAGCGAGTTGCCCAGCGCCCGCATCCACGTGGGGCTGCTCAGCACCTCCTCGTACCAGCGCAGCGAGAGCCCCGGCAGCGGGTAGACAAGCAGGCTGCCGCTGGAAAACGACAGCGGCACGATGGCCAGGATGGGCAGCAGCAGGAAGCCGAGCACCGCGCCCACGTACACGCGCAGCGCCAAGCGGGCCTTGCGGTCGCGCAGCGTGCTCATCGGTTGCGCCGGGTTGGCTGGCGCCTGCCGCCCACCATGGTGGCTGGCCTGGCTGCATGCTGCGTCGCCACGTGCATCACCCCACGCGCAACGCGCGCCCGCCCGACAGCTTCTGCGCCAGCGCATACAGCGCGAAGGTCGTCGCCAGCAGCACGAGCCCGAGCGCGGCCGCCAGGCCCCAGTTGCCGGTCTCGGTGGTGTACCGGGCGACGAAGTACGACAGCATCTGGTCGCCGCCGCCACCCACCAACGCCGGCGTGATGTAGTAGCCGAGCGCCAGGATGAAGACCATCAGCGCGCCGCCGGCCACCCCGGGGGCGGCCAGCGGCAGGTAGACGCGCCAGAACGCGGCCAGCGGAGGCGCCCCCAGGCTCGCCGCGGCGCGCAGGTAGTTCGGCGGGATGTCCTTGAGCACCGCGTACACCGGCAGGATCATGAACGGCAGCAGCACATGCGTCATGGCCACCAGCACACCGGTGCGGTTGTAGATCAGCGCCAGCGGCTCGACGAGAAGGCCCAGCTTCATCAGCAGCGAGTTGACGAGCCCTTCGCGCTGCAGCAGCACCACCCAGGCCGCCGTGCGCACCAGGAGCGAAGTCCAGAACGGCAGCATCACCAGCGCCAACAGCCACGCCGCGGCGCGGCCCTGCACCTGGGTCAGCAGCACCGCCACCGGAAAGCCGAGCACGAGGCACAGCACGGTCACCGCCGCGCTGATGCCCAGCGTGCGGCCCAGCACGTCGAGGTAGATGCGCTGGTCGGCCGGCGCGCGCACGATCTCGCCATGCTCGTTGCGCTCGAGGTCCAGCGCCGCCAGCAGGTAGAACGCCGACACGGGCCCCGCGGCCTGCTGGATGGCGGCGAAGAACGCCGGGCTGGCCAGCGTGGGGTCGGCTTCGGCGAAGAAGGCGGCATCGAATGCCGTGCCGGCCGGCGCGGCCTGCGCATTGCGCGCCGCGCGCATCAGCGAGCTGCGCACACCGTTGGTGGCGTAGTTCAGGCGCCGCGCGGCGTCGGCCAGCGTGCCGGCGGCGCGAGCCTCGACGACGTCTTGCCCGAGCGCCGCGAACACCGCCGGCGGCACGGGCTGCGTTGCCGACCAGCCCTGCAACGCGATCAGCGTGCGCGGCAGCGCGCGCGGCACCTCGGCGTCGCGCACCGCCAGCGAGAACATCCACACGAGCGGCAGCGCGAAACAGGTGAGCAGGAATGCCACCAGCGGGAGGGTGAGATGCAAGGGCTTGGGCATTCAAAGGGCCTTCATCGCGATCTGGTCTGGCGCGGATGGACGGCCGCTGCGGCTGTCAGGTTGCCCTTGCACCGGGACGGGTTCGCGGCTCAGGCGGGGGTGGGCCAGGGCCTGGGGCGCAGAGCCGGCGGTCAGCCCGCTGCGCGGGCTGACTTCTCTGCGCTGCTCGGGCTTCTGGCCCGCGCCCCAACTCGCTCCGCTCGCTGCGCTCGCTCTGCTCAAACAATGGGCGCGAGTCAGTCTTGGATGCGCGTGAGTACACGCGCGGCCAGAAACCCTGCGCTGCTCGACGCCGCCAATGCGCCCCAGGCCCTGGCCCACCCCCCCCTGAGCAGCAGACCGGTCGGTGGCCGAGGGCCATTCACTCGGAGGGGCGCGACGTATGCGCAAGGCAGCGGGCGGCACGGCGGCGGCGCGCA
>JAEUPD010000179.1 GCA_016788525.1 Rubrivivax sp.
CGAAGATCGACAACGTCTTCATCCGCATCGGCGACCTGCCACGAGCGCAGCGCCTGTCCGACCGATTCGCGCACCTCAAGTGGCCGCAGATCCTGAACCGGTACGCCCGGCAGGTCGTGCCGCAGTTGGACGACGTGCTGAGGGGCTGCGAGTACTACTGGGTCGCGGCGCAGGCCGAGTACTCCACCGACGTGATGTTCAAGACCGCCGAGGGCCTGCGCGAGCTGTACCCGCGCTTGCTCAGCCACAGCACGTTGTGCTTCGGCGCCAAGGAGGTCATGAACTTCCTCGGACGCAAGCTGGTGGGCAACTTCCAAGGCGAGGTGGTCTCCGATCTGTCGAGCCTGGTCTGCCGCCGCGTTGGTGGCTCGAGGATCAAGCACCGGGTCAAGCAGAGCTGGCTGAAGATGTATGACAAGGCGGGGCTGGTGTTGAGGATCGAGACCGTGATCAACAACCCCGAGGAGTTCCGCGTGCGCAAGCAGGTCTTGCGCGACGGCAAGCAGCGCGCCGAGTGGGTGCAGCTGCGCAAGGGCGTGGCGTATTTGTTCCGCTACCGCGAGGTCTCATTGCAGGCCAACGCCCGTTACCTCGATGCCCTGGCTGCGGTCGATGACCCGACCAAGGGTAAACAGGCGCTGCAACGTCTGACTACCGCGAAGAAGGGTGCCGCGGGGCGCTCTTGCCCGGGGTTCAATCCGCTGGCGCAACTCGACGCCGATCTATTCAAGAGCCTGATGGACGGTGAGCACTCCTTGCGCGGGAGCACCCAACCGCGACATCCGCTCACAGCTGACGAAGACGCGCTGGTTGCGCTCGTGTGCCCACGACCCGAAGAAGGCCAGTGCGAAGGTGGGCCGCTGCTTCAGGCGACTGCATGCGCACGGACTCATTGCCAAGATCCCGCGCACACGCCGCTGGCGCGTCACGGCCTACGGACACCAGGCGATGGGCACTTCGTTGTACCTGCGCGAGCACCACTTCCCGAACGTCTACGCCACTGCAGCAGCAGCAGCCTGATCTTCCTCGCCAAAGACAAAGAACTCATAGCAAAAGAATCTATCCTCCGCGGGGTCGCCGCGCTCGCCGCACTCGCAGGCCAGCTGGGCGCGGGCGCGCTCGGTCTTCCCGGCGTTGGAGCCCCAGATGGCCACGCGCGCGCCCGCGGCGAGCAGCGCCCGCGCCATGCCGAGGCCGATGCCACCGTTGCCACCGGTGACGACGGCGCCGTGGCCCGTGAGGTCGAAGGGCGCGTACATGGTCACACCGCCGTCTGGTCGGGCAGCTGCCGCGTCACGGGGTGCGAGCTCGAGAGGCCGCCGTCCACCGCGATGGCCTGGCCGTTGATGTAGCTCGATTCGTTGCTCGCGAGGAACAGCGCCACGTTGGCCAGCTCCTCGGGCTGCGCCGCGCGGCGCAGTGGGTTCAGCCGGCCGAGCTTGTCGGTGACGCCCTTGCCCTTGGCGTAGTCGAACACGGGCCGGGTCATGCCGGTCTCGGTGAGGCCGGGGCACAGTGCGTTGACGCGCACGTTCGTCTCGCACAGTTGCTGCGCCAACACGGTGACGAGGTCGATGACGCCGGCCTTGCTGGCCGAATACGCCGGCCCGCCCGCGCCCGAGCGGATGCCCGCCACCCCGCCACCGAGGCGGTGCAGATGATGGAGCCGCCGCGCCCCGCGTCGGCCATCGCCTTGCCGGCGTGTTTCACCATCAGCCAGGGGCCGACGAGGTTGACGCGCAGCACCTCGCTCCACAGCTCGGGCGTGGAGTCGAAGATGCCGGCCATGCCGCCGGAGATGCCGGCGTTGGCGAAGGCCACGTCGACCTGGCCGTGCGTGCCGAGCGCCGTGGCCACCATCTTCTGCACGTCGGCCTCGACGCCGGCGTCCATCTGCAGCGCCACCGCGGTGCCGCCGGCGGCCTGCGCGGCACGCGCCGTCTCGTGCACGGCCTCGGTCTTGTCGCCGAGCACGAGCCTGGCGCCTTCGCGCGCGAACAGCAGCACCGCGGCGCGGCCGATGCCGGAGCCGGCGCCGGTGATGAGGGCGACCTTGTTTTCCAGTCTGCGGGTCATGGCGCTTTCTGCCTGGCGTTGGAGCCGTGTCGGTCGATCTCATGCCGCCGCCCGCGCGCGCCGGGTGGTGCCGTGTGGTGCCTTGGGGGCGCCGGACTTACCGCAAGTCCGTGTCCAGGGCCCGCGCCGCGCCTTCGAGGGCGGGCGAGTGGGTCGACGCGATCAGCCAGACCGGTATCGGCGCCAGGTAGCTGGCGAAGCGCCCCTTGTCCTCGAACGCCGCACGGAAGTCGGACCGCTCGAGCCAACCGTGCAGGCGTGGCACGATGCCGCCGCCCAGGTAGACGCCGCCGCGTGCGCCGAGCGTCAGGGCCAGGTTGCCAGCCACATTGCCCAGGAACGAAGAGAACAGCTGCAAGACCTGCGCACACAGCGGGTCACCCGCGAGCGCGGCTGCGGTGATCTCGGCCGCCTCGAACTCGGGCTCCGGGGCCGTGGGGTGCGCGAGGCGCGCGAGCGCGCGGTGCAGGTTCATCAATCCCGGACCACTGAGAACCCGCTCGGCCGAGACGTGCCCCCAGCGCCGGCCGATCTCGGCCAGCACCGCTTGCTCGCGCGCACTGCGCGCCGCCAACGTGACGTGTCCGCCCTCACCCTGCACCGGCACATGGCCCACCGTGCCGTCGGTCGCACGTACGGGCAGCAGGCCACCGACTCCGAGGCCCGTGCCCGGACCGATCAGTGCGACGGCCTGACCCACATCAGCCGCCCCGCCGCCGATGCGCCTGAGCTGTGCCGCGTCGAGCCCCGGCAGGCCCAGGGCCAGCGCGGTGAAGTCGTTGAGGACCTTGATCGTGCCGAAGCCGAACCGGCCCTGCAGCTCGCGTGTCGAGAACGACCAATGGTGGTTGGTCATCCTCACCTCGTCGCCGAGCACGGGTGTGGCGATCGCGATTGCGCACTGTGTCGGGGGCTCGCGACCGATGATGCGCAGGTAGTGATGCACCGCCTCGGCCAGGCTGGCGTACTCGGCGCAGGGCAGCGTGATGCGCTGCTCGATCGGTCGGCCCGGGCCTGGCTGCCAGGCGAAGCGCGCGTTCGTGCCGCCGATGTCGGCCAGCAGCCGGTCTGCGCTCAAGGCTTCGGCTACTCCATCGAGATCCTGGCGGTCTTGACGATGTCGCGGTAGAGAGCCGCTTGCGGAGCCACGAAGCCTCGCAGCTCCGCGCCGCTCATCGGCGCCGCCGTGATCCCGGCGTCAGCGAGCTTGGTACGGACCTCGGGTTGGGCGATGGCCTCCTGCAGCGCGCGCTCGTAGGCGGCCACCGTCGCCGCCGGCGTGCCGGCCTTGACGAACAGGCCCTGCCACAGCGGCAGCGCCAGGCCCTCGAACCCCGGCTCCTCGCCCAGCCGCTTCACGTTGGGCAGTTGCGGCACGCGGTGGCCGTCGGACACCGACAGCGCCTTGATCTTGCCGTCCTTCAGGAACGGCATGGCGGTGGACAGCACCAGCACGGCCGCGTCGACCTGCCCGCCGACCAGGTCGTTGGCGATCTGCGCGCCGCCGCGGTAGGGCACGTGCGTCATCTCCACCTTGCCGCGCTGGTTGATGAGCGCGCCGTACAGATGCTGCATGGTGCCGATGCCGGGAATGGCGTAGTTGAACGGCTTGCCGCCGCGGCGCAATGCGACCAGCAAGTCCGCCAACGAGCCATGCGGCGAGGCGGCCGGCACGGCCAGGATCATCGGCAGCGTGGTCATGCGACCGACGGGCGCGAGGTCACGTTCCCAGTCGAGCTTGACCTTGGAGTTGACCATGGGGATGAGCACCGTGTCGGTGCCGCCCATGTAGATGAGGCCGCCGTCGGCCGGTGCGTTGACGACCTTCTGCACCGCCAGCATGCCGCTGGCGCCGGCCACGTTCTCGACGATGACCTGGCGCCCCAGCCGCCGGGCCATGGCCTCGGCCACCACGCGTGCCACGAAGTCGGCGCTGCCGCCGGCGGAGTAGCCGACGACGAGCGACACGGGCTTGTCGGACTGCGCTGCCGCAGGCGCGGCTGCCACCGCTGCCGCCACGCCGACGATGAGGTCTCTGCGCTTCATGCTCATGTCCTTGGGTGCATCGTTCAGAAGGTGTGCTTGATGCCGGCGTCGATGGCCGTGGTGCGTGTCAGGCCGTCGCGCCTGGCGGTGCCGAGGTTGGTGTACAGCAGCGTGCGCTTGCTCAGGTCGTACTGCACGCCGGCGCCGAGCATTTCGGAGTCGAGGTTCGTCGCCGGGCGATAGGCGCCCAGGTTGACGTAGGTGCGGCCAAAGCTCAGGGGGATGAGCGCTGACACCGAGTAGGACGTGGCGTTGCCGTTCAGCCCGCCCTCGGCGCGGGCGTAGCTGGCCCCGGGCCGCACGACCCCGAAGTCGTAGTGGCCCGCCGCGAGCACGAGGTTGGTACTGCTGTCCAGGCGGTCGAAAGCAGCACCGGCCCACACCTTGCCCTGCCTGAACTGCACGTTGCCCGAGGAAGCGCGCTTGCGTGCGCCCTCACCCAGCGCGGTGGCGATCTCGGCGCTGAAGCCGCCCAGCGACGGTGTCTTGTAGCCCAGCTGGTTGGCCCAGCGGATGTTGCTGGCCTCGATGGTGGTGGCCACCGGCGTGTAGTTGGCATAGGAGTAGGCCGAGCCGAGCTGGCTGACATAGCTCCACAGCGTCGGGTCGGCATTCAGCGCCACCCAATAGGCCGCTGAGTACTCGCGCCCGGCATACACCTCCCCCAGCGTCTTGCTGCCCAGCGCCACCACCGATCGGCCGAGCCAGAAGACGTTGGCGTTGCTCGGCAGGCCGGTGTCCATGGCGAAGCGGTGCTCGATCTGGAATCGGGCATAGAGCCCGTCGCCCAGGTCTTCGGTGCCACGAAAGCCGAGCCGCGAGGTGTTGCCCGCCTTCATCGTCCAGGTGTCGGGGTTGGCGCCGCGGCCGGGCAGCAGCGCGCCGGGCGTGTTCCCGTTGTTGGTCTTGACGACGCCCTGGTCGACGATGCCGTAGATCGTGACGGACGACTGCGCGTGTGCGGCGGCGGCGGCCAGCAGGCACAACGGGAGGGCCACCGCCAGGCGGGCAGCACGCGTCGGTCGCCGGGCGGTCCGGCGTGGTGATGCGGGGGTGTTCAAGGCAGTCTCCTTTAGCAAGTGCGGCCGGGAGGTGTGTGGGAAAGGGCCGCGGCGCGTGGACGTGAAACACAATATGTATGCGTACGCATTGTAGTCGTGAAAATCACGTTGGCGGCAGCCGTCTTCTTGGGAGAAACCCGAAGCTTCAAGGTCCGCGGTGCGCGAGCGAATACAATATGTATTCACCTTGCCTGCGGGCACCCCCGCGGCCCGATGGAGATGTGCATGACAGTCGGCATGTTCGAGTCATTCGTCACCGGCCACTGGTTCAGCGGCGCGGCCAAGCAGCTCTGGAGCGACGAAGCCACGTTGCAGGCCTGGCTGGACGTCGAGGCCGCGCTGGCGCTGGTGCAAGCCGACCTGGGCCTCGTGCCCGTGGAGGCGGCCCGGGTCATCGCGGCCAAGGCCGATGCGCGCCTGTTCGACCTTCCGCGTCTGGCCGAGGCCATTGCCTTCGCGCAGCATCCGCTGGTGCCGGTGCTGCATCAATTCGAGGCACTCTGCGGCGAGCCCGCGGCCGGCTACATCCACTGGGGCGCGACGACGCAGAACATCTTCGACACGGCCGCCGCGCTGCAGATGCAGCGCACGCACCGCCTGCTCGTGCGCGACCTGGACGCCGCCATCGCCGCGCTGGCCCGCCTGGCCCTGGAACACCGCGAGACGCCGATGGCCGGGCGCACGCACGGCCAGCACGCGCTGCCGATGACCGTCGGCTTCAAGCTCGCCGGCTGGATCGACGAACTCGGCCGCGACCGCCAGCGGCTGCACGAGCGGCGTGCCACCTCCTTCGTCGCCAGCATGGGCGGCGCCATCGGCACCTGCGCCGCGCTCGGGCCGCTGGGCGGCCAGGTGCAGGCCGCACTCGCCGCGCGGCTGCAGTTGCCCGACGGCGGCCTGGCCGCGCGCGCCTCCTACGACCGCATGAGCGACTACGCCTCGGCGCTGGCCCTGCTGGCCGGCACGGCGCAGAAGATCGCCCAGGACGTGGTGTTCCTGCAGCGCACCGAGATCGGCGAGGTGACCGAGGCCTTCCACATGGGCAAGGTGGGCAGCTCGACGATGGCGCAGAAGCGCAACCCGTCCACGGCGCTGCTGCTGGCGAGCCTGGCCCGCATGCTGCGCGCGCGCCTGCCCGCGGCGCTCGAGGCGATGGTGCGCATGGACGAGGGCGACTCTTCGGCCACCAACGTGACCGACACGCTGCTGCCCGAGATCGCCATCCTCGCCGCTTCGGTGGCGCAGACGCTGGCCCGCCTGGCCGAGGGGCTGCAGGTGCATCCGATGGCGATGCGCCGCAACCTCGATCTGACGCGCGGGCTCATCGCCGCCGAGGCCGCGATGATGCGGCTCACGCAGGGCATGGGGCGGCACGAGGCGCACCGCCTGCTGTACGAGGCGGCCCAGCGCACGCATGCCGAGGGCCTGCCCTTCGCCGAGGCCATCGCGGCGCATCCGGCGCTCGGCGGGCGGCCGTTGCCGGCCGGGCTGCCGCAGGCGCTGGAGCCGGCGGGCTACCTCGGCCAGTCGGCCGCGCTCACCCAGGCCGTTGTTTCGCGCGTGTCGCCGCCGCAGGCTTGACGCGCGGCGACGCCGCAGCGGGCGGCGCCATGGAACTGCCCTCGCGCGCCGCCAGCGGTACCAGCCGCACGCGATAGGGGGCGGCCGGGTCCGCCCAGCGCGAGACGATCGCCTGGAGCAGCTGCTCCACCTGGTCGGCCACGCGGCAACCGCGCACCTCGAAGAAGCCGGCGTGCTCGTTGACCAGGTCGGTGCGGCCCAGCAGCACCACGCTGAGCGCAGCGGGCACCGTGAGCCCGGCATGGGCCAGCTGCTGCTGGAAGCGGGCGCCGTCCTCCACGCCCCACGCCACCAGCGCCGTGAAGGGCAGGCGGCGCGTGTCGTCGCGGCGCGCCAGCAGGGTTTGCACGAGGGCGGCTTCGTAGTCGTCGTCGGGCAGGCGCGCCACCTCGACCAGCTCGAACTGCGTATCGGGCCACTCGGCGCGCAGCAGCTCCAGGCGGTGCCGGCCCAGCTCGCCGGCCAGGAACGAGTGCGAGGTGGTGGCGTAGGCGATGTGCCGATGCCCGAGTTGCCGCAAGCTCGCCACGGCCGCGGCGAGCGGCCCGCCCCACTCGGTGCCCACCGACTCCACATCGGCGCCGACGAGCGCCGTACCGTCCACGGCCAGCACGTCGCATTTCTCGCGCAGCGCCGCCAGCACGTCGATGGTGAGCGTCTTGTAGGTCGACTGCACGACGCAGGCGTCGAAGTGCGGCAGGCCCTTGAGCACGGCGCGCGCGTGCTCCGGGTCGGTGTACGACACCTCCAGCACGCGGTGGCCGCCGGCGGCGAAGCGCCGCCGCAGTTCATCCACCAGCACGCGGCCGCGCACGATGCTGATCGAGCGCCGCAGCAGCAGCACCGAGCGCACTGCCGACGCGGGCTTCGGCGCCGCGGCGCGAGGCGCGCCGGGGCTTGCTGCCGCCGCGGCGGTGGAGGAGGGGCGCACGAAGAACGTGCCGCGGCCCACCTGCGAGTCGATGAGACCGCGTTCCTTCAGGGTATCGAAGGCGCGCTGCACCACCCCTTGCGAAACGCCGAAACGGCGCATGAAATCGCGAATCGGCGGCAGGCGCTCGCCCGCCTGCGCCTGGCTGGCGAGATCCTCGAGGTGGCGAGCCAGTTCGCTGCCGTGATGACTCGATTTGCGCATGCAAGAACCATACAACACATGCATACGCGCCCGCCGCGCCCGCTCGGGGCCGGCGTGCGGTCTCAAGCGAGCTTCGCGTAGCGCTCGAGGTGATGATCCGCATCGTCGAAGCGCTGCGCCAGCATCGTCAGCCGCCGGAAGGTATGCGAGATCTTCAGCTCCTCGGTCATGCCCATGCCGCCGTGCAGCTGCACGGCCTCCTGGCTCACCTGCCGTGCGGCGTCGGCAATCTTCACCTTGGCGGCCGAAACGGCGCGCTGGCGCTGCTTCGCGTCGGTGCCCGCGTCCACCTTGCCCGCGGCCAGGATGGCCAGCGAGCGCGCCTGCTCGGTGACGATGACCATCTCCACCATGCGGTGCCGCAGCACCTGGTTGGCACCGATGGGCGCGCCGAACTGCTTGCGCGTCTTCAGGTACTCCAGCGTCGCGTCGTTGGCGTACTGCATGGCGCCGACGGCCTCGGCGCACAGCAGCGCCGTGGCGAAGTCGGTGGCCTCCTCGATGAAGGGCAGGGCACCGCCGGGCGGGCCGAGCAGCGTGTCGGCGCCGAGGTTGACCTTGTCGAAGTGCACGTCGGCCACACGCAGGCCATCGACCGTGCGGCTGGGGTTGAGCGCCACGCCCGGCAAGGTGGGGTCGACGACGAAGAGGCTGGCGCCCGCGCTCGGGTCGGTGCCGCTGCGGGCCGAGACGATCAGCCGGTGCGCCGAGGGCGCGCCCACCACCACGCACTTCGTGCCTTCGAGCACCCAGCCCTCGGCCGTGCGTCGCACGCTCGTGGACTCGGGGGCCAGCTCGTAGCGCCAGTTTCGCCGGCTGGGCCGCCGCCATCGATCATCTGCTGTGGCTCGACTTCGACCTCGCCGTGGCCAGCCGCGGCGCGCCGGTGGGCAAGCGCGAGCTCGTGGCGTTCAAGGCGAAGCTCGAGACGCTGGCGCGGCGGCCGGGCTCAGTGCCTTCCACGCCAACCTCGACCTCACAGGCTTCCCCGCCCTCATCGACCGCATCGCCATCGGATTGCGAGCCGCGCTGATGCCAGGCTTGCCGGCATGCCAGCCGGCACATAAGGATTCGCTTTCGATCGCATAAGAAGCGGCGGCGGTTCTCGGCCCTTTTCTGCCGTTCATCCCTGTGCGTGCATCGGCCGCCGCGACGGAACCGACTGTGGCGTACGTAGGCGTGGCACACCACCATCGGTTCTGCAAAGCCGTGCCCGGGTGCCGCTTGGGGCGCATATGCGGCGCCGAGCACCCGCAGCGCTCTTGGCCTTTTGCGAGCGCCAGCGAGCAAAACACGTGCTCTGACTTCGCGCGACTGTCCGAGCGCAACGAACGAAGTGAGTGAAGCGAGTTTCGAGCGAGGCCAAGAGCGTGAGGACGCGCAGTGGAGTCGATCCGAGCGCCAGCGAGGATCGACCGCCGCATCTGCGAGCCGAGCGGCACCCGGGCACGGCTTTGCCGCACCCGACTATGGCGAGCAAGATCGAACGCCGGCAAAGGGCCGCAAGCGGTCGCCGCCTTTTGGGCGATCGAACGCGAATCCGTATCAGCCTTTGTAGCCCAGCAGCCGGGGCAGCCAGAGCACGAGATCGGGGAGCAGTGTGATCGCCGCCAGCGCCACCAGCATCACCCACAGAAAGGGCATCACCTCGCGCACGATGTCGCGCAGCGGCACCTCGGCGATCTTGCTCATCATGAACAGCAGCAGGCCGTAGGGCGGCGTCACCAGTCCGAGCATGATGTTGGTGACCGCCATCACGCCGAAGTGCACCGGGTCGATGCCCAG
>JAEUPD010000191.1 GCA_016788525.1 Rubrivivax sp.
GGTCATGCTCACGCAGCGCATCGGCAAGAGCGCCAACGAGTTCCTCACCACCGAGGGCGTGAGTTCCGAGGCCGTGTTCCTGCTTGGCAAGGACCTCAACAGCTTCAAGGAGATCGCGCAGGGCGTGATGAACGGCAGCAACGACCTGCGGCTGCCGGGCACCCGCGATGCGCAGGTGCGCGAACGTCTGCAGCAGCTGATCGCGCAATACGACAAGGTGCGTGCCGATGCCGGCGCCATCCTCGGCAACCTGCAGGGTCTGGTGGCCGCACGCGAGGCCCAGAACAGCGTCATCACCGACAGCGAGCCGATGCGCAAGGGCCTCGATGCGCTGCAGGAGGGCCTGTCGGGCGGCGGCGGCCTTGGTGCGGTCGGCATCCTGGCGGTGCTGCTCGGGCTGGCGGCCATCGTCGGCTCGGGCTATGGCCTGCTGCGCCTGTTCGTGCAGGACCAGACCAATCGCTCGCGCATGGCCGAGCAGCAACGGCTGGAAGCCGAACGCCAGGAGCAGGAGGCCAAGCGCGTCAACGACGCCAACCAGGCGGCCATCCTGCGGCTGATGAACGAGTTGCAGACGGTGGCCGAAGGCGACCTCACGCAGCAGGCCACCGTCACCGAAGACATCACCGGCGCCATCGCCGACTCGGTGAACTACACCGTGGAGGAGCTGCGCTCGCTGGTGTCGCAGGTGCAGAGCACCGCGGCGCGGGTGACCGACACCACGCTGCAGGTGGAGCAGACCTCCACCGAGCTGCTGGCGGCCTCCACCGAACAGCTGCGCGAGATCCGCGACACCGGCGAGTCGGTGCTGCAGATGGCCGGCCGCATCAACGACGTGTCGGCGCAGGCGCAGCAAAGCGCCCAGGTCGCGCGCCAGTCGCTGCGCGCCTCCGAGTCGGGCCTGCAGGCGGTACAGAACTCGATCGGCGGCATGAACTCGATCCGCGAGCAGATCCAGGAAACCTCCAAGCGCATCAAGAGGCTGGGCGAGAGCTCGCAGGAGATCGGCGAAATCACCGAACTGATCTCGGACATCACCGAGCAGACCAACGTGCTGGCCTTGAACGCCGCCATTCAAGCGGCGAGTGCTGGTGAAGCGGGCCGCGGCTTCTCGGTGGTGGCCGAGGAGGTGCAGCGGCTGGCCGAACGCTCGGGCGATGCGACGCGGCAGATCGCCGCCATCGTGCGCACGATTCAGACCGACACGCAGGACGCCGTGGCCGCCATGGAGCGCAGCACGATGGGCGTGGTCGAGGGCGCCAGGCTGTCCGACGCCGCGGGTGCCGCGCTCGGCGACATCGACCGCGTGACACGCGAGCTCGCCGACCTCATCGAGCGCATCTCGGCCAACGCCTCGCGCGAGGCCGAATCCGCCAACGAGGTGGCGGCCAACATCCAGCACATCTTCGCGGTGACCGAGCAGACCTCGGAGGGCACGCGCTCGACAGCGGCCATGGTGCGTGAACTCGCGCGCACCGCCGACGAACTGAAGGCGTCGGTGGCGCGGTTCAAGGTGGCGTAGATGGTTCCCCCCGAAGCGGCCTGCGGCCGCCTCCCCCCAGGGGACACCGCCAGCGGCCCGGCGAAGCCGGTTCCGCGGCGGTCACTTGGCTGCCTCGAGGCGGCCACGGGAACGAGCCGTGAATGACCGAGTGAGCGGCGTTGCGGCCGGTGCCGGCGACGACCTCAGCGCCCTGGCCTGGGTGCATGACGAATTGCGCCGCTCGCTCGAGGTGGCGCACAAGGCCTTGCGGCGCCATGTGCGCGACGCCGAGGCGGTGGGCGGCTCCGACGTCGACACCGTCGACCCCGCGGTGTTGCGCGGTGCGCGCATGGCCATCCACCAGAGCGCCGGTGCGCTGGAGCTGGTGGGGCTCACCGAGGTGGCCGACGTGCTGCGTGCCGGCGAGAGCCTGGTCAGCCGCCTGTCGCAGCGGCCGCAGTTGCTGGACATGGGTGCGGTGGAGACGGTGGAGCGCCTGTCCTTCGCGGTGCTCGACTACCTGGGGCGGCTGCTGGCGGGCAAGGCCGTCTCGCCTGTCATGCTGTTCCCGCAGTACCGGGCGGCGCAGCAGTTGGCCGGCGCTGATCGCGTGCACCCGGCCGACCTGTGGCGCATGGACTTCCAGTGGCGCGACCTGCCCGACGACGGCAGCGCGGCGCCGCGCGCCGCCGACGACGAGGCGCGCGGAGCGATGGAGAGCCTGACGCTGGGCCTGATGCGCCAGCCCGACGCCGCGGCGCAGCAGCGCATGAGCGACCTGTGCGCCGGGCTAGGGGCCGGCGCGCGTGGCGCGGCGCGCCCGCTGTGGCAGCTGGCCGCCGCGGTGTACGAGGCGCAGGCCGCTGGCGCGCTGGTGTCCGACGTGTTCACCAAGCGCCTGGCGTCGCGGCTGCTGACGCAGCTGCGCATGGCCGTGCGCGGCCAGGACGAGGTGAGCGAGCGGCTGGCGCTGGACTTGCTTTTCTTCTGCGCCCACGCCAAGGAATCTGCGGGTGCGCCGACGCCGCGCCTGGGCGCCGTTCGCCAGGCCTGGCGGCTGAAGGCCGCTGCCGAGATCGACTACGAGACGCCGCGCCTGGGGCGCTTCGACCCGGCGCTGATCGCGCTGGCCAAGAAGCGCGTCGCCGCCGCGAAGGACAACTGGGCCGCCGTCGCCGGGGGCGACCTGCATCGGGCGCAGTCGCTCAACGAACAGTTCGCGCTGGTCGGCGACTCGCTCACGCGGCTGACCAGCTCGGGCGATCTGCTGGCCGCATCGCTGCAGGCCGCGGTGGCCCCGGCGGCCAACGCCGGCCAGGTGCCCACGCCCGCGCTGGCGATGGAGGTGGCCACCGCCATCCTCTACATCGACGCCACCATCGAGGACGGCGAGCTCGACCACCCCGACCTGCCGGCGCGCGTGCGGCGTCTGGCCAAGCGCATCGACGACGTGCGCATCGGCGTCGAGGCGCAGGCGCTCGAGCCGTGGATGGAGGAGCTGTACCGCCGTGTCAGCGACCGCCAGACCATGGGCAGCGTGGTGCAGGAACTGCGCGCCTCGCTGTCGGAAGTCGAGAAGCAGCTCGACCAGTACTTCCGCAACCCGGCCGAACGGCAGGTGCTGATCCCGGTGCCGGCGCAGCTGTCGGCGATGCGCGGCGTGCTGTCGGTGCTTGGTCTGGACCAGGCCTCGGCCGCCGTGCTGCACATGCGCGACGACGTCGATGCGCTGGCCAACACCGAGGTCGACCCGCAGCGCGCACGCGAAACCGGGACCTTCGATCGCGTTGCCGACAACCTGGGCACGCTGGGCTTCCTGATCGACATGCTCAGCGTGCAGCCTGCGCTGGCCAAGTCGCTGTTCCGCTTCGACGCGACCACCGGCATCCTGTCGGCCGTCATGGGCCAGGCCGAACGCCCCTCGGCCTTCCTCGACCTGCCAGGCGAAGCCGAGGCGGGCGATACCGAGGCGGGCGGCCTCACGCTGGCGGGCGAGCTGCCCGCCGGGGGTGGCTTTGCGCCATTGACGCTGGAAGACTACGCGCGGCAGGTCGGCTCGGCTGCGCTCGACCCCGAGACCGGCAGCACGCAGCTCATGCGCCAACTGGAGCGCCTGGCCCAGCGCGCGCTCACCGCCGAACAGCCGGGGCTGGCCCGTATTGCCGGCGACGCGCTGGACCGGCTGCGCCGCGTCACCGACGACACGCAACGACGGGCGGTGCGCACCGACCTGGCGCGCAGCCTGGCCGGCTTGGCCAGGCCGGCACGCGAACCGCTGCCACCTGCGCCACCGGCGCCCGTGCCGGCCCCGCGCCCGGGCGCGCCCACCGCGGCAGGCGCAGCGGGCGGAACGGGCCTGGAAGAAGACGACGAGATGCGTGGCGTCTTCATCGAGGAGGCGGGCGAGGTCGTTGCCGATGCTGCCGCCGCCCTCGAACGCCTGGCCGAGGCCCCCGAGAGCACCGTCGACATGACGGCGGTGCGGCGCGCGTTTCACACCCTCAAGGGCAGCTCGCGCATGGTCGGGCTGGGCGAGTTTGGCGAGGCGGCGTGGGCCTGCGAGCAGCTGTACAACGCGCGCCTGGCACAGGCCCCGCGCTTGGACGGGCCACTGCGTGAATTCACCCAGGAGGCGCTGGGCTACCTCGGGGCCTGGGTGCAGGCGATCGCCGCCCGGCGAGACGACGGTCACCGGGCGTCTGCCGTGAGCGCGGCGGCCGAGGCGCTGCGGCTGGAAGGGCGCCGCATCGCGATTCCCTTGCCGGGCGCCAGCGCAGCCCATGTGCCGACGATCACCCTGCCGCGCGTGCCCGAGCCCACCGGCAACGAGGCCACCACCATTGCGCTGCCCAAGCGTGCGCTGCCCGACGGGCAGGCCGCAGTCGAGCCGCGGACCGTGGCGATGCCGGCCAGGACGACTCCCGCCCCGGGCGCCGCTGCTGCCGACCTGCCCAAGACCGTCGCGTTGCCACCGCGCGAGGTGGCGCCTGACTCGGGCTTCGGTTTCACCCTGGACCTCTCCGAGCCCGTGCCGGCTGACGGTGGCACGCACGCCCAGGGGCTCGCTGAGCAGGTGCCCGGCCTGCCGAAGGCGGCGGACCTGGAACTGCGGGCTCGACCGAAGGTGCCGCAGCTCGATGTGCCGGTGCCGACCATCGCCTTGCCCCGCCAGCCGGCGCCGCCGGCCGGGCCGCCCCATGGCGTGGACGAGCCCGTGGCACCGGCCCCGATCGCGGGAGAGCCTTCGCTGCCGGACTTCGAGTTGCCCGAGGTCGCGTCGCTTGGCGAACTGCGCGAGCCGCAAGGGCCCATCGAGCCGACGATCCGCATCGCCCCTTCCACCCCGCCGCCCAGCCCGTTGCCCGTGCCCGAAGTCGAGTCGTTCGACCTCGACCTGGGCAGCCTGGACGAAGCGGGCGAGGTGCCTGCGGCGCTGCCCGAGGTGGACTTCGAGACACCCAGCGCGCCCATGCCGATGGACCTGCCGGCCGGCGACGTGCAGGCGCTGGACATCGATGCCGACGAGCTCGAGCGGGTGTTCGCGACCGAGCCGCTGCCCCCGCGCGCGCCGGCGGCCGCCGCCGACGACGCCGGCTCCGCCGACGAGCAGGTCAAGGTGATCGGCCCGCTGCGCATCTCGATCCCGCTGTTCAACATCTTCCTGAACGAAGCCGACGAACTCTCCCGGCGCCTGGTCACCGAGCTGGCGGAGTGGGGCGTGGAAGCGTCGCGGCACCCGGTGCCGGAAAGCAGCGTGGCGCTGGCCCATTCGCTGGCGGGCAACTCGGGCACAGTGGGGTACACCGCCCTGTCGATGCTGGCGCGTTCACTGGAACACGCGCTGGCGCGTTCTCACGCCGCCGGCCGCGGCCGGCGCGGCGAAGCGGCCCTGTTCGCCGATGCGGCCGACGAAATCCGCCGGCTGCTGCACCAGTTCGCGGCGGGCTTCCTGCCACCCGCCACCCCGCAGTTGCTGGAACGGCTCGCCGAGCACGAGCACCTGCCTGACGCCGGCGCCGCCGGCGGGGGGATGCCTGGCGTGGCGGTGGAGGTCTCCGACTTCCTGCCGCTGCTGGGTGAGCCCGAGACAGGTCCGCCTTCGCGTCTGGGCGCCTTCGACGACGACGAGGACATCGACGCCGAAGACGCGGTCGACGCGGAGCTCTTCCCGGTCTTCGACGAAGAGGCCGGCGAACTGCTGCCGCAATTGCAGGGCCGGCTGCGCGAGTGGCACGACCACCCCGGCGACCGCGACGCCGCCGGTGCCTGCATGCGCACGCTGCACACCCTGAAGGGCGGGGCACGCCTGGCCGGGGCGATGCGCCTGGGCGAAATGGCGCACCGCCTGGAGGCGGCCATCGAGCGCCTGGCCGCGCGCGGAGCGGTGCAGGCCGACGACGTCGAGCCGCTGCTGATGCGTTCCGACCGCATGGCGGCGGTGCTCGAAGCCCTGCGCAGCGACGACGCAGCCGCTGGGGCCCCGGCGGCGCTCCCGACGATCACGCCACTGCCCGCGGCCACCCCCGCGCCGCATGCCTCGGCGGTGGTGGTGCCGCTGCGGGCACCCACCGCGCCCGCGGTGCCGGCGCCGGTTCCCGTGCCACCGGCGGCTCCCGTCGTGGTGCCGTTGCCGGCCGCGCAGCTGCCGGTGCTTCACCCGCCGGCGCCGGCGCCGGAGGGGGAACCCGCGCCCGGCGCGGTGCCGGCCGCGCGCCGCGACCGTGGCTTCGACGAGGAGCCCACGGTCCCCACGCACACGCCGCGCCGCGCGCCGGCAGCGGTGCCGATTGACTGGCAGCGCTTCCGCGCCGGGGCCGGTGCGCTGGCCGCGCAGGTGGAGCGGGCCACGGCAGGCACGGCCGCGGTGCGCGTGCGCTCCGGCCTGCTCGACCGCCTGGTCAGCCATGCCGGCGAGGTGAGCATCACGCGCGAACGCATCGCCGGGGAGATGAAACAGCTGGCCGGCTCGCTGGGCGAGCTGACCGACAGCCTGGACCGCATGCGGCGCCAGCTGCGCGACATCGAGCTGCAGGCCGAGACGCAGATCGCCTCGCGCATGGAGACGGCGCGATCAGCGGGGCAGACCTTCGATCCGCTGGAGATGGACCGCTTCACGCGGCTGCAGGAACTCACCCGTTTCATGGCCGAGTCGGTGGCCGACGTGGCCACGCTGCAGCGCACGGTGCAACGCACGCTGCAGTCCACCGAAGACGAGCTTGCGGCGCAGGCGCGCCTGACGCGCGAGTTGCAGGACGACCTGCTGCGCACGCGCATGGTGGAGTTCGAAAGCGCCTCGGACCGCCTGTACCGCACCGTGCGCCAGGCCGGCAAGGAGACGGGCAAGGCGGTGCGGCTGGACATCGTCGGGGGTGCGATCGAACTCGACCGTGGCGTGCTGGAACGCATGGCGGGGCCCTTCGAGCACCTGCTGCGCAACAGCGTCGTGCACGGCATCGAAAGCGCGCCGCGGCGCACCGCGGCCGGCAAAGACCCCACCGGCCGCATCGTCGTGCAGGTGGCCCAGGCCGGCAACGAAGTGGCCGTCGAATTCGGCGACGACGGCGGCGGCATCGACTACGCGCGCATCCGCGAGCGCGCCGAGGAGCGCGGCCTGATCGAGCCGGGCCAGGCGATGAGCGACGCCGAACTGGCGCAGCTGATCTTCGCCCCCGGGTTCTCCACGGCCGAGACGGTGAGCGAACTGGCCGGGCGCGGCGTGGGGCTGGACGTCGTGCGTGCCGAGGTCAACGCGATGGGCGGGCGCATCGAGACGGCCAGCGCCAAGGGGCAGGGCACGCGGTTCCGCCTGCTGCTGCCGTTGACCACTGCGGTCACCCAGGTGGTCAACCTGCGCTGCGGCGAGTTCCAGGTCTCGGTGCCCTCGACCCTGGTGGAGGTGGTCAAGCGCCTGCCGCGCGCCGAGACCGAGGCGGCGTACGCGACGGGCACGCTGGACTTCAACGGCGAGCGCATCGGTTTTTACTGGCTGGCGGCGCTGCTGCAGGCCGGCACGCGCGGCGACACGAGCGGGCGTTCGCAGTCGGTGGTGGTCATTCGCAGCGCCGCGCAGCGCGTCGCCGTGCATGTGGACGAAGTCGTCGGCAACCAGGAAGTGGTGGTCAAGAACGTCGGCCCCCAGCTGGCGCGTCTGCCCGGCCTGGTGGGCGTGACGCTGCTGCCTTCGGGTGCCGTGGCGCTGATCTACAACCCGGTGGCGTTGGCCGCAGTGTATGCCGACAGCGCCCGCTCGCGCATGACGCAGCCGCAGCGCCCGGCCGGGCCGAAGGCCGGGCCGGCGGCGCCTGCCGTCGCGCCGCTGGTGCTGGTGGTGGACGATTCGCTCACGGTGCGCCGCGTCACGCAGCGCCTGCTCACGCGGGAGGGCTACCGCGTGACCACCGCCAAGGACGGCCTGGAGGCCCTGGAGCGGCTGGCCGAGGAACGGCCGGTCGTGGTGCTGTCGGACATCGAGATGCCGCGCATGGACGGCTTCGACCTCGTGCGCAATATCCGTGCCGACGAGCGGCTGGCGGACCTGGCGGTGATCATGATCACCTCGCGCATCGCCCAGAAGCATCGCGAGTACGCTGTGGAACTGGGGGTCGACCACTACCTCGGCAAGCCCTATTCTGAAGAGGAACTACTGGCGCTCGTGGCACGCTACGCACACGGCGAGACCTTGGTCTAGCCACCGCCGCGGCGAGCCGGCCAGAATCTCCGTTCGCGCAGGGAGAAGAACAACATCCCGAAGACCTGGCCGCCAGGCCAGGCGGCCGATGACCCTCGTCGTTGAACATCTTGCCGAGCTGACGGGTTTCCGCGACCGAGACTTGCTCGACGTGACCCTCGTCAGCGCGCTGCGAGAATTGCTGCGCCCGCTGTCACTGGGCATCTATCGCGTGGTCGGCGACGCGAAGCGCCAGCACTGGCTGACACGCGCGCGCATCGGCGAGCACGACACCACCGCCGCGGCCGACCCGCTGTGGACCGAGCTGGACGACCTGCCGGCGTTCGACTCGCGGCCCGACCGGCTGGCCTGCCTGCGCGAGGAACGGATCATCGAGCGTGCGTCGGAGCGCGAAGGCTTGGCCATGCAGCTGTTCCCGGTGCTCACCGAGCATGAGGCGGCCGGCGTGCTCGAGATCGAGACGCGTGGCCCGATGCCCGCCGAGCAGCAGCGCACCGTGCAGGGCATCCTGCGCATCTACCGCAACTTCCAGAGCCTGCTGGACTACAGCGAACGAGACACGCTGACCGGCCTGCTCAACCGCAAGACCTTCGATGAGTGCTTCCTGCGTCTGGCGGTGGAAGCGGCCAACGGCAGCGTCGCCCGCGCCGAAAGCGGCGGCCGGCGGCGGGGGCTCGGGTCGTTCGCCTTCCTCGGCGTCATCGACATCGATCACTTCAAGCGCGTCAACGACACCTACGGGCACCTGATCGGTGACGAGGTGCTGCTGCTGCTGTCGCGCCAGCTGCGGGCGTGCTTCCGGTTCTACGACCACCTGTTCCGTTTCGGTGGCGAGGAGTTCGTCGTGCTGGTGCGCTGCGGCGCACCCGACGATGCGGGCCCGGTCTTCGAGCGCCTGCGCGCCACGGTGGCTGCGTACGCGTTCCCGCGCGTCGGGCAGGTGACGGTGAGCGTGGGCATCAGCCAGCTGCGGGCTGCCGACACACCCAGCAGTGCCTTCGAACGCGCCGACAAGGCGCTGTACTGGGCCAAGCAGAACGGCCGCAACCGCGTCGCCGATTTCGAGACGCTGGTCCGTGGCGGCGCGCTCGAGGACTCCTCGCGCGAGAGCGACGTCGAGCTGTTCTGAGCAGTCCTTGACGAGCGGCGGCGACAGGCCCGCCCCCCGTTGGTGCCACACAGCGCCCCGCCAGTACGTACCCCAGGGCGGTGATCCAACGGTTCGTCGCCCCCGCGACGATGCGCAGGCGCTGCGGCGCTAGACTCGCGGCCCCGCGATAGCCCACGTGCGGGCCCGATAGCGCCGGCCACGAGTTGGTGCCCGACCGGCCCCGTGCCCTGTCATGCCCCAGCTCGCAACTCGCCTCCCCGGGAGGCCCCCGGTACCTTTGGCCCGTGTCGTTGCCGCGCAGGGGGCCGCGGTCTCGGTGCTCGTCCTGCTCGCCGCCGGTGCCGGGGCAACCCGCGCCGCCGACACCAGCGTGAAGCCGGCCGCCCCGGTGGCGGCCAAGGCCGCGCTCACCGTGACCGTCACCTCGCCGGCGCCGGCCGCCTGGCCGCAGGTGGTGGCCGCCAACGGCTCGATCTTCGCGTGGCAGGAAGCCAGCGTTGGCGCCGAGAGCCCCGGGTGGCGACTCGCCGAAGTGCGCGCGCAGGTCGGCGACGTCGTCAAGCGCGGTCAGGTGCTCGCGATCTTCGCCACCGAGGTGGCCGAGGCCGACCTCGCGCAGCTGCGCGCGGCGCTGGCTGAAGCGGAGGCGCTGCTGGCCGAGGCCACGGCCAACGCGAACCGCGCGCGTGACCTGCAGCCCAGCGGGGTGCTCAGCGCCCAGCAGACGCAGCAACTGCTGACTGCCGAGCGCACGGCCGCGGCGCGCCTGGAGGCGCAGCGCGCCGCCCTGGCCGCGCAGCAGATCCGCCTGAAACAGGCGCAGGTGCTGGCGCCCGATCACGGCATCATCTCCGCGCGCAGCGCCACGGTGGGTGCGGTGGTGCAGCCCGGCCAGGAGCTGTTCCGCCTGATCCGCCAGGGCCGGCTGGAGTGGCGCGCCGAGGTGGCCGCGGCCGACCTGGCGCAGATCAAGCCGGGGCACAACGTGCGCATCGCGCCGGTGGGCGCGGCCGCCACCACCGGCCGCGTGCGCATGGTCGCACCGACGGTCGACGCGACCACGCGCAACGGCCTGGTCTTCGTCGATCTTGGCAGCGGTGCGGCGAAGGCCGGCATGTTTGCGCGCGGCGAGTTCGAGACCGGCCACGTGCAGGCGCTGACGCTGCCGCAAACCGCGGTGCTGCAGCGCGAAGGCTTCAGCTACGTGTTCCGTGTCGGAACCGACAGCAAGGTGCAGCAGGTGAAGGTGAACGTCGGCCGGCGCGTGGGCGATCGCATCGAGATCACCGGCGGCCTCGACCCTGCGGCGCGGGTGGTGGCGCAGGGCGCCGGCTTCCTCGGCGACGGCGACCTGGTGCGGGTGGTCGAGGCGGCGACATCTCCGCCCAGCCCCACCGCCGCCGCCACGCCCGCAGGGACGAAGAAATGAACGTCTCGGCCTGGTGCATCCGCAATCCGATTCCGTCGCTGATGCTGTTCGTGATGCTCACGCTCACGGGGGCGCTGGCGTTCAAGTCGATGAAGGTGCAGCAGTTCCCGGATATCGACCTGCCCACCATCATCGTCACCGCCAGCCTGCCCGGCGCCGCGCCGGCGCAGCTGGAAACCGAAGTGGCGCGCAAGATCGAGAACGCCGTCGCCTCGCTGCAGGGGGTGAAGAACATCTACACCAAGGTGCAGGACGGCGTGGCCAGCATCACGGTGGAGTTCCGGCTGGAAAAGCCCACGCAGGAGGCGCTGGACGACAGCCGGGCCGCGGTGCAGCGCATCCGCGCCGACCTGCCCGCCGAGCTGCGCGAGCCGGTGGTCAGCAAGCTCGACCTGGCCGGCACGCCGCTGCTCACCTATACCGTGGCCAGCGACCGCATGGACGAGGAGGCGCTGAGCTGGTTCGTCGACAACCAGGTCAGCAAGGCCGTGCTCGCGGTGCGCGGCGTCGGCTCGGTGGCGCGCGTGGGCGGCGTGGCGCGCGAGGTGCGCATCGAACTCGACCCTTCGCGCCTGCTGGCGCTGAACGCCAGTGCTGCCGACATCTCGCGCCAGCTGCGCGCGATGCAGCAGGAGGCGCCCGGCGGGCGCGCCGACATCGGCGGCATCGAGCAGAGCGTGCGCACGATCGGCACGGTGAAAAGCGCCGCGGAGCTGGCGCGGCTGGAGATCACGCTCGCCGACGGCCGCCGCGTCCGCCTGGACCAGGTGGCCAGCGTCGCCGACACCATCGCCGAACGACGCAGCGCCGCGCTGGTCAATGGCCAGCCGGCGGTGGGCTTCGAGATCGTGCGCTCGCGCGGGGCCAGCGAGACCGACGTTGCCGACGGCGTGCAGGCTGCGCTGGCCAGGCTGCGCGCCGAGCACCCGGACGTGAAGACCACCGAGGTCTTCAGCTTCGTCGAGCCGACGGTGGAGAACTTCCACGGTTCGATGATGCTGCTGATCGAGGGCGCGGTGCTGGCGGTGATCGTGGTGTGGCTGTTCCTGCGCGACTGGCGCGCCACGCTGGTGGCGGCCACCGCGCTGCCGCTGTCGGTGCTGCCGGCGTTCGCCGTCATGCACTACCTGTTCGGCTTCTCGCTGAACGTCGTCACGCTGCTGTCGCTGTCGCTGGTGGTCGGCATCCTGGTCGATGACGCGATCGTCGAGATCGAGAACATCGTTCGGCATCAGAGGATGGGCAAGACGCCTTACCAGGCGGCGATGGAGGCCGCCGACGAGATCGGCCTGGCGGTGATCGCCACCACCTTCACGCTGGTGGCGGTGTTCCTGCCCACGGCGTTCATGGCCGGTGTGCCGGGCAAGTTCTTCGTGCAGTTCGGCTGGACGGCGGCGATCGCGGTGTTCTTCTCGCTGGTCGTGGCGCGCATGCTCACGCCGATGATGGCCGCCTACGTGCTAAGGCCGCCGCGGCGCGAGCACCACGAGCCGAAGTGGCTGCAGATCTACCTGCGCTGGGCGGCATGGTGCCTGAAGCACCGCATCGTGACGATGATCGCCACCGCGGTGTTCTTCGCCGGCAGCTTCGGGCTGGTGGGCCTGCTGCCCACGGGCTTCATCCCGCCCGACGACTTCGGCCAGACGCAGGTCACGCTCACCCTGCCGCCGGGCTCGACCTACCAGCAAAGCCTCGACGCCGCCGAGCAGGCACGCCGGCTCGTGCAGGGCCACCGGCAGGTGCAGCTGGTCTACACCACGGTGGGTGGGGGTGCCACCGGGGCCGACATCTGGACGCCCGGCGGCGGCCTGCCCGACGTGCGCAAGGCCACGCTGACCATCAAGCTCACGCACCGCAGCGACCGCCCGGGCGTGAGCAAGCAGGACGTCGAAAGCGACCTTCGCCGCGCGCTCGACGTGCTGCCCGGCGCGCGCGTGAAGGTCGGCTTCGGCCAGAGCAGCGAGAAGTACGTGCTGGTGCTGGCCGGCGAGGACGGCGCGGCGCTCACCGCACACTCGGCGAAGGTCGAGCGCGAGCTGCGCACGATTGCCGGCATCGGCAACGTCACTTCCAGTTCGAGCCTGGTGCGCCCCGAGCTCATCGTGCGGCCCGACTTCGCCAAGGCCGCCGACCTCGGCGTCACCTCGGCGGCCATCGCCGACACGCTGCGCATCGCCACGGCCGGCGACTTCGACCAGAGCCTGCCCAAGCTCAACCTCAGCCAGCGCCAGGTGCCCATCGTCGTGCGGCTGCCAGCCGCCGCGCGCACCGACCTCGCGCTGCTGGAGCGGCTGCCGGTGCCGGGCAGGAACGGGCCGGTGGCGCTTGGCAACGTGGCCACACTGGCCATCGACAGCGGCCCGGCCGAGGTCGACCGCTACAACCGCCAGCGCAACGTCAATTTCGAGATCGAGCTGAACCAGCAGCCGCTGGGCGCGGTGAAGGACGCCGCGCTGGCGCTGCCCACGCTGAAGAACCTGCCGCCCGGCATCATCGTCACCGAGATCGGCGACGCCGAGGCGATGGCCGAGCTGTTCCAGAGCTTCAGCCTGGCCATGCTCACCGGCGTGCTGTGCATCTACATCGTGCTGGTGCTGCTGTTCAAGGACTTCGTGCAGCCGGTCACCATCCTCGGCGCGCTCATCCTGTCGATTCCGGGCGCGTTCCTGGCGCTGTTCGTCACCCACACGGCGCTTTCGATGCCCAGCATGATCGGCCTGATCATGCTGATGGGCATCGCCACCAAGAACTCGATCCTGCTGGTGGACTACGTGATCATGGCGCGGCGCGATCACCACCTCGGCCGCCTGGAAGCCGTGCTCGACGCCTGCCACAAGCGCGCCCGGCCGATCGTCATGACCACCATCGCCATGGCCGCGGGCATGACGCCGATCGCGCTGGGCATCGGCGTGGACCCGAGCTTTCGTGCGCCGATGGCCATCGTCGTGATCGGCGGGCTCATCACCTCCACCTTCCTCAGCCTGCTGGTGATCCCGGTGCTGTTCACCTACGTGGACGATGCCATCGCGCTGCTCAGAAGGCTGTTGCGGCTGAAGCCCCGGCAATACGCCGCGGTGCACCGGGGCCCGGAGGCGGCGGCGTGAGGCGGCGCGCGCTGCTGGCCGGGGTGGCGGCGTCGCTGGCGGCAACGTCGGCATGGATGCCGGCGCGAGCCGCGGCGGCGGCGGGCTTCGATACCCTGGATCTCGACTGGGTCGACGCGCGGCGCGGCCGGCCGGTGCCTGCGCGGCTGTACCTGCCACGCCACGCCGCCCCTGGGGTGCCCGTGCCGCTGGCGCTGTTCTCGCACGGCATCGGCAGCACGCGCGAACGCTACCGCTGGTTCGGCCAGCATCTGGCCGAGCACGGCATCGCCTGCCTGCACCCGCAGCACGTGGGCAGCGACCGACAGGTGTGGATGGGCAATCCGCTGGCGCTGGTGGGCCGGCTGTGGGGCGCCGCGCACGAGGCCGAGGCGCTGGCTCGCGTGGCCGATGTGCGCTTCGCACTGGACACGCTGCTGGCCGGCGAATTGGGCGCGCGGCTGGATGAACAGCGCATCGTGCTGGCCGGCCACAGCTATGGCGCCAACACCACGCTGCTGTCGGTGGGCGCCCAGGTGCAGCGTGAGGGCCGTGCGATCGCGCTGCGCGACGAGCGGGCGCGCGCGGCGATCGTGCTGTCCGCCCCGCCGTTCTACGGCGAGGGCGACCCGCATCGCATCCTCGGGGGCATTGCGGTGCCCAGCCTGCACGTCACGGCCACCGAGGACGTGATCCGCATTCCCGGGTACTACAGCGGCGCCGAGGACCGCCTGGCGGTCTATCGCGCCACCGGCAGCGCGCGCGGTCCGCGCAAGTGGCTGGCGGTGTTCGAGGGCGGCTCGCACAGCATCTTCACCGACCGTCCCGGCGCCGGCGGCGTGGCGCTGAACCCGCAGGTCAAGGAGGCCACGCGGGTGCTGGCACTGGCCTTCCTGCGCGCGGTGTTCGACGGCGACGATTCGGCCCTGGCCGTGTGGCCGCAGCGCTGGGCGGGGATCCTGGCGCGGTTCGAGGCCAGCCCGGCGCTCGCCGCCGCGGCGTAACGCAGCCGCCCTCAGCTCTTGGCCTTCACCGCGGCATAGCGCTGCAGGGTGCGCTCGCGCGCCTGCGTGTGGTCGACGATGGGCACTGGATAGTCCACGCCCAGGCGCACGCCGGCGGCCTCGAGGTCCACCGGGCGAGCGAGCCAAGGCGCGTGAATCAACGCGTCGGGCAGGCGGGCCAGCTGCGGCAGGTAGCGGCGGATGAAGCGGCCCTCGGGGTCGAACTTCCGGCTCTGCGTGACCGGGTTGAAGATGCGGAACCACGGCTGCGCGTCGGTGCCGGTGCCGGCCGCCCACTGCCAGCCGCCGTTGTTGGAGGCCAGCTCGAAGTCGTTCAGGTGCACCGCGAAATAGGCTTCGCCGCGCCGCCAGTCCAGCCCGAGGTCCTTGGTGAGGAAGCTGGCGGCCAGCATGCGCAGCCGGTTGTGCATGTAGCCGGTGTGGTTGATCTGGTGCATCGCCGCGTCGACCAGCGGGTAGCCGGTGCGGCCTTCGCACCAGGCTGCGAAGTGCTCGTCGGCCAGCCGGCCATGGGCCCAGCGCAGGTGGGTGAACTCGGCCTTGAAGGCGCGGTGCACGACGTGCGGATGGTGGTAGAGGATCTGCTGGTAGAAGTCGCGCCAGATCAGCTCGTTGAGCCACGTGTCGGCGCCCCGGCGCGCGGCGGCGTCGGGGCCACCGTGCGCACGCTCGTGTGCTTCGCGCGCCAGCCGGCGCACGGAGATGGTGCCGAAGCGCAGGTGCGTGCCGAGGTAGCTCGGACCCTTCACCGCCGGGTAGTTGCGCGCATCGTGGTAGTGGCCGATGCGCGGCAGGAAGTCGGCCAGCAGTTCGTCGGCGCCCGCCGGGCCGCTGGGCAGCTTCAGCGCGTGCAGGTTGGTGCGCTGAAAGCCCAGCGCCTCCAGCGCCGGCACGCCGGCTGCGGCGTCGGCAGGCGGCGGCGCCAGCGCCGCGGCGTGGCGGGCCACCGGGTAGGCCTTCAGGTGATAGGGCGTCAGCGCCTTGAGCCAAGCGTTCTTGTACGGTGTGAACACGGAGAACGGCTGCCCGGAAAGTGTCAGCACCTCGTCGCGCTCGAACACGACCTGGTCCTTGCCCAGGCGCAGCGCCACGCCGGCGGCGGCCAGCCGGCCATGCATCAGCCGGTCGCGTTCGCGGGCGGCAGGGTCGTCGTCGTGGTTGGCGAACACGGCCTGGGCGTGCAGTTCGAGGGCCAGCCGCGGGATTTCGTCGAGCGCCTGGCCGTGGCGCACCAGCAACCCCACGCCCTCGATGCCGTGCGAGGCGGCCAGCGCGCGCAGCGCGGCATCGACGCCCACCAGACTGTCGCGGATGAATTCGACCCGGCGGTCCGCGCGTGGCAAGGGGTCGAGGATGGCGCGGTCAAAGACGAAGGCGCACCAGACCCGCCGCGCGCCGCGCAGCGCATGGTGCAAGGCGGCGTGATCGTCGGCGCGCAGGTCGCGGCGCAGCCAGACGAGGGCGGCGTCGAACTCCTTGGCGCTTGCGCCCGCGCCGGCGCCGCCCGGCGTGCCGGCCGGGCGGCTCACCCCCTGGGTGCGGGCAGGGTCGTGGGCGGACGTCATGGGTTGGCAAGTGTGCCGCGTGTCTAGAATGAACCCATGGCCCCGGGTGCGCGCATCGATCTGACGAACCAGTTTCTGATCGCCATGCCCGGCATGGCCGACGACACGTTCAAGGGCACCGTCGTCTACCTGTGCGAGCACACCGAAAAAGGCGCGCTCGGCCTGGTCATCAACAAGCCGATCGACATCAAGCTGAAGAACCTGTTCGAGAAGGTGGATCTCAGCACGCCACCCGAGCCGCTGGCCGAGCAGCCGGTGTACTTCGGCGGTCCGGTGCAGACCGAGCGCGGCTTCGTGCTGCACGAACGCCAGCACGAAGGGGCCAGCCCCTACAACTCCACGCTGGCCATCGCCGACAGCGGCCTGGAAATGACCACCAGCAAGGACGTGCTGGAGGCCATGTCCAACGGCGCCGGCCCGAAGAAGGTGCTGATCACGCTGGGCTACAGCGGCTGGGAGGCCGGCCAGCTCGAGGACGAGATCGGCCGCAACGGCTGGCTCACGGTGGGGGCCGATCCGGCGGTGATCTTCGACACGCCCACCGACAAGCGCTACGACCGCGCGCTGTCGCTGCTGGGCATCGACCCGCGCATGCTCTCGCAGGAGGCGGGGCACGCATGAGCCGCGTGCCGGCCTCGACGAGCCGGCCCGCTTCGTTCCTGGCCTTTGACTTCGGCACCCGCCGCATCGGCGTGGCCAGCGGCAACACATTGCTCGCGGCGGCCACGCCGCTGAAGACCCTGGCGGCGACGGGCGACGCGCGCTGGGCGGCGATCGCCGCCTTGATCGCCGAGCACCGGCCCGATGCGCTGGTGGTCGGCGTTCCCACCCACCCCGACGGCGCGGCGCACGACAATACGCGGCGCGCGCGCGCCTTCGGCCGCCAGCTGCACGGCCGCTACGGCCTGCCGGTGCACGAGGTGGACGAGCGCTACAGCACCACCGAGGCACTGGCCGCCGGCGCGCGAGACCCCGATGCCGCGGCGGCGGCCATCATCCTCGAGCAGCTCCTGCGTTCCCTGCCCGCACCCACCCTCCGCCCTGGCACCCACGATGACGATGCTCCAGCTTGACGCCGAGGCGCTGTACGCTGCGTTGCGCGAAGGCGTGCGGCGCCTTCTGGTGCCGCCGGGCGGGGAGGCTGCGGCCCCGACCGCGCTGGTGGGCATCTGGTCGGGCGGCGCCTGGCTGGCCGAGCGCCTGCAGCGCGACCTGGGCCTGCCTGGCGCGCCGGGGGTCATCTCCAGCATGCTGCATCGCGACGACTTCGGCGCGCGCGGGCTCGCGGCCCGCGGCGACGCGACCAGCCTGCCGTTCGAGATCGCGGGCCGTCACATCGTGCTCGTCGACGACGTGCTGTACACCGGCCGCACCGTGCGCGCGGTGATCAACGAGCTGTATGACTTCGGCCGCCCGGCCAGCGTGACGCTGGCGGTGCTCGTCGATCGCGGCGGGCGCGAGCTGCCCATCGAGGCGGCGTTCGCGGCCGCGCGCGTGGTGCTGCCGGCGGCGCACAAGCTGACGCTGGCGCGCGACGAGGCGGGCCGCTACTCGTTCAGCGTCAGGGAGCGCGCGTGATGCCCTCGCGCCGCAACCCGCAGCTCAACGCCCACGGCGAGCTGATCCACCTGCTGTCGATCGAGGGGCTGCCCAGGGAGGTCCTGACGCAGATCCTCGACACCGCGGGCACCTTCCTGAGCGTCAACGAGCGTGAAGTGAAGAAGGTGCCGCTGTTGCGCGGCAAGAGCGTGTTCAACCTGTTCTTCGAGAACAGCACGCGCACGCGCACCACCTTCGAGATTGCCGCCAAGCGGCTGTCGGCCGATGTCATCAACCTCGACATCGCCCGCAGCAGCACGGCCAAGGGCGAGAGCCTGCTGGACACCATCGCCAACCTGTCGGCGATGCACGCCGACATGTTCGTCGTGCGGCACGCCGAGAGCGGCGCGCCCTACCTCATCGCCCAGCACGTGGCGCCGCACGTGCACGTGGTGAACGCCGGCGACGGCCGCCATGCGCACCCCACGCAGGGCCTGCTGGACATGTACACCATCCGCCACTTCAAGCGCGACTTC
>JAEUPD010000193.1 GCA_016788525.1 Rubrivivax sp.
AGCATCGGCAGGCGCACCAGGGCCTGGATGCCGCTCATGAAGGCGCGGCCTTCGGCCAGGCTGTACTTGTCGTCGAGGGACGCGGTCTCGAGCGCCTTGCGGACGGACTCGGGCAGCGGGGCGTTCATCGGCGGCGACTCCAGTGCGCCGTGTGGCGCGGGCGGGGTGATGAGGGGCGGGCGGAAAGCCGGCGGGGTGCGCTCCAGCGCGCGGCCGGCGGGTCGGCAGTTTATGGGTGGGCCGCGCGGCGTGTCTTTTCTTTCGATGCCGGTTTCGGCATGCTTGCGGCAACGATCTTTCCTCGGATCTCGACATATGGCCAAGAACATGCTGAAAGCGCCGGCTTCCGGGAAAACCCGGCCGGCCGGGCGCAGTGCGCCGGCCGCGCCGCCGGCGCCCTTTGACGAACCGGAGGCGCATGGTGCGGCGCTTGACCGCTATGACGTCGCCATCCTCGGCGAGCTGCAGCGCGACGCGAGGCTGACCAACGCCGAGCTGGCCGCGCGCATCGGCCTGTCGGCAGCACCCACCTGGCGACGCGTGCGCTGGCTGGAGGAGCAAGGCTTCATCACCGGCTACCGCGCCGAGATCGACCGGCGCAAGATCGGCCTGGGGGTGCTGGCCTTCGTGCGCGTCGATGCCGAGCGCAACAACGCCGAGGCGACGCAGGCGCTCGAAGACGCCATCCGCGCGCTGCCCGAGGTCATCGCCTGCCACTACATCAGCGGCGCGGGCACCTTCGAGTTGCACGTGGTGGCGCGCGACCTCGATGCGTTCTCGCGCTGGAGCATGGGCACGCTGTTCAAGCTGCCCTACGTGAAGGACCTGCACACCAGCTTCTCGCTGGGCGAGGTGAAGGCCGGCGCGGCGCTGCCGCTCGCGCACCTGCGGGGCGCGCGCTGATCTGGCGCATGGGCCGGCCCGGCGCCAGCGGTGCTACGCTTGCACCCCCCGATCTACTGCGGCGGTCATGCCTCGTGCAGCCGCTGCAATGCAGCATGAACGCACCCGTCGCGGCGCCCGGCATGATGCAGCGCCTGCGCAGCCTGCTGTTCACCGAGGAGCCGGTGCAGCGCATCCGCCTGGCGCAATGCGCGCTGGCGATGGCGATGGTCGGCGTGGGCGTGCTGGTGATGCAGTACTTCGTCTCCACCGGTGTCGCGCCGGCCCTGCCGGTGGCCCTGTGGACGATCTTCGCGCTGCTGGGCATGGGGGCGCTGTTCGCGCTCATCCGCAGCGGCCGTTCGCGGCGTTTCGAGGACCCGTCACTGACGGTGCCGCAGATGGTGTTCTCGCTGACCTGCGCGGCCATGGCCTACACCATGCTCGGCCCGGCGCGCGGCGCGGTGTTTCCGATCTTCATGGTCATCCTGATGTTCGGCATGTTCGTGGTCACGCCGCGGCACATGCTGTGGGTGGCCGCCTACGCGGTGGTGCTGTTCACGCTGACGTCGGCCGCGATGTGCCTGTGGGACCCGGCGCGCTACCCGCCGGCGGTCGAGTTCGGCCACTTCCTGATGGTGGCCACGATGGGGCCGACCGTGGCCATGCTGGCGGCGCGCCTGTCGCGCATGCGCGAGCGGCTGCGCCGGCGGCGGCACGAGCTGGCCGATGCGCTGGCGCAGATCCGCGAGCTCGTGACGCGCGACGAGCTTACCGGCCTCATCAACCGCCGCCACATGCAGGAGCTGATCGAGCACGAGCACCAGCGCTGCACGCGCTCGGGTCAGACCTTCTGCCTGGCCAAGCTGGACATCGACCGGCTGGGCGCCATCAACGATGCGCATGGCTACGCCGTGGGCGACGCCGTGCTGCGCGCGGTGGCGCAGGAGGCGCTGCAGCATGTGCGTTCGTCCGACGTGCTGGCTCGCTGGGGCGGCGAGGAGTTCATGCTGATGCTGCCGGACACGCGCGCGGCGCTCGTGCGCGGCGGCATCGAGCGGCTGCAGCAGCGCGTGGCCGCACTGCGCATCGTGCACGGGCCGCACGCGCTGTCGGTCACGTTGTCGGCGGGGGTGGCCGAGCGGCACGCCGGCGAGTCGATCGAGCAGACCATCGAGCGCGTGGGCGTGGCCTTGGCCGAGGCCAAGGCGGCGCGCGTGCGGCCGGGCGCTGCGGCGTCGCACGCGGCGGGGCAGGGGCCCAGCAACGTGCGCGCCATCAGCCGCCTGCGGCGGTGAGCGCGGCCGGGGCGGCAGCCCGTCGGCAGGCCCCATGTGGTTGCTGATCGCCGAGGCGCTGCTGGCGCTGGCGCTGCTCGTGGGCATCGTCGCCTGGACGATGGCCGGCAGGCGCCGCGGCGACGCTGGGGCCGGGCACGACGAAGACGCACCGCCGCGCCGCCCACCGGCCGATCGGCCCTGACCCGTCGCTGAATCGCCCTCGGTGCGGGCAGCCTGAGGGGACGCTCCCGCGCCGCCCTGCGCCTGTCACCGCCGCGGGCTCAACCCGGCCGGCGTGCTACTGCAGCAGCCCGGGGTAGACGAGCTGGAACTCCGGCACCTTGGCCTCGAAGGGCCAGGCGTCCTCGGTCATGCAGAAGTAGGTGCCGCGCATCTGGCCGTGCGGGGTGTCCAGGCGCGTGCCGCTCGTGTATTCGAACTGCTCGCCCGGCTTGAGCACCGGCTGGTGCCCCACCACCGCAAGGCCGCGAACTTCTTCGACCTGGCCGGAGGCGTTGGTGATCACCCAATGGCGCGCCACCAGTTGCGCCGTCACGGTGCCGGTATTGCGGATCGTCACCGTGTAGGCGAAGACGAACGGCCCCTCGGGCGGCTGCGACTGGTCTTCGAGGTAGCGCACGCGAACCTCGCAGCTGAACTGCGCCTGCGAGGCACTGCCGGTGGTGGACTTGGGCAGCGCAGGCATCGGCCCATTCTAGGCAGCCCGGCGGTGCGGGCCGCGAACCAGGGCCGCCATGCCCCGGTGCCACCGGGGGGCATCGACGGGCCCGTTTCTAGAATCCACCGCATGAGCCACGAGCGCACCTACCGCATCGCCCCGAGTCTGTTGTCGGCGGATTTCTCGCGCCTGGGCGACGAGGTGCGTGCCGTGGTCGCCGCCGGCGCCGACTGGCTGCACTTCGACGTGATGGACAACCACTACGTGCCCAACCTGACCTTCGGCCCGATGGTCTGCCAGGCGCTGCGCAAGCACTGCACGGTGCCCATCGACGTGCACCTGATGGTGCGGCCGGTCGACGCGCTGGCCGTCGCGTTCGCCAAGGCAGGTGCCGACATCATCAGCTTCCATCCGGACGCCAGCACGCATGTGGACCGCACGCTGCAGTTGATCCGCGCCGAAGGCTGCCAGGCCGGGCTGGTGTTCAACCCGGCCGCGCCGCTGGACGTGCTGGAGTGGGTGATCGACAAGGTCGACCTCGTGCTGGTGATGAGCGTCAACCCGGGCTTCGGCGGCCAGGGCTTCATCGACTCGGCGTTGCGCAAGGTCGCTCAGGCGCGGCGCCTGATCGACGACGAGCGGGCCCGATCGGGCCGCGACATCCGCCTCGAGGTGGACGGCGGCATCAAGGTCGAGAACATCCGGCGCGTCGCGGATGCCGGCGCCGACACCTTCGTCGCTGGCAGCGCGATCTTCGGCCAGCCCGACTACCACGCGGTCATCGGCGCGATGCGGCGCGCGCTGGCGGCCTGAGAACCCGGGGGCGCGCTCCGATGGCCGCCGCGGGCATGCCGCCGCCGACGTGCCGCGACATGACGCGCCACGTGGCAGGGTCGCGGGCGGCTCACGGCGCCGTTCAGCGCCGACCGAGCTTCAGGCCAACTTAAGGATTGAGGGGCCGGCGCGTTCAAGCCGTGCGGTCGATTCGTCGCGCCAACACAACGGCGGTTGTCGTCTTGGTGACGCCCTCGATGGCGCCAATCTCGTCGAGCAGCGCGTCGAGCCGGGCGGTGCTTTCGGCGCGCAGCAGCGCCAGGTAGTCGAACTCGCCGCTCACCGAGCACAGTTGGCGCAACTCGGGCAGCGCCGTCAGGCGCAGCGTGACGTCGCGACCCGATCGCGGGCTGGTGGTGATGCCCACGTAGGCCTCGACGCCACGGTCGTCTTCCATGGCTGCCAGGCGAACGGTGTAGCCGACGATGACCCCTTCGCGTTGCAGCCTCGCCAGGCGGGCGAGTACGGTGGTGCGCGCCACGTCGAGCTTGCGCGCCAGCAGCGCGGCGCTCGTGCGGGCATCGGCCTGCAGCAGCGCCAGCAGTCGGCGGTCGAGTTCGTCGAGGATCATTGCGCAGGCCTCCCTGTCGGCCACCCGGGCGCGGCCCAAACTGTGCGACGACCTCGGGGCAGCCAAGGTCTCGGATTGCCCGGCGGGCGCAGTTGCCGGCAAAGTCGCGTCGAAGGCGTCATTTCAGGCGCCGCCAGCGAAGTCGATCCATCCGGGTCGGGCGCCGGCGCTTCGAGACAGGATCCCCATGAGATTTCGTGACGTGGCCATCTTCACCGGCGAACGCTACCTGGTGCCGCAGTGCATCCAGCGCATCGACCACCGGGCCACCCATGGCTGGCAGTTGCGGTATGGCGGCACCAAGCTGTTTTCCGACGGCAGCAGCGACGGTACCGGCGCCGAGGCCGCACTGGCCGCCGCCACCAAGGAGTTGATCCGCCGCATCGGTACCCTGGAAGCCCCCACCACGCTGCAAAGCGGGCCCAGCGCCAACAAGACCAGCGGGCTGCCGCCGGGGATCTCCGGCCCCATCGTCCGCGAACGCGCCGGCGGCCGGGCCCGGGATTGCAGCCTGGCGGTGCTGCTGCCGCGATTTGGTGACACGCCGCTGCGCCGATCGGTCTACATCGGCACCGAGAGCACCTACACGAAGACCAGGCTGCGCGCCGCCGTCAAGCGCGCCGTCGCCATGCGCGCCGAGGCCGAAGAGGCCTACCGCAAAGCGGCCACGCGGGCGCGGCGTGCCGAAGCCCGCGTGCTTCGGGCGATGCTTGCCGCGGGCGAGTTCAGGCGCCGCGCGCCAGACGCAGACTCCTAGCGGGCCGCGTCTCGGAAGGCTCTCCGCCGCGCAGACTCCAGGGCGCCGACTTCGTGCGCGACACCATCGCGCGATGACACTGGCGGAATCGATGAACACGAACGTCATTCTGTCGGAATCGCGCGGCGATTCGACGGATTGATGGTTTCATTCGACTACCGCCCTCCCTAGCATCCGGGCTCCACCGAAGGAGCCTCCCATGCGCATCGCGCTGCTCGGCGCTGGCCACATCGGCCAGACCATTGCCCGCCTTCTGCACCGCAGCGGCGACTACCACGTCACCGTGTTGGACCGCAGCGACCAGGCGCTGGCACTGCTGGCCGGTGACGGCGACAGCGCCGCTGCCACCCGGGTCATCGACACCAGCGACAGTGGCGCACTGCGCCAGGCGCTTTTGGGGCACGACGCGGTGCTGAATGCGTTGCCGTACCACCTGGCCACGCTGGCCGCCAGCGTGGCGCGCGACGCGCGTTGCCACTACTTCGACCTCACCGAGGACGTGGCGGCCACGCGCGCCATCAAGCAGCTGGCCGAGGGCGCCGGCACCGCCTTCATGCCGCAGTGCGGCCTGGCGCCGGGCTTCATCGGCATCGTCGCGCACCACCTGACCAAGAGCTTCGACACGCTGCACGACGTGAAGATGCGCGTCGGCGCGCTGCCGGCGTTCCCGACCAACTCGCTGAAATACAACCTCACGTGGAGCGTGGACGGGCTCATCAACGAGTACTGCCACCCCTGCGAGGCCATCCGCGA
>JAEUPD010000198.1 GCA_016788525.1 Rubrivivax sp.
GGAGACCAGCTACGCCAACGCCGGAGAGGTGAGCCCGGGCTACAGTGCGCCGTGGGCCGGCCCCGGCGTGCCGGTGAAGGCCATCAAGTGGATGCTGATGACGCACAGCCCGCTGGTCATCTGGCCGCTGCTGGACCCCGCGATGTGGCGCTGGGGCCTGGCGATGCTGGCCAACTGCACGGCGAAAGCCTATGCGGTCAACAAGAGCCGCATGGTGCCGATTGCCGAGTACAGCCGCGATTGCCTGAAGCAACTGCGCGCCGAGACCGGCATCGCCTACGACGAGCGCGCGCAGGGCACGCTGCAGCTCTTTCGCACGCAGAAGCAGCTGGACGGCATCGGCGGCGATGTCGAGGTGTTGAAGCAATACGGCGTGCCCTTCGAAGTGCTCGACCGCGAGGGCTTCTGCCGCGTCGAGCCTGCATTGAAGCTCACGCAGCACAAGTTCGTCGGCGCCTTGCGCCTGCCCGGCGACGAGACCGGCGACTGCTTCAAGTTCACCAACCGGCTGTGCGAGCTGGCCCAGGCGCAGGGCGTGGCATTCCGCTTCGGCACGACGATCGAGCGCATCGATGCCGCCGGCGGCCGCATCGAATGCGTGCACACGAGCGCCGGCCAGGTGCGTGCAGACCACTACGTGCTGGCGCTGGGCAGCTACTCCGCACCGATGCTGAAGGCGCTGGGCGTCCGCATCCCTGTCTACCCGGTGAAGGGCTACTCGATCACCGTGCCCATCACCGACCCCGCGGGCGCGCCCGAGTCGACCATCATGGACGAGACGCACAAGGTGGCGGTCACGCGCCTCGGGGACCGCATCCGCGTGGGCGGCACGGCAGAACTCGCCGGCTACAGCATGGCCCTGCGCGAGCCGCGCCGCGAGACGCTGAACCACGTCGTCACCGACCTGTTCCCCACCGGCGGCGACGTTGCAAAGGCCACCTTCTGGTGTGGCCTGCGACCCATGACGCCTGATGGCACGCCGATCATCGGCCCCACACGCTACGGCAACCTGCTCGTCGCCACCGGCCACGGCACGCTAGGCTGGACGATGGCCGCGGGCACCGGGCGCGTGGTGGCCGATCTGGTTTCGGGTCGCAGGCCCGAGATCGAGGTGGGCGATCTGGCGATGTCGCGTTACGGGTCCGGCGGCAGGGCGTCCCCCTGATTCAGGTCTCCACAGGCAGCGCGGCTGCGGTCTTGACTTCCTTGAGCGTGAAGCTCGTGTAGATGTCCTTGACCCCGGGCAGCGAGCGAATCTTCTCTCGCACGAGCCTGGCGAACGCCTCGTGATCGGCGGCGACGACCTCCAGCTGGTAGTCGTACTGCCCTGACAGGTTCTGGCACGCGATGACTTCCGGCAGCGCGACGACCTGACGTTCGAAGCTTGCGGCGGTCCGCGGCGCATGGTTCTCCATGCGCAGGTTGACGAACCCGTGTACGCCGAGACCGAGCCGGCGGCGGTCCAGCCTGGCGTGGTACCCGACGATGAAGCCGCCGCGCTCGAGCAGCTGCACGCGCCGCCAACAGGGCGACGGCGACAGCGAGACCTGCTCGGCGAGTTCGGCCATCGTCAGCCGGGCGTTCTTTTGCAGCGCGTCGAGGATCAGCCGGTCGATCCGGTCGAGGTCGCGTGCGGACTCGTAGGCCACCCGTAGAACCTCCAGTTCCTGGAACAACTTTCCATCAAGCACGCGCAAGCGCGGCAGACTTTAGCAAAACCTGCTTCGATCGCGTCGGGATACTTCCGCTGTCACTCGAGGCGCAGGTGCCGGTCGTCGCCGTCATCACCGCCTCCGGAAGAACTGGATGCGAACCGATTCCCGGCGCGGCTTTGCAACGCGTGCGATCCACAGCGGCTACGACCCGCTGGCGCATGGGGGTGCGCTGGCGCCGCCGATCTACCAGACCGCGACCTTCACCTTTCCGAGTGCAGAGGCCGGCGCGGCGCGCTTTGCCGGCGACGACCCTGGCTACTTCTACTCGCGCATCGCGAATCCAACCCTGCGGCTGCTCGAGACGCGCGTGGCCGACCTGGAGGGCGGCACCGAGGCGATCGCCTTCGCGTCCGGCATGGGTGCCATCACCGCCACCTTGTGGACCCTGCTGCGCCCGGGCGACGAGATCGTGGCCGACCAGACGCTCTACGGCTGCACCTACGCGTTCCTGCAGCATGGCCTGGCGGCGTTCGGCATCCGCGTACGCTTCGTCGACATGGCCGACAGCGCCAGGCTCGAAGCGTCCATCGGCCCGGCCACCCGCGTCGTCTATTGCGAGTCGCCGGCCAACCCGAACATGCGCCTGGTCGACCTGAGGCGGGCCGCCGCGCTGTGCCGTCGCAGCGGCGTGCGCCTGGTGGTCGACAACACCTACTGCACGCCCTACCTGCAGCGCCCGCTGGAGCTCGGCGCGCATGTGGTGGTGCACTCGGCAACCAAGTACCTCAACGGTCACGGTGACGTGACCGCCGGCGTCGCCGTGTGCGCCGAGCGCGAGCTTGCCGAACAGATCCGCCTGAAGGGACTGAAGGACATGACCGGCGCCGTGCTCTCGCCGCACGATGCCGGCCTGGTGCTGCGCGGGTTGAAGACGCTGCCCCTGCGCATGGAGCGGCACTGCGACAACGCGCAGGCCGTGGCCAGCCTGCTGGCCGGGCACCGCGCCGTGCAGGCTGTCCACTACCCGGGGCAGCCGGGGTTTGCGCAGCATGACCTGGCGTGCAAGCAGATGCGGCGATTCGGCGGCATGGTGGCATTCGAGCTGAGGGGTGGCGTTGCGGCCGGCCGCCGCTTCCTGAACGCGCTCGAACTCGTGCAGCGCGCTGTCAGCCTCGGTGACGCCGAGAGCCTGGCCCAGCACCCGGCCAGCATGACTCACGCCACCTATGAGCCCGAGGTGCGCCGCGCCAGCGGCATCTCCGACGGCCTGGTGCGCTTCTCGGCCGGCCTGGAGGACGCCGATGACCTGCTGGCGGATGTCCGGCGGGCGCTGGACGTTGCCGATGCAGCCGCATCCTGACCCGCGCCGAGGACGACCCCATCGATGAGCCACACGATCAAAGGCGACCCGAGCGTCGGGCCCACCGGCGTCGGCCGGGCCGGCTGGGTGGATCAGCTGACGCGCCGCCGCCAGCCCGGGCCGTCGCGCAGCGGTCACGAGCACGACGCGCCACTGCGCGCACTGCACGAGGCCACCCGGGCCGTGCACTCGGGCAGCCTCGACGACCCGCTGACCGGCGCGGTCGGCACGCCGATCTACCAGACCTCGACCTTCATCCTCGGCCAGGAGCAGTACCGCGCGGTCGAGGAGGGATATGCGCGCGACCGCTTCATCTACACCCGCTACGGCAACCCCAGCCAGTGGGCGGTGCAGGAGAAGCTGGCGGCGCTGGAGGGGGCCGAGTCGGCGCTGGTGTTCGCCAGCGGCATGGCCGCGATCTCGGCTTCGGTGCTCGCGCTGGTGGACAAGGGCGCGCACATTGTCGCCTCCGACGAGCTCTACGGCGGCACCTACAACCTGTTCCACCACGAACTGCCCTCGCTCGGCTTCACGGTCAGCTATGCCAGCCCGCGCGACATCGCCGCGATCCAGGCGGCGATCAGGCCGAACACGATGCTGCTGTACTTCGAGGCGATGACCAATCCGCTGCTGAAGGTGGTGGACATCGCCGCGCTGGCCGAAGTGGCCCGGGGCAGCGGGGTGAGGCTGATGATCGACGCGACCTTCGTCACGCCGATCGGTTGCCGGCCGCTCGAACTCGGTGCCGACATGGTCGTGCACTCCTGCACCAAGTACCTCAACGGCCACAGCGACCTGGTCGCCGGCGTGGCGCTGGGCAGCCGCAAGCTGCTGGACATGGTCTGGCCGCGCCTGCTGGCCTTCGGCGGCTGCCTGGACCCGCATGCGTGTTTCCTGCTCGAGCGCGGGCTCAAGACGCTGGCGCTGCGCATGCGTGCGCACGAGGAAGGCGCGCTGAAGGTGGCGCGCTTCCTGTCGGGCCATCCGCGCGTGCGCCGGACGATCTACCCCGGCCTGCCTTCGCACCCGGACCATGCGCTCGCGCGGCGCGTGCTGCGCAACACCGGCGGCATGGTGAGCTTCGACGTCGCCAGCGATGCGCAGGCGCTGGCCCTGCTGCGGCGCCTGCACCTGATGCGCGAGGCAACCAGCCTGGGCGGCGTCGAAACCCTGATCAGCCTGCCGTTCAACACCTCGCACGCCGCATTCACCGCCGAGCAGCGCGCCCGGCTGGGCATCGAGCCGGGCTGCGTGCGCCTGTCGGTGGGCATCGAGCATCCGGACGACCTGATCGCCGACCTCGACGCCGCGCTCGCCGCGCTGCCCGCGGCCTGAATCCGGCACACATCGAAGGAACACCCATGCGCAACGGCATTCCCGCCGCCGGCCTCTCGGAGCTGGCCCACGAGATCCGCGACGATCCGAAGCAGGGCATCGCCAGTTACGGCGTCGCCGTGCGCTGGCTCTCGGGCACGCGTGCCCAGGTCAGCACCATGCCGATGACGGTGGGCGCGCACCGGGTCAGCCGCGACTTCAGCTGGATGATCGACGAACCGCGCCAGCTCGGCGGCGCCAACCATGCACCCAATCCGCAGGAGGTCTTGCTGTCCGGGCTCGGCGCCTGCCTCATGGTCGGGTTCGCGGTGGGCGCCACGGTGATGGGAGTCCAGCTCTCGAGGTTGGAGATCGAGGTGCGTTCAACGCTGGACCTGGCCGGCTTCCTCGATGCGCGCAAGGGTGCGCCGGTGCCGATGACGGCGATCGAGTACACGGTGCGCGTCGACGGTGATGGCACGGCCGAGCAGTACGAGCAACTGCGCCGTCAGGCCGAGGCGCACAGCCCGAACGCGATGTCGCTGTTGCGGGGAGTGCCGCTTGCCGGGCGCCTGTCGATCGCCGGCGCGGCCTGACCACGAACGCCAGGCATCACGACGGCATGGCCGGCCGGTTCAAGCGGGTTGGCATCCACGCCCCGCCGCTGGCGCCGGCCTCCGCGCCGGGCCCAGGCGGTCATTCCCGCTCCATCTCCAGGTAGACGCGGCTCGCGTTGCCCGGCATCAGCTCGGCGGCGTTGGCAAGCCGCATGAAGGGCCTGGAGTCGAAGGACTTGACGGCCGCACTCATGTCGGTGCCCTCATCGACGGGTTTCCTCATGTGGTCGCGCAGCGCGCGCAGGTAGTCGCGCGTGTCCGCCTGGGCGGTGGTGAGGTCGGTCACGCGGCCGTGCCCCGGAACGATGCGAGTCGGTGCGAGGCGCTCGATCTCGGCGAACGTCGCCAGCCAGGGCCGCGTCCGGCTCACGGGGATCACGCCCAGCAGCCGGTCGACGTAGACCACGTCGCCGCTGAACAGCACGCGCTGCCGGGGCAGCCAGACCAGCATGTCGCCAGGGGTGTGAGCCCCGCCCCGGTGCTTGAACTCGAACGTCACGCCGCCCAGGTCCAATCGTTCGTCGGGTGCCTTCAGCCAGCGGCCGGGCAGCATCGGAACGGTGCCGTCGGCCTTCGGGCCCAGCGCGGCGCGCAGGCCCTCGAGCTGGTCGTTGCCGCGATTGCGCATGTCGGCTTCGCCGGCGGCATGGCCGATCAGTTCGGCGCCCTGCGCAGCGAAATGGCCGTTGCCCAGCCAGCGGTGGTCCTGCCCGCCGGTGTTGATGACCCAGCGCACCGGTTGGGGGGTCACGCGGCGGATCGCCTCCTGGATCTGCCGGGCACCTTGCAGCGTGGCGCCGCTGTCGATCAGCACGGCGCCCGCGGGCGTGACGACAAGGCCGAGGTTGGCGTTCAGGCCCTCGTTGGCCGGCGACCGTGGCCCGGTCTCGCCGATGAAGGCGTAGACCCCTTCGGCAACCGGCGCGAAGCGGATATCCACGGCGCGAGCGGGCGGGGCCAGGGCCGAGAGCCCGCAGGCCGCGCCAAGCATCAGGATCCGGGCAAGGCGCTTCATCGAATTTGCAGCTTGAGGGTGGCGCCGCGGGCCACGGCATAGGCATCGACATGTCCCGACACGCCCAGGTCGGCCGACGCATAGTGCACGTGGAAGCGCTCGCCCGGATGCGACACCACGCCTTCCAGGGCTGCGCCGCTGTAGATGCCCACCAGCAGACCGCTGCGGCCCGGGTTGTGGAACACCTTCATGCCGGTGGCGGCGTTGGCGTGGCCAACCTGGGCGCCATGCCCGCCGTGGCTGCCCCCCTGCCCGACGGCCGCAGGCTTCTCGCCGGTGACCACGTGCCAGCGCAATTGCGGATACGAACCTTGCACCTGGAAGACGAAGGGTTGCGCCAGGTCGATGCCACGCTGGCGGGCCTGGTCGGCGACGAAGGCTTCGAAGGCGGCCTGGTCCATGTCGGCCGGCACGGCTGCCTCGGCCCAGCCCTTCACCGTGGCTGCGGCATAGAGCACCGCCTGCTCGCCCGGCAGAGGTGCGCGCACGGCTCCATCGGCCGCAGTGCCGGGAGAGACCAGCATGCGCCCGTCGGCCACCAGCAGCTCGCCTTTCAGGCCCGCAGTGGCACCCACGCCCCAAGTGCCGGGCGGCGTGGCGAGGGCGGCCAGGGTGACCCTGCCACCGACCTCACCACTGTGCATCATCTGCTGGAAGCTGCCGGCGTGCGTGAAGCCTGCCGGCAAGGGCGCGGCGGCGCAGGCCGCGAGCACCACAGCCGCGGCTGCCGACCACCGGCCGAGCAAGGCCATGGCCCTGCCGCGGCTGTGCCGGGTGACGGCAATGGCGGTGGCGAGGTCGGTGTCCATCGTAGGGTGGTGGCGGTCGATCGGCGGTGGTTTCATTGTCGGGGACTCGTTGGCGGTTCTTGTGGAGGTTGCGCTCTTCGTCGTGCCCGATGGCCTTGGCGAAATCATGCACCCTGCAGCGCTCGGCGTCGGTGGCGCCGGGGGCGGCTTGCGCATTGCACCTCGTCGCTGCAGTTCGGCCGATGGTCGAAGTCGATCGAATTGCATCTCCACCTTGCAGGCAGGCCGCATGCAACACTGCGATACAAGACCCGCTCGCCGCCAGGCCTCTCGCTCGGAGAACCTCTGGCCATGAACGCCACGGACCGCATCCTCATCGTCGACGACGACCCCGAGATCCGGCAGCTGCTGGTCGACTACCTGAAGCGCAACGGGTGCGACGCCGTCCCTGCGGGCAACGGCCGGGAGATGGCCCAGATGCTGGGCCGGCACGCGATCGACCTCGTGGTGCTCGACTTGATGCTGCCCGATGCCGACGGGCTGGCGCTGTGCCGCGACCTGCGCGCGAAGTCCAACCTGCCCGTGCTGATGCTCACCGCCCGCGGCGAGGAAGCCGACCGCATCGTCGGCATCGAGATGGGTGCCGACGACTACCTGGTCAAGCCCTTCAGCCCGCGCGAGTTGCTGGCGCGCATCAAGGGCATCCTGCGCCGAACGCGGGCGCTGCCGCCCAACCTGAAGCCCGACGCCCAGCGTTGCCTGCTCTTCGCCGGCTGGAAGCTCGACACCGCCATTCGTGTGCTCACGAGCCCGGCGGGAGTGGCGACGCCTTTGTCCGGCGCCGAGTTCCGTTTGCTTCGCATCCTGCTCGACCACCCGAACCGGGTGCTCAATCGCGAGCAGCTGGTCGAGCTGATCCATGGCCGCGACGCCGAGCCGTACGATCGCGCGATCGATGTGCAGGTGAGCCGGCTGCGTCAGCGGCTGCACGACGACGGCCGCGAAGCCCGGCTGATCAAGACCGTGCGCGGCGAGGGCTACGTGCTGGCGGCCACGGTGGAAGGACGGGCCGAATGCGACTGAGGCTGGATCGGCTGCTGCCGCGATCGCTTTCCGGGCGGATCGTCCTGATCCTGGTGCTGGGGCTGCTGATGGCCCAGGCCGCCAGCCTGCTGCTGCATCTGCGGGCACGTTCGGCGCTGATGGCGGCCGGCCAACTGCACGCTGGCACGACAGCCTTCGATTCCCTGCCGACGCGCTTCATCTGGCATGTGTCGCTGACGCTTGGGATCGTGCTGCTGGTGGCGCTGGTTGCCATTCGCTGGACAACGCGCCCGCTCAAGCAACTGGCCGACGCCGCCCACGCCTTCGCGCAGGACCTGAACGCGTCGGCGCTGCCCGACGAGGGACCGGTCGAGGTGCGAAGCGCAGCGGGTGCGTTCAACTTCATGCAGCAGCGCATCCGGCAGCTCGTGGCCGAGCGCGGCCGGGCCCTGGCCGCGGTGTCGCACGACCTGCGCACGCCGCTGACCCGCATGCGCCTTCGGGCCGAGCTGATCGACGACCCGGCGTTGCAGGCCAGGCTCAACGCGGACATCGACGCGATGCAGGGCATGGTCAACAGCGTTCTCGCCTACCTGCGCGGGCTGGAGGACACCGAAACGCCGCAGGCCATCGACATGGAGGCACTGCTGTCGAGCCTGGCCGAGGACGAGCGGTCGCTGGGGCGTCCGGTGCATCTTCTCGAGCGGCAGCACGCTGCATGCGGCCTGGAGCCATTCGTCGGGAAGCTCTCGCTGCTGCGGCGAGCGGTGTCGAACCTCATCGACAACGCGGTGGCGCATGGCAGCCGCGTGATGGTGGCGCTCGACGCCGTGCCCGATCGCCTGGACATCTTGGTCGAGGACGATGGCCCTGGCATAGCGCCGGCGGACCTGGCTCGCGTCATGGAACCGTATACGCGACTCGACGCCGCGCGCGCCCTCGATACTGGCGGGGTGGGCCTGGGGCTGGCGATCGCGCGCGATGCAGCGGTGTACCACGGTGGCCAGCTGTTGCTGGCCAATCGCGACGAGGGTGGGTTGCGGGCGACGCTTCGGCTTCCCCGGAAGCCGACATAGCGTTGCACCCCGCGGCAGCATGCCGCGCGGGCACTTCGGCGGATGACAGCGCTGCGTTGCCCGGCAACTCGGCATCGCGAGACAGCGTGCCGTGTCGCGAGCGAGGCACCGGGCTGCGTGAGGCTGCCTGACTGGCCGTCGTGGTCGGCCTGTCCCGGTGGTGCTTCAGCGCCCGGGCGGTTGGCCAGGACCGGCTGCCTAGAATCGCCGCCGCCATGCCCACCACTCGTTCAACTCCCTCAGCTTCCGCCGCGCCCGGCGGCCAGTACGCCGAAGCCTCCATCCGCGTGCTCAAGGGTCTGGAGCCCGTCAAGCAGCGACCGGGCATGTACACGCGCACCGACAACCCGCTGCACATCATTCAGGAAGTCGTCGACAACGCCGCCGACGAGGCGCTGGCCGGCCACGGCAAGCGCATCGGCGTCACGCTGCATGCCGACGGCAGCGTCAGCGTCGACGACGACGGCCGCGGCATCCCCTTCGGCCTGCACCCGGAAGAAAAGGTCTCGGTGCTGGAGATCGTCTACACACGGCTGCACGCCGGCGGCAAGTTCGAGAAGGGCGCCGGTGGCGCCTACAGCTTCAGCGGCGGCCTGCACGGCGTGGGCGTGAGCGTCACCAACGCGCTGGCCAAACGCTTGCAGGTCACCGTGTGGCGCGAGGGCCAGGTGGCGACGATGGCCTTTGCCGGCGGCGACGTGGCCGAGAAGCTGGCGCTGCGCAAGGCCGGCGCGGGTGAACGCAAGCAGGGCACGCAGGTGCGCGTGTGGCCCGATGCGAAGTACTTCGACAGCGTGGAGTTGCCGCGCCACGACCTCGTGCACCTGCTGCGCAGCAAGGCCGTGCTGATGCCGGGCGCGACGGTGACGCTGACGCAGGAGAAGAGCGGCCAGAAGGAGCCCGAGGTGCAGACCTGGCTCTACAAGGGCGGCCTGCGCGACTACCTGCTGCACAACCTGGGCGCCGACCCGCTGATTCCGTTGTTCGAAGGTGAGCAGTACGCCGGCGTCAACGAAACAGAGAACTTTGCCGAGGGCGAGGGCGCCGCGTGGTGCGTGGCCTTCACCGACGAAGGCAACCTGCTGCGCGAGAGCTACGTCAACCTCATCCCCACGGTGGCCGGCGGCACACACGAAAGCGGGTTGAAGGATGGGCTCTTCGCCGCGGTGAAGGGCTTCATCGACCTGCACTCGCTGCTGCCCAAGGGCGTGAAGCTGATGCCCGAGGACGTGTTCAGCCGGGCCAGCTTCGTGCTCAGCGCCAAGGTACTCGACCCGCAGTTCCAGGGCCAGATCAAGGAGCGGCTGAACAGCCGCGACACGCTTCGGCTTGTCTCCAACTACGTGCGCCCGGCGCTCGAGCTGTGGCTGAACCAGCATGTCGATGTCGGCAGGAAGCTGGCCGAGCTCGTCATCCGCCAGGCGCAGACGCGCCAGCGCGCGGCACAGAAAGTGGAGAAGAGGAAGGGCAGCGGCGTGGCCGTGCTGCCCGGCAAGCTCACCGACTGCGAGAGCCGCGACCTGCTGCTCAACGAGGTCTTCCTCGTCGAGGGCGACAGCGCCGGCGGCAGCGCCAAGATGGGCCGCGACAAGGAGACGCAGGCCGTGCTGCCGCTGCGCGGCAAGGTCCTCAACACCTGGGAGGTGGAGCGCGACCGGCTGTTCGCCAACACCGAGGTGCATGACATCGCGGTGGCGATCGGTGTCGACCCGCACGGACCCCACGACGAACCTGACCTGACCGGCCTGCGCTACGGCAAGGTGTGCATCCTGTCGGATGCCGATGTCGACGGCTCGCACATCCAGGTGCTGCTGCTGACGCTGTTCTTCCGCCACTTCCCGCAGCTGATCGCGCGCGGCCATGTGTTCGTCGCCAAGCCGCCGCTGTATCGCGTCGATGCGCCGGCACGCGGCAGGAAGCCCTCGGCCAAGCTCTACGCGCTCGACGATGGCGAGCTGACGGCGATCCTCGACAAGCTGCGCAAGGAAGGCTGCCGCGAAGGAGCCTGGAGCATCAGCCGCTTCAAGGGGCTGGGCGAGATGAACGCCGTGCAGCTGTGGGACACCACGCTCAACCCCGAGACCAGGCGCCTGCTGCCTGTCTCCTACTCGCAGGCGGGCTTCGAAGCGACGGCCAGCGCGCTGAC
>JAEUPD010000207.1 GCA_016788525.1 Rubrivivax sp.
ATGTACACCGGCGACGACTTCAACTACGCCGAGCTGATCGCCGGCGACGGCGTCGGCGGGCACCCGAGCCAGCGGCAGAGCGACGCGCTGCTGGGCATCTTCGACGCCATCGCGCCGGCCGCCAGCGCGGCGCTGGCGGCACTGGCCGCTGGCCACGCGGCGCGCTTCCACGAGATCCTCGCGCCCACGGTGCCGCTGTCGCGCCACATCTTCCGGGCCCCCACGCGCTTTTACAAGACCGGCGTGGTGTTCATGGCCTGGCTGAACGGCCACCAGGACCACTTCGTGATGGTCGGCGGACAGCAGAGCACGCGCTCGCTGCCGCACCTGGCCGAACTCTTCCGCCTGGCCGACGCCGCCGGGCTGATCGAACAACCCGAGCTCGCCGTCGCACGCATGAAGACGCTGCTGGCGCTGCACGGGGTGCCATGACCTCACCCAACTCTGTGACCACCATGACCGAGCCGAAGATTGCCGCCCGCCGCACGTTGCTCGCCGCCGCCACCGCGGCCGGCTGTACCTTCCCCGCGCTGTTGGGGCTGTTGGCGCCGATGCCGGCAGCGGCCCAGGGTTGGCCCGACAAGACCGTACGCATGGTGATCCCGTTCCCGCCCGGCGGCACGCTGGACAAGGTGGGCCGCATGCTCGCGCAGCGCCTGCAGGAACAGTTCGGCCAGACCTTCATCGTCGAGAACAAGCCCGGCGGCAACGGCACCATCGGCGGCGACGCGGTGGCCAAGGCGGCTGCCGATGGCTACACGCTGCTGTTCAACGCCAGCACCTTCGTCACGGCACCGCTGACGATGAAGACGGTGCCCTACAAGGTGCAGACCGACTTCGTGCCCATCAGCCTCGTGGCGCAGGCGCCGCTTTCCATCGCTGTCGGCAACAAGGTCGGCGTCACCGACCTGAAGGGTCTGGTCGCTGCGGCCAAGGCCCAGCCGGGCAAGCTCAATTTCGCCACCGGCTCCATCGGCTCGGCCGGTCACCTGTGCACGGCGCGGCTCGAGCAGGCCGCGGGCATCGGCGTGACGGTCGTTCCGTACAAGGGCACCGCGCCCGCCTTCCAGGACCTCATCGGCGGCCAGATCGAGGGTTTCATTGACCCGGTGCTGGGCTCGGTCCAGTTCCACCGCAACCACCAGCTCCGGGTGGTGGCGGTCACTTCGGCCAGGCGGCTGCCCAATCTTCCTGACGTGCCCACCGCCAGCGAAACCCTGCCCGGCTTCGAATGCGCCAGCTGGTACGGGCTGTGGGCACCGGCGAAGACCAGCGGCGACATCGTGGCGCGGCTGAACGCCGCGGTGAACAAGGCACTCGCGGCCGACCTGGCAGACAAGCTCGTCGCCGACGGCCTGGTGCCCGGGGGCGGAAGCCCCGCCGACTTCGCCAGGTTCCAGGCCGACGACATCGCCGCCAGCGCGAAGATCGTCGCCGAGAAGAAGATTTCGGTGGAGTAGCCGGGCGGGGACGGCCCGAGGGCGACCGCCGGGTGGTCGTTCGCGCATGCGCGCGGCTCCACCACGAGGTGCCCACGAACTGCCCCCGACCTGTCCACGCCAGCCCGCGAAGTACCGAAAGCCCGCCCGATGGCGCCCCACGCCGATCCGCCCAGGCGCGCACTCGTCACCGGCAGCAGCTCCGGCATCGGCGCCGCGGTGGCGGCGCGCCTGCTGTCAGAGGGCTGGCAGGTGCACGGGCTGGATCGGACCGAGGCCACGCTCGCGCACCCGGGGTTCACGACGCACCGGCTCGACCTCACTGACCACATCGCCACGCGCGAGGCGGTTGCGCGCCTGCACGACGCTGCGCCGCTGCAGGCCCTGGTGCATGCCGCAGGCCTGCTGCGCACGGCGCCGCTGGGTGCGCTGCGCGACCATGCCGAGGACGCCGCAGCCATGTGGCAACTGCATGTCGACACCGCCACGCTCCTGGCAGACCTGCTGCTGCCGCCGATGGTGCGCGCCGGCCGGGGCCGCGCGGTATTCATCGGCAGCCGCGTGTGGCGCGGCCTGGCCGGGCGCAGCCAGTACGCGGCCACCAAGGCGGCGCTGCTGTCGCTGGCTCGCAGCTGGGCGGCCGAAGTGGTGCACACGGGCGTCACCGTCAACGTCGTCTCGCCGGCCGCCACCGACACGCCGATGCTCGCCGACCCGGCGCGCAGCTCCAGCGCGCCGCGGCTGCCGCCGATCGGGCGGCTGATCCGGCCGGCAGAGGTGGCCGCTCTCGTGTCCTTCCTGCTCGGCCCTGACGCCGCCGCGATCACCGGGCAGGACATCGCCGTGTGCGGTGGGGCTTCGTTGCCCCGATGAGCGAAGGCACGCCACCGGGCGCAAAGGCCCCGGGCCATGTGGACCTCGCAGGCCGCGCCGGCCGTGCGCACCCTGTGGACCTTGCCGGCCCCGTGGGCCTCATCGGGCTGGGGCTGGTCGGTACCGCGCTGTCCGCGCGCCTCGAGGCAGCCGGATTCGGCCTGCTCGGCTGCGACCGCGACGCGGCGGCCAAGGCCAACTGGCTGGCCGGCGCACCGGCAAGACGCACGACCGTGGCGAGCGCCACCGAGCTGGGGCACCGCTGCGAAGTGGTGGTGCTGGCGGTGTTCGACACCGCGGGCGTGATCGACGTCATCGAGGGCAGCGGCGGCCTGCTGGAAGGCACGGCCAGGCGCACGGTGGTCGACACCTCCACCGGCGACCCCGCGGCGCTGGAGCTGCTGGCCGCGAGGTTGGCCGCGCGGGGCGTGCGGTTCATCGAAGCGCCGCTGTCGGGCTCCAGCGCGCAGATCACCGAGGGCAGCGCGACGATGCTGCTCGGCGGCGATGCAAAGGACATCGACGCGAGCACCTCGCTGCTCGCGGCGCTGTCGCCGCGCCGCATCCACGTCGGCGGCGCGGGCATGGGCGCGCGCGCCAAGCTGGCCACCAACCTCGTGCTGGGGCTGAATCGCGCGGCACTGGCCGAGGGGCTGGTGTTCGCCGAGCGGCTGGGCATCGCGCCGGCGACCTTCCTCGAGCTCGTGCTGGCCACCCCGGCGCGCAGCGATGCCGCATTGGCCAAGGGCGAACGCATGGTGCAAGGCGACTTCGCGCCTCAGTCGCGTGTGCGCCAGCACCTGAAGGACGTGGAGCTGATGCTGCAGGCCGCGCATTCAGCCGGCCAACGGCTGCCCCTCACCGATGCGCATGCCCGGCTGCTGCGCGCGGCGGTGGCCGCCGGCGACGGTGAACTGGACAACGCAGCCATCGTGCGGCAACTGCGGCGCGAAGCCGAGGCTCGCGCGGAACAGCACGCAGAACAGCACGCGGAATCGTGCCCGCCGCGCGATCCGGCGCAAGGCACGCCAACGAGGTGATGCCCGCGCCGCGCGCGCCGCATGCCACCCCTGGCCTCTCATCACACCCGCCGACGACACCAGCCCCCATGCGCGACTTCAGCACCGACCACCGCTGGCTCAGCATCAACACCGCCACCGTGCGCCGGCAGCGCGGCGAGCCCTGGCCTCTGCCCAAGATCCTGGACGCCTGTGCGGCGCGTGGCATCCGCGCCGTGGCGCCGTGGCGCGACCAGGTGGCCGCCGCCGGCCTGGGCGCCACAGCCGCGCAGGTCAAGGCGCTCGGCCTCGAGCTTTCGGGCTACTGCCGCGGCGGCATGTTCACCTACACCGACGACGCCTCGCGCCAGTCGGTGCGCGACGACAACCGCCGGGCGCTTGACGAAGCCTGCACGCTGAACGCGCCTTGCCTCGTGCTGGTGGTGGGCGGTCTGCCTGGTGCGCTGGCCGGCACGCCGGCCCACCGCGACATCGCGCTGGCCCGCAGCCAGGTGGGCGAGGGCATCGCCTGGCTGCTGGAGGAGGCGCGCACGCGGCGCATGCCGCTGGCCATCGAGCCGCTGCACCCGATGTACGCCGCCGACCGCGCCTGCATCAACACGCTGGCCCAGGCGCTGGACCTGTGCGACGCGCTCGACCCCGCCGGCAGTGGCTCGCTCGGTGTCGCGGTGGACGCATACCACGTGTGGTGGGACCCCCAGCTGGAAGCGCAGATCGCACGCGCCGGCGCCAGGCGCCTGCTGGCCTTTCACGTCTGCGACTGGCTCGTGCCCACCACCGACCTGCTGGAAGACCGCGGCATGATGGGCGACGGCGTCATCGACCTGCCGCGCCTGCGCGGCTGGGTCGAGGCGGCGGGCTACGCCGGCTGCAGCGAGGTGGAGATCTTCTCGCGCGCCAACTGGTGGCAGCGCGATGGCGGCGAGGTGCTCGACACCTGCATCGAGCGGCACCGGCGCAGCGTGTAGCGGCCGCGCCGGGCGCCGGCGGTCGCCACCCGCGGCCCGGCAAGCCCGGCCCGGGCGTGCCGCGCGGCGTTCAGCGCTGGCGCACGTAGCTCCCGGGGGCCGCCTCGATCGGAACGTAGCCGCGCCCCGGTGCGCCCATTGGCGGCGGCGCAATTCGGCTGCCCGAGTGCGACGCCAGCCAGCCTTGCCACGCCGGCCACCACGAGCCGTCGTGCCTGGGCGCCGCCTCCATCCAGTCTTCGGGTGCGAGGTGGGGGTCGACCAGCCGGCGCGTGTGCATGCGGTAGTGGCGCTTGGGATGCACCGGCCCGCACACGATGCCCGCGTTGTGGCCGCCGGCCGTGAGCAGGAACGTCAGGTCGTCGCTGCGCACCAGGTTGTCGACCTTGTAGACCGACTTCCACGGCGCCACGTGGTCGGCCTCGGTGCCCACCACGAACATGGGCAGGCGGATGTCCGACAGGCGGATGCGCTCGCCGTTGACCGGGAAGCGGTTGCCCGCCAGTTCGTTGTCGAGGTACAGACGGAACAGGTATTCCGAGTGCATGCGCCAGGGCATGCGCGTGCCGTCGGCGTTCCAGGCCATCAGGTCGATCATCGGCTGGCGCTTGCCCTTGAGGTAGTTGTCGACGATCGGCTGCCACAGCAGGTCCTGCGCGCGCATCAGCACGAAGGCGCCGCCCATCTGGCGGCTTTCCAGCACGCCCTTCTTGTGCATCGTCGCCTCCAGCAGCGCCAGCTGGCTGGGGTTGATGAAGAAGGCGAGTTCACCCGGCTCGGAGAAGTCCACCTGCGCGGCGAACATGGTCATCGAGGCGAGGCGCTGGTCCTTCTCGCGCGCGAGCGCCGCCGCGCCGATGGCCAGCAGCGTGCCACCGATGCAGTAGCCCACGGCATGCACCTTGCGCTTCGGGCAGATGGTGCTCACCGCGTCCAGCGCGGCGCGGAAGCCGTGCCGCACATAGTCGTCCATGCCGAGGTCGCGGTCGCGCTCGTCGGGGTTCTTCCACGACACCATGAACACCGTGTGGCCCTGGTCGACCAGGTACTTCACCAGCGAGTTGCGCGGGCTCAGGTCGAGGATGTAGTACTTCATGATCCACGCCGGCCAGATGAGCACGGGCTCGGCATGCACGTCGCGCGTGGTGGGGGTGTACTGGATCAGCTCGATCAGGTGGTTGCGGAACACCACCTGCCCGGGCGTCACCGCCACCTCCTTGCCGACCTCGAACTTCTCGGTGCCCGCCGGCGCCGAGCCCTGCAGCGTGCCGGCCAGGTCCTGCAGCCAGTGCTCGGTGCCGCGCACGAGGTTCGCGCCGTGCTCGGTCTGCGTCAGCTTGAGCAGCTCCGGGTTCGACCCGAGGTAGTTCGAAGGCGACGCCGCGTCCAGCGCCAGGCGCAGGCCGAACTCCAGCAGCTCGGCGTGGTAGTCGGTGACACCGCCGACATCGCGCACCGCCTCATGCACCACGGCCATGTTGTTCTGGTGCACTCGCGCCAGCACGTTGAACGGGAACTGCGACCACTCGGCGCCGGCAAAGCGCCGGTCGGCGCCGCCGTTCAGGCCCTCGGCCGGCGCCAGGCTTCCGCCGGCGGCGGCGCGCATCGCAAAAGCCCAGTTGTCGCTGGCGCGCGCCACCGCCTCCTGCATCCACTGGCCCTGCTTGTCCGGCGAGAGCGCAAAATGCATCGCCCAGTCAGCCCAGGCGCTGACGAATGCGGTGGGGGCGAGCCCGGCGGTCATCTGTGCCAGCTGCGCGCGCATCTGGCGGTCGATGTCACTCGGGGCGGCGGGCTTGCGGGGGGTGCTCATGGTGGCAACCTTGGTGCTGGACAACAGGCCGAGATCGGTGCACCTGCACGCTCCCCCGCCTCGGCCCCGGGCAAGGGAGCGGCCTCGCGCCGGGCTTCAGGCCGGTGCGTGCCAGCCGGCATCGACCCACAACTCGCCGCTGACGGCCGAGTTGGCCAGCATGAAGCAGATGGCGTCGGCGTTCTCCTCGGGGCGGATCAACCGCCCGAGCTGGGTGTACGGCAGGATGTTCTTGGCCACGTAGTCTTGCCCCATCGAGCGCACCATCGGCGTGTCGGTGAAGCCGGGGTGGATGACGCTGCAGCGCACGCCATGGAACATGGCTTCCTTCATGATCGTCGCCGCCGCGCCTTCGAGGCCCGCCTTGGTGCTGGCGTACGAGATCTGACCGCGGTTGCCCTGCGACGAGATGGAGCCGATGAAGACCACCGAGCCCTGCATCTCCTCCTCGGGTGTCCAGCGCTTCTGGCCACGCTGTGCGCGGTCTTCGGCGATGCGGCCGATCATCTCCAGCGCCCAGTACACCGGCGCGATGAGGTTGACCTCGACCACCAGCCTGAACTGCGCCAGCGGGTAGATGCGCGCCTTGCCGGTGTTCTTGTCGATGCGCACGGCGAGGTCGTCGCGCGTGATGCCGGCGGCCGGCACGCACAGCGACACCGGGCCGAACTTGCCCGCGATGGCGTCGAAC
>JAEUPD010000265.1 GCA_016788525.1 Rubrivivax sp.
AGCTGTGCCCGACGCGCCACTTCACGGGCGACCCGCTCTACCGCCCGGGCCAGGCGCCTGACGAGGCCGAGATCCGGCGCCGCGTGGCGCTGTACTGGCAGCCCTACCACGCGCAGTTGCAGGCCCTGGTGGAAGAGCGCCGCGTCGCGCATGGCCACGCGGTGCTGTTCGATGCCCACAGCATCAAGAGCGAACTGCCGTGGCTGTTCGAGGGCACGCTGCCGCACATGAACCTGGGCACCGCCGAGGGCACGAGCTGCGCGGCCACCCTGCGCGCAGCGCTTTCGGCGGTGTTCGAGGCGCAGCACGAGTACAGCCACGTCGTCGACGGCCGCTTCAAGGGCGGGCACATCACGCGCCACTTCGGCCGGCCGCACGAGGGCGTGCATGCCGTGCAGCTGGAGATGAGCTGGCGCGCCTACATGCCCGAGCTCGCCCCCTACCGCTGGGATGACACGCGCGCGGCTGCCGTGACGCCCCTGCTGCGCCGGCTGGTGCAGGCGATGATCGACTGGAGGCCGCAATGAGCCACGACCGCGCCGCCGCGCCGAGGCTGCTGTGGGCCGAGCGGGCCTGGGTGGACGGCCGCTGGCGCGACGCCGCCCTGCTGGAAGTGGACGCCGGCGGCCATTGGGCCGACGTGCAGCCCGACACCGCGCCGCCCGCCTCTGCCCACCGCCTGGGCGGCCCGGTGCTGCCCAGCCTCGTCGATGCGCACAGCCACGCCTTCCAGCGCGCGTTTGCCGGCATGGCCGAGTGCCTGCCCGAACAGGCCAGCGGCAGTGGCGACGACTTCTGGTCGTGGCGCGACCGCATGTACGCGGTGGCGTTGCGCATCACGCCCGGGCAGCTGCGCGCGGTGGCCACCCAGCTGTACCGCGAGCTGCTGGCCGGCGGCTACACGCAGGTGTGCGAGTTCCACTACCTGCACCACGCGCCCGACGGGCAGCGCCATGAAGACCCGGCGGCGATGAGCCTGGCGCTGGTCGAGGCAGCCGCCGACGCAGGCATCGGCCTGACGCTGCTGCCCGTGCTGTATGAGCGCGCCGGCTTCACTCAGCCGTCGCTGCGCCCCGACCAGCGACGCTTCCGCACCGACGCGGCCGATGTGCTGGCCCTGGTTCGCGCCGTTCACGCGGCGCGGCGCACCACGGCGGGCGGCACCGCCGCGGCGCCGTTGAACACCGGCGTGGCCATCCACTCGCTGCGCGCGGCGCGCCCGCAGAGCATGCGCGCGCTGGTCGACGCGGCCGGCGCGGAGATCGGCGCGCACGGGCCGATCCACATCCACGTCGCCGAGCAGACCGCCGAGGTCGAGGAGTGCCTGGCCGTCACCGGCGCCCGCCCGATCGAGTGGCTCGCGCGCGAGATGCCGCTGGACGCGCGCTGGCAGCTCGTGCATGCCACGCACGCGGTGCCGGCCGAGATCGAAGCCGTGGCCGCCAGCGGCGCCGGCGTGGTGCTGTGCCCCGGCACCGAAGGCAACCTTGGTGACGGTCTGTGCGACCTGACCGGTTGGCTGAACGCCCAGGTGCCGCTCACGGTGGGCAGCGACAGCCAGGTCACGCGCGCCTGGCCGGAGGAGCTGCGCTGGCTCGAGTACGGGCAGCGCCTGGCGCACCGCCGCCGCAACGTGGCCGCCGCCGCCGGGCGCGAGCCCTCTTCCGCCGCAAGGCTGTTCGAGCGCATGTGTCGCGGCGGCGCGGCGGCCGCGGGTTTGCCGCATTGGGGGTTGCAGCGTGGTGCGCGCGCCGACTTCGTCGTGCTGAACCTGCGCAGCCCCCCACTGGCCGGCGTGCCGCAGCGGCATCACCTCGACGCCGCGGTGTTCTCCGCCGGCGACAGCCTGTTCGCGCAGACCTGGGTGGCCGGCCGCCTGGCCTGCGGGCCCGAAACCACGAGTGAGCCACTGGCGCGGGCCGGCGCAACCCGGCCCTTGAGCGAGCCCGTGGGCGAGTCGTTCCGCGAAGCGATGCAAGCGCTGTGGGGCCGCTGAGCAGCGGCTGGTTGCGCGCCGTGGCGAATGGGGATCCCTCGAATCAAGACGAAGTCAAGGGGCCCTGACCCGCAGCGCTACGGCAGGTTCCTTCCACGGAACACGCGGGCTCGATCGCGGGCAACATGGGCATCCGCGCCGCACACCACTCCTGGCTGCTCCGCACCCGGGCCGGCTACCGCGACGAGATGGGCAACATCGTCGCCGACGCCACCGGCCCGGGCCTGAAGCCCCGCGCCGCGCTGACCGCAGCGCTTCGCACCGTTGGGTCGTTCGTATCAGAACAGCTGGTCCGCGCGCCGGGCCAGCGGCGACTCGATGACCAGCAGCCGTTCCTTGGTGGCCACGCCCCCCGGCGCCGAAAAGCCGCCCAGGCGAGCGCCGGCAGCCAGCACACGGTGGCAGGGCACCACCAGCGGCCAGGGGTTGCGCCCCAGCGCCGCGCCGACCGCCCGCGCCGCGGCGGGCTCGCCCAGCTGGCGCGCGATTTCGCCGTAGGTGGAGGTCTCGCCGGGGCCGAGGCGCTGCGTGGCCTCGTAGACGCGCCGCTCGAACGAGCCCACACGCGACCACGCCAGCGGCACCCCCGCCAGCGAAGCCGCCTCGCCGCGAAGCAACGCCTGCATCGCCGCCACCGCCTGCTGCACGAAGCCCGGCCAGGGTGGCGGCGCCGCCGGCGCGCCTGCGCTCAGGTGGTGCAGCAGCGCGGCGGTGGCCCGCGCGTCGTCGCCGGCTGGCAGCAACACCCGGACCAGCGCCTGGTCGTTCCATGCCAGCCCGCAGGGGCCGATCGCGGTGTCGAACACCGCACTGTGGTTCAAGGCCGCCATGGTGGTGCGGGCCGCTCCGGTTGATGGCGCACGGATGTCGGCGCAGGCGCAGGCAGATGCTCCATGTCGTCGGCCTTCGGGTTGGACTCTGCCCGTGGCCGGTCGCAACCCGCCGCGCTACAGCCCCAGCTGCCGCGCCGCCAGGTCCTTGAGGACCTCCTCGGAGCCGCCGCCGATGACCATCACTTTCACCTCGCGGTACAGGCGCTCGCTCTTCGTGCCTCGCATGTAGCCCATGCCGCCGAGCACCTGCACCGCTTCACGCGCGCAGAACTCCATCGCCTGCGTGGCCTGGATCTTGGCCAGGCAGGTGCGTGCCACGAGGGCCGCTTCGTCACCGGCGCGGTGCGTGATGCGCCAGGCCAGCGCATAAACGACCTCGCGCGCCACCTCCACGCGCTGCACCATGTCGACCAGCTTGTGGCGGATGACCTGGTGCTCGGCCAGGGCCTTGCCAAACGTCTTGCGCTCGCGGGCCCAGGCGATCGCCTCTTCGGCGCAGGCCTGCGCGTAGCCCACCGCGCTGGCCGCCATCACCAGGCGCTCGTGGTTGAAGTTGCGCATGATGGCCTTGAAGCCGGCCCCTTCCTCGCCCAGCAGGTTGGCAGCCGGAACCCGGCAGTTCGTGAAGCGCAGGTGCGCGGTGTCGCTGGCCCACCAGCCGGTCTTCCTCAGCTCGGTGCGCTCCAGGCCCGGGATGCCGCCTTCCACCAGCAGCAGCGACACCCCGTTGGCGCCGCGGCTGGCGGGGTCGGTGCGCGCTGCCACGGTGATGTAGTCGGCGCGCATGCCGCTGGTGATGAAGGTCTTCTCGCCGTCGAGCACGTAGTGCGCACCGTCGCGGCGTGCGGCGGTGCGCAGCGCCGCCACATCCGAGCCGCCACCGGGCTCGGTGATGGCCAGCGCGGCGATCTTCTCGCCGCGCAGCACCGGCGGCACGACGCGGGCCTTGAGTTCGGCGCTGCCCAGTGCCAGCACCGGCGGCAGCCCGATGTGCAGCGTGCCCAGCGAGGCCTGCACGCCGCCGGTCCCGGCACGCGCCAGTTCCTCCGCGGCGATCACGGCGAACATCGTGTCGGCCGGCGTGCCGCCGTATTCCTCCGGGTAGCCCATGCCCAGCAGCCCCAGCCGCGCCGCTTTGGCGTACAGCGCACGCGGGAAAGTGCCGGCCTCGTCCCACTCTGCGGCGAAGGGGGCGATCTCGCGCTCGGCGAAGCTGCGCACGGTGGCGCGGAACGCCTCGTGCTCCGGGCTGAAGTGGTGGGGGGCCGCAGGCAGATCGAACAGCGACATGGCGCCAGTGTGGGGTGGGGCACGCGGGGCAACAAGCGGGGATTCCGGGGCTTCCCGACGCGGGGGTCGGCGCGTTGTCGGCGCCCCGGCCGGGCGCCAGGCGTGCTCGGCAAGCAGCGAGCGGCAAGCGGCGCGCGGGCAGCGCCGGACGCCCGCGCGTGCCGCGGCCGCAGGCCAAGGCGGGCGCCCAGGTGGGCGTGTGCCGTGCGGCGGATCGTGCAGACCGTGGAGAGGTGAAGTGAAACGGACGTGAAGCAGCGTTAGCATCTGCTTACGATCACTCGCCGCCGCCGCGTGGGTCCTTCAGGCGGCTCCGAGCGAAAGCCGCTCATGCGCACCCTTGCCGTTGCCCGTTGTCTGCACGCTGCCTGGCTGGCACTGATCGCCTGGTCGGCGGGGTCGGCTTTCGTCACCCTGGCCGCCGTGTTCGGTGGGGTGGCGCTGGCGTTGCCGGCGGCACTTGCCCAGCCCGCCAGCAGGCCCACGGCTGCCGCCGCCGCGGAAACCGGTCGCGAGCGCCGGCTCGCCCTGGTGGTGGGCAATGCGCGCTACAAGGCCGCACCGCTGAACAACCCCGAGAACGATGCACGCGTCATCGGCAGCACGCTCAGGCGGCTGGGCTTCGAGGTCGCCGAGCACGTGAACCTCAACGCCCGCGATTTCCGCCGAGTGGCGCGCGAATTCGCGCGCCGCGTGCAGCACGAGGACGGTGTGGCCCTCTTCTACTACGCCGGCCACGGCGTGCAGATCGAGGGCCGCAACTTCCTGCTGCCGGTGGACCTGGTGGCCACCGACGAGGACGAGGTCAAGGATGGCGCGGTCGACATCGACGACATCTTCGTCAGCCGCCTCGAGCGCGCCAAGGCACCGGTGCGGCTGGTCATCCTCGACGCCTGCCGGGACAACCCCTTCGCCACGCGCTCGCGTTCGGTGCGCGGCGGCGGGCTGGCCGAGATGGGCGCGCGCGGCGCGCTGATCGCCTTCGCGTCGGCTCCGGGCGCCACCGCGGAAGACGGCCCTCCCGGCACCAACAGCGTCTACACCCGGCACCTGGCCAGCGAGATGCTGGTCGAAGGAATCGAGGTCGAGCAGATGTTCAAGAACGTGCGGGTGAAGGTGCTGCGCGACACGCAGCAGCGCCAGATCCCGTGGGTGAACACGTCGCTGACGGCGAACTTCATGTTCAACCCGGGCCGCGGCGGCGGTCGCGACGATGCC
>JAEUPD010000054.1 GCA_016788525.1 Rubrivivax sp.
CGCGGGATGCGATCGGCGCCCCGGAGCGAAGCGCAGGGGTCCTGGCTTGCTTGCAAGCCAGGTAGGCCGACGGTGTATCCGTCGGCCGTCATCGGTGGCGGGCGCAGCCCGACGACGGCGCCGGGCCTCGCGTCCCGCGCGGCACTGCGCTGCGGGCCGGACCTCTGCTTGCCGCAACTTCCATGCGCGGGCGCGCGACAACGGTCCGAACCGCAGGACCCAGGAACACTGCGCCTGGAGGGTAGGGCAGCCTGGCCGCCGCCTCAGATGGTGATCGTGCCGACGCTGGCGCCGCCGCACACGTACAGCACCTGCCCGGTGACGAAGCCCGCGGCCGGGTCGACGAAGAAGTCCACTGCGCGCGCCACATCCTGCGGCGTGCCGAGGCGCTGCACCGGAATCGCCGCGGCGAGTTTCTTCTCGCGCTCGCTCTCCGCAGGCACCACCTCGTGGAACATTTCCGTGCCGCGGATCGGCCCAGGTGCGACGACGTTGGCGGTGATGCCGTCGGCCGCGAGTTCCAGCGCCCAGGTGCGCGCCAGACCCACCATGCCGGCCTTGGTGGCTGCGTAGGCGCTGCGCGTGGCCAGCCCGAGCGCGCCGCGCGAGCCGATGAGCACGATGCGGCCGAAGCGCGTCGCGCGCATCGCCGGCAACGCCGCCTGCACCAGCGTGATGGCGCTGCCCAGGTGCAGCGCGGTGAGCGTGTCGAGATCGCCCGGCGAGACGTCGGGCAGCAGCGCCGGCCGGATGCTGCCCGCGTTGTGCACGACGGTGGTGATGGCGTGCTGCGTGGCAAGCCTGCGCGCCGCCTCGGCCGTGGCGGCGCGGTCGGTCAGGTCGACATTCACGTGCGTGAGCCGCGGATGCGTGAGTGGCGTGGCGCGCCGCGCCAGCGCCAGCACGTTGTAGCCACTGGCCAGCAGGTGCTCGCACAGCACGCGGCCGATGCCGGTGCTGGTGCCGGTGACGAGTGCCGTGCCGCGGCTGGCGGGCGCCGCGCCTGTGCCCTGCCCAGAGGTCATCGTCACGCCCCCACGAGCGCCAGCACGCGCAAGGGGCTGCCGCTGCCCTGCTGGATCTTCAACGGCGGGCAGATGAGCAGGCTGCCCGTGGGCGGCAACTGGTCCAGGTTGGTCAGGCATTGCAGGCCGTAGCGCCCGGCGCCGTGCATGAAGGAGTGGCACGGGTACGGCGGGCGCAGGTGGAAGCCCTGGCCGGCATCGGTACCTATCGCCTCGCTGCCGAAGCCCAGCACGTTGCGCTGCTCCACCAGGAACCGCACGGCCTCGGTGCCGGGGCCCGGCGTGCGCTGGCCGGTCTCGTCGAAATTCTGGTAGGCCTCGGCGCCAGAGCGGTCACTCGTGCGCTCGCTCCAGCGCTTGCTCCAGTCGGTGCGCATCAGCACCCAGCTGCCCTCGGCGATGCGGCCGTGCCGTGCCTCGAAGGCTTCGATGTCCGCGATGGTGAGCAGGTAGTCGGGGTCGGCCTGCGCCTGCCGGCTGCAGTCGATGACGCACGCGGGCGCCACGAAGTGCCGCACCGGAATCGTATCGACCGAGTTGTTGGGCAGGTGCCGCCCGCTGACCCAGTGGATCGGCGCATCGAAGTGCGTACCGGTGTGCTCGCCGCAGGAGAAGTTGTTCCAGTACCAGCCCGGGCCGCGGGCATCGTACTGGCTGATCTCTTCGATGCGGAATGGCCAGCATTGCCCCATCTCGGGCGGCAGCGCGATCTGCGGGAACTCGGGGGCCAGCGTCTGCGTCAGGTCGACCACGCGGATGGCGCCGCTGGCCACTGCCTGAGCGACCGCGGCCAGCAGCTGGGTGGGGTTCGACGGCGGCGTGTGCGGGGGCACCCCCGCAGGCGCGCCCGCCGAAACCGCGGAGGTGGTGCCGCCGCTCATGCCTGCACCCCGCCCGCGGCGAGTTCGCGTTCCAGCACGCGCGGGTCTTCTCGCCAGCGCTCCAGCCACTCCTGAGCCACGTCGCCGGGGTACACGTCTTCGACGCCATCACGCAGCGCCTTCACCACGGCCGCGGCCAGCGCCGTCGGAGTCAGCTTGGGCGGCGGCAGGTTCTGGCTCCACTCGTCGTCCAGTGGCCCCGGGAACACGTTGATCACGCGCACGCCGGCCGGCCGCAACTCGGCACGCTGGCACTGCGCCAGCGAGTGCGCCGCGGCCTTGCTGGCGCTGTAGGTGCCATGCGGCGGGAAGTTGGCCAGCGCGTAGATCGACAGCAGGTTCACCCACGCGCACGCCGACAGCGCGCCGTCGGCGCTGCGGCCCATCAGCGCCGGGCCGAAGGCCTGCGCCAGGCGCAGCGCGCCGAAGTAGTTGATGTCCATCTCGGCGCGTGCCGCGTCGGTGCCGCGGCGCGCACCGATGCCGAAGGCGCGGTGCACCTCGGCGTTGTTGACCACGATGTCGACCTTGCCGCCGATCTCGCCGGCGAGCGCCTCCACCGAGCGCGCATTGGTCAGGTCCAGCGGCACCAGGGTCACGCAGGGCAGCGAGGTGATGTCGTCCAGGCCCGAGCCGTGGCGCTTCCACGGTTCGGCGTGACCCACCCACACGATGTCGGCACCGGCCTGGGCGAACGCGCGCACCAGCGCCTGGCCCACGGGCGTCATGCCGTCGGTGACGAGGATCTTGCGCAGCTTCGGGTCGCAGGTCATCTCGCGCAGCATCGGGTCGTCGGCCATGTTCGGGGTCTCCTGTTCGGGCAGCGCGATCAGCACGGCGCGGCCGGCGCGGTCGAGGCGAGCGCTCAGCCGCACGCGCACGCTGGCCGGGCCGGCATCGCCGTGAGGTCGCTCGAGCTGCACGTCACCGTGCAGGTGGGCGACGACGGTCGGCCCGGCGTCCAGCTGCACCAGGCCCAGCCGCCACGGCAGCCGCTCGCGGAAGAAGAGGTCGTTGCTGTGATGCAGCGTGGTCAGTGCGAGTAGCCGGCCGCCGGTGGACTGCACACGCCACTTCAGCCGCGCCGAAGTACAGCGGTGGCAGGCCTCTCGCGGTGGGTACTGCACGGCGCCGCAGTCTTCGCACCGCTGCAGCTCGAAGCGGCCCTCGGCCGCCGCGGCCGTGAGCGACAGCGCCACGCGCCCGCGTGCCCACGGCGGCACGTTCATCTGCCGCGTGCGCTTGACCGGGTTCTTGCGCCTGGGGCGCATCAGCGGCATGGTCATGCCGCTGGCTCCAATGGCTTCGGCATGGTCATGCCGCTGGCTCCAATGGCTTCGGCATGGTCATGCCGCTGGCTCGCTGGAACTAGGCATGGTCATGCCACGGCTCCGAGGATCACGGCGCCCGTGCACAGGCAGCGGTCGTAGGCCACGATGCCGTAGCCGCTGACCAGGCCCACCTGCGCATCTTTCACCGCGCGGCCATCGGCGCGCCGGGTGAGCTGCCGGATCGCCTCGGTCATGCCGAGGAAGCCGCCGGCGCAGCCGGCCTGGCCGCTGGAGAGCTGCCCGCCGCTGGTGTTGTGCGGCAGTGCGCCGTCCCAGGTGCCGCGGTGCGCGCGCACGAAGGCCGGGGCCTCACCCGGGGCGCACAGGCCGAGCCCCTCGAGCTGCATCATCACGATCACCGGGTAGTCGTCGTAGCTTTGCAGAAAGGCCATGTCGGCGGGCTTCGCGCCGGCCATCGCGAACAGCTCGGCCTGGTCCACCAGCCAGCCGCCGCGCACCATGATCGGGTCGTGGCTGAAGGCATTGTGGCGCTCGATGCTGCCGCGCACGGTGGCGAACGGCAGGCCGGCGTCGCGCGCGCGCTGCTCGCTCATCACGAGAAAGGCCTCCGCGCCGGCGCAGGGCATCACGCAGTCGAACAGATGGATGGGCTCGGCAACCGGCCGGGCGGCAAGGTACTCGTCCAGCGTGAGCGGCTTCTTGAAGACCCGCGAGCCATACGCCAGTGCGTTGGTGCGCTGGTCCACGCACAGGCGGCCGAAGTCTTCGCGCGTGGCACCGCTGTGCTGCATGTAGTGCGCGGTGATGAAGGCGAACAGCGCATTCGGCCCGCCGCTGCCGTAGGGATAGGTGGCGTCGCGTGCAAACTGGCTGAAGCCGCCGAGCATGAGGCGGAACGAGTCGACATGGTTGGTGTCGGCGGCGATGCAGGCGACGATGCTTGCGTCGCCGGCCTGCACCGCGCGCGCGGCGCGGCGCAGGGCCATCACGCCGCTGGCGCCGCCGGTGGGAATGTGATCCAGCCAGCGCGGCGAGAGCCCCAGGTGCTGCGTCACGGCCACCGCGGTGTCGGGCACCAGCGAGAAGCTGCTGACCGTGAGGCCGTCGATGTCGGCCTTGGCCAGGCCGCTGTGCTTCAACAGGCCATCGAGCGCGCGGCCGATGAAGAAGTGCGCGCCGCGGGTGGAGTGGCGCACGTACGGCACCGTCACCGGCACGGCGACCGCCACGCCTTCGTAGCCTTTGCGGTGGTGGAAGTGGGCCAAGGCAGTGTCTGTGGCGGAAGGGGCCGGCGTGCGCGTGGGGCTTGGCGAGTCGGTGCAGGTGAAGGCAGCGCCGGGGGTGCGGTGCGGCAGGGGTTCTCAGGCCTGCCGCTTCTTCAAGGCCCGCGTGTCCACGCAGAGCGCCTGGCCCGGCAACGCCTGCGCCATCGCCTTCAACTCGCCGCGCTGGATCTTGTTCGAAGCGGTCAGCGGCAGCGCGTCGACGAAGGCCACGTGCCCAGGCACCTTGAAGTAGGAGAGCCGCTGCAGCGCCCAGTGCACGATGTCGGCCGCCAGCGCCTCGCGCGCCGGCCCGGCCACCGCCTCGTGCGGCACGACGCAGGCCAGCACCTCGTCGCCGCGCAGCGCGTCGGGCGTGGCGGCCACGGCGCTGGCCTTCACCGCCGGGTGCTGGTTGAGCACACTTTCCACTTCCACGGCCGAGATGTTCTCGCCGCTGCGGCGGATGACGTTCTTGCGCCGGTCGATGAAGTGCAAGAGGCCATCGGCACTGCGGCGCACGATGTCGCCGGTGTGGAACCAGCCTTGCTCCCAGGCCTCGGCGGTGGCGGCCTCGTCCTTCAGGTAGCCGGCGAAGAAGCCGAAGCGCGGGTCGGCACCGGCATGGCGCACCCAGAGTTCACCGGGTTCATCGATGCCCGCCTCGCCGCCGTGGTCGGCGACGAGCCTGACCTCGATCTCAGCGCCTTCCCGGCCGAAGCAGTTCGTGCCCACGGCACGCGGCTCGCCGTGCGTGAAGATCACGGCGCCGGCACCCGTCTCCGTCATCGCCCAGCCTTCGAGCAGCGGCAAGCCGAAGCGCGCCTCGAACGGCGCGTGCAGCGCGCGGTCCACCCCGGCGCCGAAACCGAAGCGCACGCGGTGTTCGCGGTCTGCGGGCGTGGCCGGCGCCTTCATCAGCATCGAGGGCATCACGCCCAGGTAGTGCACGACCGTGGCGCGCGACTCGCGCACGCTGGCCCACCAGGTGGCCGGGTGGAAGCGGTCGAGCACGATGAGGCAGCCGCCCGTGAGCACCATCGCCATCACCGAGTAGGCCTTGGCGTTCATGTGCACCAGCGGCAGCGGCGTGAGCATGCGCTCTGCGCCCGGGTGCAGCTTGGCCATGCCGCCCACCGTGGCGTACCAGTGGCCGGCGTGCAGGTAGTAGCGGTTGGGCAGGATGCAGCCCTTGGGCCTGCCCGTGGTGCCGCTGGTGTAGAGCAGCGCGCACTCGGTGAGTTCGCCGATCGGCTGATCCGCCAACGGGGGCGCAAAGGGCGCGGGCGGCGGTACCTCGCCATCGGCCATCAGCGCCAGCGGGCGGCCGGCGGCCTGGGCAGCTGCGCGCAGGTCGCCGTGCCTCGGCGGCAGGGCCACCGCGAGCGCAATCTCGCTGTGGCCGACGAGGTATTCGAGCTCCGCGGCGCGCAGGTCGGCGTTGATCGGCACCACCGACACGCCGAGCCCATTGAGCGCAAACCAGTGCAGGAAGAACGCCGGGCGGTTCTCCAGCAGCAGGCCCACGCGATGGCCGTGGCCGTAGCCGGCGCGGGCATAGGCGGCACGCAGCGCCTCGACGCGCTGCTGCAGTTCGCCGTAGCGCCACTCGCCCGGCGCGATGCCGTAGGCGGCCGCGGTCTCGCGCAGCACGGCAACGAACGCGTGGCCGGGCCAGCGCTGGGCGCTGGCCGCGAAGGCGGCGGCGACGGTGTCGACCACGGCTACATGCACGGCTACATGAACAGTTGAATGTTGCCGAACGCCGCGTCGCAGTTGACGAGGTCCACGCGCTTGAGCTCGATGCGCAAGGCGCCCGCGGCGTCCGGCACCAGCGTGTGCGTGGCCCAACCCGCATACAGCGCCTGCTCGTCGCGGCGCGTCTCCACGTAGTGGAAGCTGGTGCGCGTGGTGTAGCGGCGGGCTGCGTCGTCGCGCGCCTCGACCGTGGGCTGCTGCAGCAGGTGGTGGCCGCGGCTGCCGGGCTGCTGCGAGAACGTGCGCAGGCCGTGCAGGCGTTCGATGCGCACCTTCAGCAGGAGCTTGTCTTCGTACATCAGCGAAGTGTGCAGCCGCGGGTCGGCCTGGCCGGGGGCCAGCGGCATCCAGTAGAAGCCGTCTTCGGCGAAGAGATCGAGCCAATCGTCGTAGCGCTGCTCGTCGAGCATGCGCGCTTCGCGCAGCACGAAATCGACGAGCTGGGCGTCGGTGGGCGGGGCGGTTCGGTTCATGCCGCCGCCCCCTCTTTCATCGAGGCCGTCATGTAGCGCGCCCAGGCGCGCATCTGGTGGCGCATCTGCCATTCGTTGGTGCCGTTGGTGACGACGTTGCTGCGCCCGGCCTCGCCGGGCTCGTACAGGCGGGCCACGTTCACCCATTCGGCGCCGCGCGAGTGCAGGCCTTGCTGTGAGCGCTCGTACATCTCGAGGTCGTCGTGCCCCACCACCGAGGTGGGCGCGTTGATGAGCCGGTTGTACATGAGCGTGCGCTCCAGCAGCAGGTCGGGCGCGCCGACCAGGCGGAAGGTCCAGCTCTCCACCAGGGTGCGGTCGGCGGCGATGGGCTTGAACAGGCGCAGCGTCTGGATCGGCCCCTTGACCATGATGTTGGGGAAGTAGACGGTGTTGTGCCGCACCTCGCCGAGGATGCGCTTCGCACGATCTTCGCCGTAGGCAGCGACCATCTTGTCGTGGTAGCCGGGAATGGGCGAGTACGCGGCGTGGATCGAGTCGGCCACGCCGGTGTGGCCATGCCCGTTCACCCACACGCGGATGCCCATCTTCTCGAAGAACTCGTAGGGGCTGACGAACGGCGCGAAGAGTTCCACCGCCATCGGCTTGGGCGTGCCGGGTGGGGCAGCGTTCCACACCCGCACGGCGGTGCCGGCCGAGGACTCGTGCGCGACCATCGGGTGGCAGGTGTCGGTCTGGTTGTCGACCAGCATCTTCCAGTTGCAGCGGTGCATGTAGCGCAGCACGCCGCCGGCCACCTCGAGCTGGCCCTCGGGCGAGCGGTCGACCATGTTGTCCAGCGTGCTGAGCGAGTCGCCGAAGAACTCGTCGACGCCGACGCCTTCACGGTTCAGACGGCAGAACACGAAGTCGCGGTAGACGTGCACCGCGCCCACCGTGGCCATGCCCTGCCGGGCCTCGCATTGCTCGAACTGCGGGTGTGCGTAGCCCTCGCGCAACGGCATGTTGAGCAGCGAGCCGTCGAGACGGTAGGTCCACGCGTGGTAGGGGCAGCGGAAGTGGCGCTCGACGTGGCCCGTGCCCTCGGGCACCACGCGCACACCCTTGTGCGCGCAGCGGTTGTGCAGCACGCGCAGGCTGCCGTCGCTGTGCCGCACCATCACCACCGGCTGGTCGCCGACGGTGGTGCCGTAGCAGTCGCCGGCCTTCGGCACCTGGCTTGCATGGCCGACATAGACCCAGGTATTGGCGAACAGGTGCTCCATCTCGAGCGCGAAGACCTCGTCGCTGATGTAGCAGTCGCGGTGGACCTCCTGTTCGCGCACCAGCGCGGCCACGGCTTGCGGGTTGTCTCGGTAACGGGGCATCTCGGTGGCTCCTCGGTTCTCTCGGTGCTTGGCGTGCGTGCCGGTGCCGTCGATGGCCTTTCGGCCGCGTCAGGCCGCGGCCATCTGCCGCAGCTCCTCATGCAGCGCCTTGCCGTGTTCGTCAGCCAGCGCGGCCTCGCGCAGCCGGGCGAGCTGCGGCCCGTCCACGCGGCGTTCGGCCCACATCGCCCGCAGCAGCCCGAAGCTGCGCAGGCCGCGCTCGTGCGTGTCGCCATACCCCTTGACGAGCCGCTGGCAGCGCACGATCTCCTGGGCCAATACGGGGTCGTGGGCGAGCGCCGCGCGGATGTCGGCCAACCAGGCCTCGATGCGCTGGTCTTCGAGCTGGAAGCGCAGCGTGCCGCGCCGCCAGCGCCGCAGGCCGGCCACCGCCGCCAGCAGCAGGTGGCCGCGCAGCGAACTCGTGCGCACCGTGCGCCCGCGTTCGCCGAGGCGCTGCACCAGCCGGCGCGGCCAGCCCGAATGCAGCAGCCAGCGGCCGAGCGCCGCCGGCAGCGACTCGGCGATCTCTTGCAGCCGCGGGTGCAGGTACTCCTCGATGTGCAGCAGCTGGTCGCGCTGCGAGCGGACCTCGTCGCGCACGCGCTCGAACCGCGAGCTGCGCGTCTTCAGGTCGGCGACGCGGACCGTGTCCTCGTAGCTCATCCACAGTGCCAGGTGCCGGGCCAGGTCGGCGCCCAGCTCGGGCCCGGCGGCGGCAAACGACTCCAGCCGGTCGAGGTAGAGCGCGGCGTAGGCCGGGTCCTGGTAGTCGACGAGGCGGCGCAGGCCCTCGAGGACCAGCGTGCGTGTCCCGCTGTTGAAGGCGTCGGCGCGCCGCAGCAGCGCGGCGATGGCCGGCTCGGCATGGCGCGGCGAACCAGCCGCCGCCTGCGCGCCAGCGGGCCCCTGTGCGGGCAGGCTGACCGCCTGCGGGGTGGCCACAGGCGAGCTGACCGTCTCCACGCCTGCCGGTGACGGGCTGCCGCGCACCCGCTCGAAAGCCGCCCCGAACACCGCCAGGCTCGCCTTCACGCCAACGCCGCCGCGCTCGATGGTGGCTTCGAACTGCGCCCGTTCGAACGGCAGCAGCCCGGCGCCGGCGAGTGCGCCGAAGAGCACGGCGCTGATCGCGCTGCCGCCGGCCTCGGCAGCGGCGGCCATGTCGTAGCCGATGAAGCGCCGGGCGGCCGCCTGCGAGTCGGCCAGCAGCCGGCCGGCACTGACGCGGCCGTCGCCCAGCGCAGTCTTCTCGGCGATGGCGTAGACGCGGTGGGTGCTGGTGACCAGCGTGGTGCGCTCGGGCGTGACCAGGCCGCGCTGCACGGCGCGCGCCGCCTCCATCAGCTCGCTGGCCAGCACGATGTCCACGTCGCCGGGCAGCGGCATCAGTGCCAGCACCGGAGCGCCGCCGCGCTGGCGTGCCGGCTCGGCGGGGAACATCTCGACGTAGTAGATGGTGGCGCCGGTGCGCTGCGCGACACCCGGCACCGAGGTGGTCTGCGCGAGGTGGCCGTTGTGCTCGGCCAGGTCGACCAGCCAGTCGGCGAGCACACCGCCGCCTTCGCCGCCCATGGCCAGGATGGCGACCTTGATCGGTTGGGGCGGGGCGGCGCTCATGGCTTCGGGGACCGTGCGGCCGCGATCAGAACGCGAAGCGCGCCCGCCGCGCCGCGCTGCGCCGCTGCAGCCAGCCGATGACGGCGCCGCGCAGGCGCGCCCGCAGCCGCTCCAGCGTGCCGGCGTTGCTGACGATGCGCGCCTTGTAGAACGAAGGGCACAGCACCGCCGCATGCGCCAGCTCGCCACACAGGCCGCAGCCCACACACGAGTCGATCACCGCCGTCACCGGGTCGGTGCGCAGCGGGTCGGGGTTGTCGCGGATCGTGAGCGACGGGCAGCCCGACAGCCGGATGCACGAGTGGTCGCCGGTGCAGGTGTCGGGGTCGACCCCGAAGCGTTCGCGCTCCACGCGCTCGCCGGCGGCGAGGCGCCGGCGCTGCAGCGGCTTTTCGCGCCGCTGCTTGTTCAGCATGCATTCACTTTGCGCCACCAGCACCTTGGGGCCGGGGGCCCGGGTGGTCAGCGCCTCCTTCAGCGCCGCGGTCATCGCCTTCAGGTCGTAGGTGCGCGGCACCGTGCGCACCCACTGCACGCCCACGCCGCGCACCGCGCTCTCGATGGCGTGGCCAGTGCTGCGCGTGGGGTGGGCGGCCTTCGACGACAGCACGTCCTGCCCTCCGGTGGCCGAGGTGTAGCTGTTGTCGACGACGATGGTGAGGTTGTCGCTCTTGTTGAACACCGCGTGTGCGATGCCGCTGGTGAGGCCGTTGTGCCAGAAGCCGCCGTCGCCCATCACGCTGATGGCGCGCTTCACCGGCAGGCCCCCGGCGCCACCGGCGCGCCTTTCGTTGAAGGCCGAGGCGCCGGCGGTGCCCAGGCCATAGCCCATCGTCGTGTTGCCCAGGTTGAACGGCGGCAGGATGGAGAACAGGTGGCAGCCGATGTCGGCCGAGATGTGGTGCTCGCCGAGTTCACGCTCGACAAGCTTCATCGCCGTGAAGATGGGGCGCTCGGGGCAGCCGGTGCAGAAGCCCGGTGGGCGGGCGTGCACGGTGCCTTGCGCGGGCACGGGCTGCAGCGCGATGACCCTGGACGCGGCCTGTGCCGGTCTCTCGGCCGGTGCCGCAGGTGCCGCCGCCGCGGTGCCCTCTGGCGCGTCGCGCGGGCGCAGCAGCCCATGGCGTTCGGCGAACCGGCGCACGCCGGCCAGCACCTCGGCGGCGGTGTACTCGCCGGCTGGCGGCAGCAGGTCCTTGCCGTGCAGCACGGTGGAACTGCCGGCCCGCCGCAGGATCGTCGCGATGTTCTGCTCGATGTAGTTCGGCTGCCCCTCCTCGACCAGCAGCACGGCGCGCTTGCCCTCGCAGAAGCGCAGCACCTCGGCATCGACCACCGGGTAGGCCACGTTCATCACGTACAGCGGCACGGTGGTGTCGCCGTAGACGTCGGCCAGGCCCAGGCGCTCGAGCACGCGGGCCAGCGTGTTGTAGTTGCCGCCCTGCACGATGAAGCCGAGGTCGGCGTGCTCGCTGCCCTCGGTGCCGAAGAACTCGTTGAGCCCGCGCTCCTGGATGAACCGCACCGCGGCGGGCCAGCGATCGCGCAGCTTTTCCTGTTCGTGCAGGTAGCTGGCCGGCGGCAGCACGATGCGGCTGGTGTCGCGCCGAGGGGCGCTCATCGCGTCATGCAGCGTGAACCCGGACCGCCGGTTGGTGCTGGCGGTGAACTGCCCGTGCACGTGGCAGGCGCGGATGCGCAGCATCAGCATCACCGGCGTGCGGCTGGCTTCGCTCAGCTCGAAGCCTTGCTTCACCGCGGCAACGATGGCCGGCAGGTTCGGCCGCGGGTCGAGCAGCCAGAACTGGCTCTTCATCGCGAAGGCGTGGGTGCGCTCCTGCATGATGGAGCTGCCCTCGCCGTAGTCTTCGCCGACGATGACCAGCGCGCCGCCGGTGACGCCGCCGCTGGCCAGGTTGGCCAGCGCATCGCTGGCGACGTTCACGCCTACCGTGCCCTTGAAGGTGGCCGCGCCGCGCAGCGGGTAGTTGACGCTGGCGGCCAGCGTGGCCGCGGCGGTGGCTTCGCTGGCGCTGTTCTCGAAGTGGATGCCGTGCTCGGCGAGGATGTCCCCGGCGTCGGCCAGCACGTCCATCAGGTGCGAGATCGGCGCGCCCTGGTAGCCGCAGACATAGGCGACGCCGCTTTCCAGCAGCGCCTTGGTGACCGCCAGGATGCCTTCGCCGCTGAAGACCTCGCCTTCTCCGAGGCGCAGCTTCTTGACTTCTTCGGCGAAGGAGCGTTCAGCCATGAGCGTGGCGGGAGCCGTGGGTTGAGGACAGCGGGCGTGCGCGCCGAGGGTTTCTGCGGTGGGCCGTGCAGGGCGGCGCAGTTAGATTGAAACCCATGCATTTGCATCGGTCAACCCGGGTTGGCGTGGAGGGCCGGGCGAAGCGCCGCCCGACCGGCAAGGCGCCGCCGGCCCGCGGCCCGCAGCGAGTGGCGCGCGGTGCGCGGTTCGTGGACGCCTATCTGCCGGCGCTGCTGGCGCAGGCGAGCCACCTGATTTCCAGCGAGTTCCACGTGGTGGCGCGCGCGGCCGGGGTGCCGGTGGCGGAGTGGCGCATCCTCGCCACGCTGACCGGCGGCCAGGCGTGGCCAGTGGGGCAGCTGGCCGACACGGTGATTGCGCCGCAGCCCACGGTGACACGGCAGTTGCAGCGCATGGAGAAGAAGGGCGTGGTCGAGCGCCTGGCCGACGACAGCGACCGCCGGCTGGCGCTGGTGCGCATCACCCCGGCCGGCGAGGCGATGGCCGCCGACCTCGTGCGGCTGGCGCGGCTGCATGAGCAGCGCGTGCTCAAGCCGCTGGGCAGCGAGCGCGCCGCACTGCTCAAGCAGGTGCTGCGAGAACTGATCGAGGGGCATGGGCGGCTGGCTGGGCCTGCTGCCTGATCGCCGAGCCGTGGGTGGTGGGGCGAAGCAGGCTGCTGGAGCGTGAGGCGCGCCAAGGCGGCCGGGTGGTCGGCTCCGCTCGTGTCCTTTTTCGAGTGCCCAGCTTCGCTGGTCACTCGAATGCACCCTTTACCTCGCTGAGCCGACCACCCGGCCACCTTGGCGGGCAACCGAGTCGGAGTGCGAGCGCTCGTACTGCGCAGCGGGTGGTGGATCGGGCCGACAGGGTGCCCAGCGCAGTGAAGTAAAGGATGCACCCGAGTGACCAGCAAAGCTGGGCACTCGGAAAAGGACATGAACGAAGCTGGGCACCCTGTCGGCCCGATCCCGAGCAGACCGGCAGGCGCCACCCGCTCGAGCCACAACTCCCACCCGCTCTCGTCTGACCAGCCGATCCTCAGCGACGGCGCGCGCGAGCGGCGCGCGCCGCTTCAGACGTAGAACTCGACCGCCGGCAGCGCCTCTTCGGCATGCAGCAGGTCGACGCGCTTGAGCGCGATTCGCAGTGCATCTTCGTGCACCACGAGGTGGTGCCAGGCGACCCCGGGCAGCGTGGTGGTGCGCCCGGCACGCAGCTCGGTGTAGATGAACGGCGTGCGCAGCTCGAAGCGGTTGGCCGCGGCGTCCAGCCGCAGCACGTCGCTTTCCTGCAGCAGGTGATGCGCGCGGCCGCGCGGCTGCTGCGAGTGCGCCGCCGGATGGGCCAGCCGCGCGATCTTCACGCGGCGCAAGAGGTCGTCGTCGTGCAGGTGCGAGGCCTGGGCAAGCGGGTCGGTGTGCGCGGGTGATGCCGGCAGCCAGTACCAGCCGCCGGGGCCGAACAAGGCGTTCCACTCGTCCAGCCGCTGCTCGTCGAGCAGCCGCGCCTCGTGCCGCACGAATCGGCGCAGATCCTCGGCGGTGGCACCCGCGGGCTTCACGCCGTGGCCTCGGCCGCCGCGAGCATGGCCTCGCGCCAGGCGCGGTACTGGTTGCGCAGCAAGGCTTCGTCGATGCCGCTCACCTCGCGGGGCAGGGTGGCATCGGCATCGCCCGCCGCGCCGCGGTGCTGGCTCACCCAGGGGTTGCCTGAAGGGCCGCCGGCTGCCAGGCTCAGCTGGATGCGTTCGAACAGGTGCAGGTCGTCGTGCGCCAGCATCGACATCGGCGAGAACACCTGGCGGTTGTACAGCAGCGCGCTTTGCAGCAACTCGAGTGGCGCGCCCTCGGGCTGGAAGGCCCAGGCCTCCAGCACGGTGCGGTCGTGGGCCAGCGGGCGCAGCACGCGCATCACCTGCGGCGCACCCTTCAGCGCCATGCCGGGGTAGAAGACCACGTTCTGCGGCGCGAAGGCCAGCACCTGCTGCGCGCGTTGCTCGCCATGCGCGGCGCGCAACGCGGCGCCGTAGTCGCCGAGGTCGGCATAGCCCGTGTGGATGCTGTGCCGGGTGCCGAGCACGCTGTGGCCATGCGGCAGCAGGCGTGCGCCCATCTGCTCGAAGAACGCGTAGCCGGCCGTGAACGGCAGCAGCTGCCGCATCGCCAGCGGCACCGCCGTGCCCGGCGGCGGTGTGCCCCACACCGCGGCGGCCGCCTCGCTCACCGACGCATGCGTGGTGATCGGGTGGAACGCGTCGTTGATGTTCTCGAAGTAGATCTTCCAGTTGGCGCGGAACTCGGTGCGCAGCACGCCGCCGGCGACCTGCAGGCGACCGCTGGGCGAGCGGTCGGCCAGCAGGTCCAGCGCGCCCAGCAGTTCGCCCATCGACTCGGCGAAGCCGGCAGCGCCATCGCGCCGCGCCGTGCGCGCGAAGACGAAGCCGCGGTGCACGGCCACCTCACCGTAGGCCACCAGGCCACTGCTGGCGGGGCAACCTTCGAACCCGCTGCCTTCGTAGCCGGCCTTGACGGGGATGCCGGCCAGCGTGCCGTCGAGCCGGTAGGTCCAGCCGTGGTACGGGCAGCGCAGATAGCGGTCGAAGTGGCCGGCCTGCGCGGTGGCCACCGGAGCCCCCTTGTGCGCGCAGCGGTTGAGCAGCACGCCCACGCCACCGTCGGCCTGCCGGATCATCAGCACCGGCTGGCCGGCCAGATCGGTGGTGATGAAGTCGCCGGGCCGCGGCACCTGGCTGTCGTGGCCGACGAAGAGCCAGGCAGCCGCCCACAGATGCTGCCGTTCGAGCGCAAACACCTCGGGGCTGAGGTAGATGTCGCGGTGAAGCCGGGCGGGCTGCACCAGCGCGGCGGCGTCCAATGGCGTCATGGCGGGCACGCTCACAAGCGCTCGGGCGGCTGCGCCGGGCCCCCCGGCCGCGCTTCGAACATGCACGGCTCGCCCGGCGGCTGGCAGGCCGCGCTGCAGTGGTGCTCGTGCACCTGCACCGGCCGGCCGGGCCACAGCAGGCCGGCCAGCGCGGCCAGCATGCCGTGTACCGGCGCACACACCGGCTGCACCGCGGTGCCACCGCCGGCCGCCCGCCAGCCCGCGGCGAAGGGGCTGCTGTGGACCTCGAGGTGCAGCACGTCGTCGGGCCCCGCGGCGGCGCGGGTGAAGACCCAGCGGCCCCAGCCGAGGTCCGCGGCGGCCCCTGCCGTGGCTTCGAGCAGCCGGGTGCTGTCGTGGCCCGCCGCGGCGGCGTAGGCCGCAAGGCTCTCGCGGCCTTGCACGCGGGCCGACTCGGCCACCGCTCCGAGCCACGCGCCGCGGGCCGGTTCGTCCAGCCGGAGCAGCGCACCCATCAGCACGTCGGGCCGCATCAACAGGTAGCGCCGCGGGCCATCGACCACCGCGCCATCGGCGGCTTGCCACGACAGGCGTTCGCGCAGCGCGGCCATCGCGGCGGGCCCCTGGCCTACTTGCCCAGCAGCAGCGCCGGCAGCCCGGTGGCCAGCACCGGGAACAGCAGCACCAGGCCGATCATTGCCACGCCCATCAGCACGTAGGGCATCACCGCCGCGAAGATCTCGCGGGTGGGAATCTCGCGCGGCGCCACGCTGCGCATGGTGAACAGCAGCATGCCGAACGGCGGCGTGAGCAGCCCCAGCTGCATGCAGATGAGATACAGCACACCGAACCACAACGGGTCCCAGCCGAAGTGCTGCACCAGCGGCATGAAGAAGGGCAGGGTGATCAGCATCATGCTCACCTGGTCGACGAAGCAGCCGAGCACCAGCAGCATCGTGATCATCGCCGCCAGCACCATCCACGGGGCCAGCCCGCCTTCCTTGACCAGGCCCACCAGGCCGTTGGTGGCGCCGCTGAAGCTGAGGATCTGCGAGAACGTGGTGGCGCCGATGATGATGAAGAGGATCACGCCGCTGATGGCCGCGGTGCCCATCAGCGCCTGGCCGAGCGCCACGCCGGTGAGCGAGCGGTACAGCAGGCAGACGATGACGGTGGCCAGCGCACCGAGCGCCGCGCTCTCGGTGGGCGTGGCCCAGCCGGCGCTCATCGCGACGATGACGAGCACGAAGATCAGCACCAGCGGCGTCACGTTCACCAGCAGCGGCCCCCAGCGCGCCCAGCCGTGCGTGGGCGGCGGGTCGGAAGGTGGGGCGAGTTCCGGCCGCCGCCACGCCGAGAACATGATCCAGGCCAGGAACATGATGGCCAGCACCATGCCCGGCACGACGCCCGCGATCAGCAGGCCCGAGATCGAGATGCCCGCCAGGCTGCCCAGCAGCACCGTCAGCGCCGAGGGCGGAATGAGCATGTCCACGCCGCCGATGGCCATGATCGGGCCCATCGCCAGCCGCGGGTGGTAGCCGCGTTGCAGCATCACCGGCAGCAGCAGGCTGCCCAGCAACGCCGTGGTGGCGATCGTCGAGCCCGAGATTGCCGAGAACACCGTGCCCGCGACGATGGCCACCACCGACAGGCGCGCGGGCACGCCGCGGATGGCATGGTCGAAACTGTCGATGGCGCGCATCGCCAGCCCGGTGTGGAACAGCACCTCGCCCATCAGGATGAAGAACGGAATGGGCGTGAGCGAGAAGTTGGTGACCGAGGCGACGCCGTTGCGCACGACCTGCATCAGGCCCGCTTCGCCACCCAGGTAGACCACCGCGCCCACGAGGTTGATGGCCAGGAACGCGAAGCCGGCGGGCAGCCCCACCAGCAGAAGCAGCGTGAGGATGCCGAACAGCAGCGCGAGGCTTTGCCACCAGAGCATCAGCGGCCCACCGCCTCATGGCTCGCGCCGGGCTGCGCCGGCGCCGCGCTCTCGTCGGTGAGGCCACTGGGCCGCAGGACACGCCGGCCGCATTCGAGCGCCAGCAGGGCGAAGCCGACGGGCACCGGGAGGTAGACCCACCACTCGGGAAAGACGAGGGCCTTCATGACGAGGCTGCCGGCGCCCTTGCTGTCGAACAACACCTTGATCGAGTACCACGCCATCAGCAGGCTGACCACCAGCCCCAGCGCCGAGGCGAGGCGGTCCACGTGCCGCTGCGCGCGCGGTGGCAGCAGCGCGCCCAGCACATCGAGCCGCACATGCTGGTTGCGCCACATCAGCCACGGCGCCGCGGCCAGCGTGGCGATCGGCAGCGCGTACTCGGTGACCTCGTTGACCCACACCAGCGAGCGCAGCCCGAGGTTGCGGCCGACGACGTCGTAGCACACCAGCAGCGTGATCGCCGCCACCGTGGCGGCAGCGACAAAGCCGCAGCCGCGCATCAGCGCGGCATGCACCTTCGCAAACGACATGCCGGGCGCGGGCGGCGCGTCAGGCGGCGCATCGGGCGGAAAGAGGGCTCAAGGCGCCATCCGCCTCTTCAACTCCGCCCCATGCTGCGGGCTGGTGGCGAGGATGCCGGCCCAGCCTGCTTCCTGCGACAGCGTGGCGAGCTTCTTCGCCTCGACCTCGGACAGCTTGATGACCTGGATGCCGGCGTCGGCCTGGCGCTTGATATCGGTGGCGGCGTCCTTGCCGGCCATGTCGGCGTTCTGCGCCTCGATCCACGCCACCTGCTTGCCCAGGAAGTCGCGCACCGCGGGGCTCAGGGCATTCCAGGATTTGGCACTGAACAGGATGCCCAGCTCGATGTTGTAGAAGCCCGGGTCGACCCGGAACTTGGTCTTCTCGTGCCAGCCGAGGTCGAAGATGCCCAGGAGCGGCCAGCCGTAGCCGTCGACCACGCCGCGGTCGAGCGCGGTGAAAACCTCGCCGGGCGGTATCTGCATCACCGAGGCGCCCAGCTTGCTGAAGAACTCGCGGTAGATGGGCGCGATGCGGATCTTCAACCCGCTCAGGTCGGCCTTGTCGATCTTCTTGTTGAGGTAGATGTGATAAGGCACGCCATCGCCGGTGCGGGCGAAGTAGTACAGGCCCTTTTCCATCATCAGCTTGTTGAGGTGCTCGACGGTGCCGTCGCGGCGCATGTCGGCCCAGCTCTTGGTGGCGTAGTTCAGCGCCAGGCTCTCGGGCGACACGCTGGCGACGAAGCTCGTGGTGGTGTTGGCGAGGTCCACCACGCCGTTGCGCAGCGCGGCACCTTGCTCCATGGTGGGAATGGCCTTTGGCCCGCCCAGGTAGTTGATGCGCACGATGCCCTTGCCCTCGGCATTGACCTTCTGCACCCAGCGTTCGAAGGTGCGTGCGTAGTAGGTGCCTTCCTGGAAGGCATTGACGGCCTTGAGCGTGACCTCCTGCGCCTGCACCAGGCCAGCGGCCAGCAGGGCGGCAAGGGTCACAGCGGCACGGCGGCCGGTGGAGAGGTGGTGTTTGCGCATGCGGTCTCTCTTTCAGTGACTGGTTTGTCCCGTGGCAGTGGCCTGCGGCCCGCCGGCGTGGCCACTGGTGGGTTGGCGCTCGGATCATCGGGGCCGGCATGGGGTGCGTGCATCCAGGGTTCCCCGGTGGCGGCGGCGGGCATGTCCATGGGTTGGGCGGGCCGCCCAGGGCCCGGGGGCGGCTATGCCGCTGCGCGCGCGCGGAACTCGCGTGGCGCCATGCCCACCGCCTTGCTGAACACGCGGCTGAAGTGGGCCGGGTCGGCGAAACCCAGGCTGTAGGCCACCGCCGAGACGCTGGCCTGCGTGTAGACGAGGTGCCTGCGGGCTTCGCGGATGAGGCGGGTCTCGATCACCTTCGAGGCAGGCACGCCGGTGGCCTGGCGCACGAGGCGGCTCAGGTGCGTGGCGGTGACGCCCAGTGCCAGCGCGTAATCGGCCACGCGCCAGTGTTCGCCGTAGTGCGCATCGACCAGGGTCTCGAACCGCTGCAGGAAGCGCGAGGGGCTGCGCGGCACCGTGGCGGCCGGCTGCGCCGAGGCCGCGGCCCGCGCCACCAGGCCCAGCAGCGTGGTGGCCAGGCCCCGCAGCACCAGGGCGCGGTGCGGTGCGCGGTCGTCAAACTCTTTGCACAACTGGCGCATCACCGCGGCCAGGGCCTCATCGGCCGGCAGGTGCGCAGAACGCGCCAGCAGCCGCCGCGTTTCCGCCGCCGCGGCGTGGTGGCCGAGGGCTTCGTCGCGCATCTCTTCGGCCAGCGTGGCGACGAAGCCGCTGGTGCCCGGCGCGAACGAGAAGCCGTGCACGTCGCCCGGGGCGACGTTGACCAGCGTCATCGGGGCCAGGGCCAGGGTGGCGCCTTCAAGCAAGGCCTGCCCGCCTCCGGTGGCCACGAACACCAGCTGGTGCAGACGGGTGTGGCGGTGCGGCGAGAGCTCCCAGTCGTGCAGGGCGGAGCGTGCGGCCAGTGTCTCGCAGTGCAGCGGGTCGGGCAGGTGGGCCGATTCGCCGAAGAGGCTGTAGCCGGGCAGCGCCGGGGCGGCCGCGCGCCGGGCCTTCGCGGCGGCACGCGCCGCGTCGCGCCGTGCGCCGTGGGCGATGACGGGGGAGGTGGTCCCGGCGGCGCGAGCCATGTTCGAATCGTACAAGTGTTGGTGGGCTGCGTTCATTCCCCTGGTCGAAGCTCCCAGGTAACTTTCGCACCTGCCGGCCGGGGCGGACTTCGCGCCCCGTCGCATCCATGCAAGAGGAGACACCGCATGAAGACCCAGGTCTGCATCATCGGCGGCGGCCCTTCGGGGTTGCTGCTTTCGCAACTGCTGCACCTGCAGGGCATCGACAACGTCGTGCTCGAAAAGCACAGCCGCGAATACGTGCTGGCGCGCATCCGCGCCGGCGTCATCGAGCACGGCTTCGCCAAGCTGATGCAGGAGGCGCAGTGCGGCGAGCGCATGCAGCGCGAAGGCCAGGTGCACGAGGGCTTCTTCATTGCGAACGCCGGGGTGCTCCACCGCGTGGACCTGCACAAGTACAGCGGCGGCAACACCGTCATCGTCTACGGCCAGACCGAGATCACGCGCGACCTGTACGAGGCGCGCGACCGCATGAAGGGCGCGGTGATCCACAACGCCGAAGACGTGCGCCCGCACGAGATGACCACGGCCACGCCGTACGTCACCTACCGCCTTGGAGACGAGGTGGTGCGCGTGGACTGCGACTTCATCGTCGGTGCCGACGGCTTCCACGGCGTGAGCCGCAAGTCGATTCCGAAGACCGTGCTCACCGAGTACGAGAAGGTCTATCCGTTCGGCTGGCTGGGGGTGCTGAGCCGCACGCCGCCGGTCTCGGAAGAGCTCATCTACTCACGGCACGAGCGTGGCTTTGCGCTGTGCTCGCTGCGTTCACCGGTGCTCAGCCGCTACTACGTGCAGGTGCCACTGGCCGACAAGGTGGAAGACTGGTCCGACGACGCCTTCTGGGCGGAGCTCAAGCACCGCCTGCCGGCCGAGGTGGCCGCGCGGCTGGTGACCGGCCCCTCGATCGAGAAGAGCATCGCGCCGCTGCGCAGCTTCGTCGCGGAGCCGATGCGCTACGGCAACTTGTTCCTCGCCGGCGACGCGGCGCACATCGTGCCGCCCACCGGTGCGCGCGGGCTCAACAGCGCCGCCTCCGACATCTACTACCTCTACCACGCGATGGTGGCGTACTACAAGCGCAGCGACGCCAGCGGCCTGGAGGGCTACTCGGCCAAGGCGCTGGCGCGGGTGTGGAAGGCGCAGCGCTTCTCGTGGTGGATGACGACGATGTTGCATACCTTCCCGGGCAGCATCGAGTACGACCACAAGCTGCAGGAGACCGAACTCGCGTACCTGTTCTCCAGCGCCGCGGCGATGAGCTCGCTGGCGGAGAACTACGTGGGGCTGCCGTTCTGACGCGCGCCGCTGCCCCGGGCCGCTGGCTGCGGCGGTGAGCGCCGCGCGATCAGGCGTCGGCGGGGCCGGCAGCGAAGAGGCGGCCCATGAGGTCGAACGCCGGCGGTTCATGGCTCGCAGCCGAGCCCGCAGGTGGCCGCGTGGCCGGCATGGCGCTTAGCGAATGCGCAGCATTCGTGTCCGTGGGCGGGGTGAGGAATGAATCGACTCCGGCCCCGCCGGCCGCCGGCGAGGTGTCGAACAGCGCCAGCAACTCGTCCGGAATGAAGCGCGTTCGCAGCGCATAGAGGTGCCGGTCGCCGAGCGCGCGCTGCTGCGTGACGTAGAAGCGCTGCGGCACCCACAGCGTCAGCTCGTCGCGGGCACGGGTCATCGCCACGTAGAGCAGGCGGCGCTCCTCTTCGATCTCCTCGGCATGGCCGGTGGCCAGGTCGGCGGGCATGCAGCCGTCGACCGCGTTGAGCACGTGCACCGCGTTCCACTCCTGGCCTTTGGCCGAGTGGATGGTGGAGAGGATGAGGTAGTCCTCGTCGAGCCCGGGGTCGCCGGCTTCGTCGCTGCTGGCTGCGGGCGGGTCGAGGGCGAGTTCGGTGACGAAGGCTTCCCGGCTGGTGTGGTGCGCCGCCATGGCGGCCAGCTGCTGCAGGTCGGCCCAGCGCAGCGGGGCGTCGTCATGCAGGCGTTCGAGTTGCGGGCGATACCAGGCAAGTGAACGCTGCAGGTCGGTGGGCCAGCGCGCGGCATCGCTGCGCAGGTGTGTCAGCAGCGCGGCCAGCTCGGCCCATGCTGCCGCGGCGGCCGGCGGCGGCTTGAAGCGCGCGGGCTCCGCCAGCGTCTCCACCACGCGCCCTGCGCTGGCCGGGCCCAGGCCCGGCACGAGGCGGGCGACGCGCCACGCGGCCAGCGCCGACAGCGGGTTGTCGGCCCAGCGAAGCACCGCGAGCACGTCCTTCACATGCGCCGATTCGAGGAAGCGCAGGCCGCCGTACTTGACGAACGGGATGCCGCGCCGCGCCAGTTGCAGCTCCAGTGCAGCGCCGTGGTGGCTGGTGCGGAAGAGCACTGCCTGGCGCTTCAGTGCCAAGCCGCGCTCGCGCGCGGCGAGCACCGCGTCGGCCACGCCACTGGCCTGTTCGCTCTCATCGGGCACGGTGCGCAGCGCGGGCCGGGGGCCGGCGTGTCGATCGCTCCACAGCTGCTTGGCAAAGCGCCGCGCGGCCCCCGCGATGACGGCGTTGGAAGCATCGAGCAGCGGCTGGCTGGAGCGGTAGTTCTGCTCCAGCGGCAGCACGCGGGCGGCGGGCTCGATGAAGTGACCCGGGAAGTCCAGCAGGTGCCGCACCTCGGCGCCGCGAAAGCCGTAGATGGCCTGCGCGTCGTCGCCCACCAGCGTGAGTGCGCGGCCGTCGGGGCGCAGCGCGCGCACGATGGCGGCCTGCAGGTGGTTGATGTCCTGGGCCTCGTCCACCAGCACGGCGTCGAAGCGCGCGGCAAGCTGCGTGGCCCACGCCGGCTCGGCCATCAGGTGGTGCCAGGCGAGCAGCAGGTCGTCGTAGTCGAGCGAGTGCTGCGCGCGCTTGGCAGCAGCGAAGGCGGCGAGCAGCCGTCCGATCTCTGCGCGCTCGGCTTCGAACCACGGGAAGTCGCGCGCCAGCACGTCGGCGAGGGCACGCCCGGTGTTCACCGAGCGCGAGTGAATCGCCAGGCACGTGGCCGGCAGCGGGAAACGCCGCGAACGCGCCGAGGCGAGGCCGAGTTCCTGGCGCGCCAGGCCGAGCAGGTCTTCGGCTTCGCCGCGATCGAGCACGGTGAAGCCGGCCGGCAGCCCGAGCTGCGGTGCCGTTTCGCGCAGCAGCCGCGCGGCCACCGAATGGAACGTGCCGCACCAGGGCAGCTGCGGCGGTGGCGTGCGCAATGGCAGCGCGAGCGCAGCATGCAGTGCCTGGCCGACGCGCCGCTGCATCTCGCGCGCGGCACGGCGCGAGAAGGTGAGGAGCAGGAGCCGGTGGGGTGCGATGCCATCGAGCTGGATGTGGCGCGCGGTGCGGGCGGCCAGCGTGGCCGTCTTGCCCGTGCCGGCACCGGCGACGACGAGCAGCGCGCCGGTCTGCGGCGTGTGGGCCACGGCTTGGCGCTGCTGGGCATTGAGTTCGAGGCCCGCCCCCGGCGGCGGCCGCGCCGGGGTGTCACTCGGCAACGCAGTTCGATCCAGCCCGGCGACGTTCATGGGCGCAACTGTATGCGCATCCAGGTTGATTGCGCCATGCCGCCAGCCCGGTGGTTGAACTCCGCCGCGAGCCTGGTCAAACCGAACGTCGCCGAAGTGCGCGTAGCGGTCCGTTCGCCGGGCCCGCAGCGCGGCGGATTCTGCGTTTACGAGCGGTGTCCCCCACCACCGGGAGGCGGCGCCCGGCGGGTGGGAGCGCTTCGACGCTGTTCTCAGCGATCGCCGACGAGGACCAGTCCTGCCGTTTGAGCGGTGTTGCGCGCGAGCAGGGTGAGCTGGTTGGCGTTGCCCAGTCCGATGGAGCTGACGTAGGCCACGCCGGTGTAGGTGACACCGGGGCTTGCGCATGTTGCGGTCCCGGTCGTCAGCGTGAGGTTGAAGACGTTCTTTCCGGAGGCCCGCGGCAGCATCGAGCCGGTGCTGACGCAACCCTGCAAGGTCAGCGTAAAGGCGCCCGCCGGGTTGACCACCAAGGTCGCGCTCTGGCCCGCGCCCAGGCTGATCGTCCAGGTGCCGGCGAGCGCCGAAGGCGATGCCGGGAGGCCGTAGAGGTAGTTGCTGATGTTGTCGGCCCCGGTCATCGACAGACTCACGGTGGCGGCACTCGCCGTGCCAGTGAGGCTGGTGGTGAAGGAGCTGGTGTTGGTCCGGAAAGTGGCCCCGAACGTTCCTGTCGTCACCGGGCTGGCGCCATAGTTGCGCATGGCTGTGGACGTGAACGTTCCCGCGGAGTACGTGCCCGTGCCTTGCATGAACCCGGAGACCGTGAACCGCGAGCTTCCCGGCGCCCGGTTGCCATAGAGAAGCCAGAACTCGTTGTTCTCCAGCGCAAGCAGTTCGAATTGATTGAAGGCGCCCGCGCTCACGGTGCCGACGTAGTACCCCTCGGCGGATGTGGCCGCCCGTTCGGCGCTGGCGCCGCCGCTGTTGCCGTCGTCGCCGCCGCCTCCGCAGGCGGCTGCGGCCAGAGTGACGGCAAGGGTCAGAAGCCAGCGAATGGCGCAAGCCGGGCCAGGGGTGGGGTGAGCGGGCATGGGTGACCTCCTCGGTGGGTTGTGGACAGGACACCGCACGCCATGTGCCCCCGGGGCAGGGTGGCGGCTGTCAGCGCGCGGCGAGAGCAGTCTTGTCGCGAACCGTTAGGCGATCGTTAGTGCCGGCGAGGCCTGGCAGGACGCGGCCATCGCCGGCGGGCGCGCGCGGCGCGTTCTCGGCGGGGGCCGCAGCGCAGGGGCCGGCCGGGCGGCCAGCGCGCCGGGTGGGGTGGCCTGCCCGGAGGGACTCGAACCCCCGACCTGCGGCTTAGAAGGCCGCTGCTCTATCCAGTTGAGCTACGGGCAGCGCGAGGCATGCATGAGCCTACTGCGCGGCTCGATCTTGCGCCTGCGCTCCTCGCCGTACGAGAGTACGGCTGCGGCGCTCGACGCAACCTCGAGCCGCTCGCTACGGCTCCTGCACGCCTCGCGATGCGGCAGGAGCGCAGCGCGCTGCCATGATTGTCGCGCGGCTGAGTGCTTGGCTCAGCGCTGCCGATACTGCGTCGCGCCGAACAGCACTTCTCGCGCCTTGTCGTCGGTGATGGGCTTGCGGCGGTCGGCCAGCACTTCCACGCCACGCACCACGGCGGGGCGGGCGGCGATCTCGTCGAACCAGCCCTTCAGGTGCGGGTAGTCGTTCCAGTCGATGCCCTGGTTCTTCCAGCTGCGCAGCCACGGGAAGATGGCGATGTCGGCGATGGTGTATTCGTAGCCGGCGATGTACTTGCTCTTGGCGAGCTGGCGGTTCATGACGCTGTACAGGCGCTTGGCCTCGTTGGTGTAGCGGTCGATCGCGTAGGGGATCTTCTCCGGTGCATAGATGCGGAAGTGGTGCGCCTGCCCGAGCATCGGGCCGACACCGCCCATCTGGAACATCAGCCACTGCAGCACTTCGTAGCGCCCCCGAATGTCCTCGGGGATGAAGCGCCCGGTCTTGGCCGCCAGGTACAGCAGGATGGCGCCAGACTCGAACAGCGAGGTCGGCTTGCCGTCGGGTCCGTCGTGGTCGACCATGGCCGGGATCTTGTTGTTCGGACTGATGGCCAGGAACTCGGGCGCGAACTGCTCGCCGGCGCCGATGTCCACCGCATGCACCCGGTACGGCAGGCCGCACTCCTCGAGCATGATGTGAACCTTGTGGCCGTTGGGCGTGGCCCACGAATACACTTCGATCATGCAAGGTCCTCGCTCGGGAAGTGATGGCGCGGCGCTCCGGTCTTGCGGGCTGGGGCGCGGCTCGACACGACTCTAAACCATGCTCGACGGAATCAAGCGCTGGCTCGGCGGGCCGCCCAAGGCCGACCTGCCTGAGTACGACAGCGTCGCGCCCTGGGCCGAGTCGCACCAGTACGGCTTCCGCTCGGTACCCCACGAGGGGTTCGTGGTGGACGGACGGCTCGGCCCCACCGCCTGGCGGCTCGAGTGGGGCCCGTCGCAACGGCCCTATATCCAGGGGCAAGAGCTGCGGCTGCGCAGCGAGCTGGGCCTGGGCTCGGAGCTGCAGCTGCTGGTCATGAACCGGCGGCTGGCCGAGAAGATGGAAAAGGACATGTTCGACCAGTTCGTGGAGGGCGTGCAGACGCGCATCGACAACCAGACGCCGCCCGAGATGCGCTGGCTGGTCATGTTCCCCAAGCTGGCCGGCAGCGAGATGGGCGCGTTGAAGGAGCGCTGGGTAGCCCTGGCGAGCCAGAAGCCCTGGCTGACGCAGTGGCTCGAGGGTCCGCTGGCTGCGGCGCTGGGGGTGCTGCGCATCGACGAAGCGCTGCCGATGGTGCTGATGATCGGCCGCGGCCGGCTGATGCTGCGCACCGCCCTGCCAGAGGCGCACGTCGCGCAGCTGCAGGGCTGGCTGCGCTTCTTCGAGACCGCCATCCGCGAGGCGCGGCGGGTGGCCAACGACAACCCCGACTCGATGTCGCCGAGCCAGGCGCCCAGCGTCTGGCACCAGAGTGCGTTGCCGGGCAGCGAACGCGAGAAGTGAACCGGCGCGCACCCGGCACCCGAAGGCGTCTCGCTCGGGTGCGGCTGCGGGCGACCTGAGTCAGCCCTTGGCCGGCGCCGGTGCGTGCTTGCCGAGCTCGAGCTTGGCGATGGCGTTGCGGTGCACCTCGTCGGGGCCGTCGGCAAAGCGCAGCGTGCGCACGTGGGCGTAGTGCGAGGCGAGCGGGAAGTCCTGGCTCAGGCCGCCACCGCCGTGCACCTGCATGGCCCAGTCGAGCACCTGGCAGGCCATGGTGGGCGCCACCACCTTGATCATCGCGATCTCGCCCTTGGCGCTCTTGTTGCCCGCCGTGTCCATGATCCACGCCGCCTTCAGCGTCAGCAGGCGGGCCTGGTCGATCATGCAGCGCGCCTCGGCGATGCGCTCTTGCGTCACGGTCTGCTGCGCGATGGTCTTGCCGAAGGCCACGCGGCTGGAAGCGCGCTGGCACATCAGCTTCAGTGCCCGCTCGGCCAGGCCGATGGTGCGCATGCAGTGGTGGATGCGGCCGGGGCCCAGGCGCCCCTGCGCGATCTCGAAACCGCGGCCTTCGCCCAGCAGGATGTTGGAAGCAGGCACGCGCACGTCCTTGAAATCGACCTCCATGTGGCCGTGCGGCGCGTCGTCGTAGCCGAACACCGACAGCGCGCGCACGACCGTCACGCCTGGCGCATCGACCGGCACCAGGATCATCGACTGCTGCGAATGCCGCGGCGCCGCAGGATCGGTCTTGCCCATGAAGATCATGATCTTGCAGCGCGGGTCGCCGGCACCACTGGTCCACCATTTGCGGCCGTTGATGACGTACTCGTCGCCTCGGCGCTCGATGCGGGCTTCGATGTTGGTGGCGTCGGAGCTGGCCACCGCCGGCTCGGTCATGGCGAAGGCGCTGCGGATCTCGCCGGCCAGCAGCGGCTTGAGCCAGCGCTCCTTGTGCTCGGCGCTGCCGTAGCGCACCAGCACTTCCATGTTGCCGGTATCAGGCGCCGAGCAGTTGAAGACCTCGCTGGACCACGGCACACCGCCCATGATCTCGGCCAGCGGCGCGTACTCCTGGTTGGTGAGGCCGGCGCCGAGCTCGCTATCGGGCAGGAACAGGTTCCACAGCCCCGCGGCGCGCGCCTTGGGCTTGAGCTTCTCGATGGTCTGCAGCGGCGTCCAGCGCCGGCCGGCGGCGGTGTTGGCGGCCATCTCGGCCTCGTAGGCGGCCTCGGCCGGGTGGATGTGCTCGGCCATGAAGGCGCTCAGGCGCGCCTGCAGTTCCTGCGTGCGGGGGGAGTAGCTGAAGTCCATGGTCGTCTTCTTCCGCTGTGGGTATTGGGGGTGGGGCGGCGCCGGTTGAGGCTCAGGCGCCGGCGCGCTTGGCGAAGTGCCAGGCCATCTCGGCCAGCGAACGCGTGGCCTCTCCAGTGGCACGCGCCTGCGCACTGGCGGCGATGCCGTCGGCCGCGCGCTTGACGATGCCTTGCATGATGGAGGCCAGGCGGAACAGGTTGTAGGCGAGGTAGAAGTCCCACTCGTCCATCAAGGCGTCGACGTCGCGCTGGCGGCCGGAAAGTGCGCCCACGCGCTCGCAGTAGCGGCGCACGTAGTCGCGTTCGGCGGGGATGCCCAGCGCCTCGAGGTCGAGCCCGGCGATGCCGCGGAAGGTGCCGGGCGGAATGTGCCAGCTCATGCAGTGGTAGCTGAAGTCGGCCAGCGGGTGGCCCAGCGTGGACAGCTCCCAGTCGAGCACCGCGGCGATGCGCGGCTCGGTGGCGTGGAAGATGAGGTTGTCGAGCCGGTAGTCGCCGTGCACCACGGCGACCTGGCTGTCGTCGCGGGCGCCGGCGGGCATGTGGGCGGGCAGCCAGGCGATCAGCCGGTCCATCTCGGTGATCTCCTGCGTCACCGAGGCGAGGTATTGCTTGGTCCAGCGGCCGATCTGGCGCTCGAAGTAGTTGCCCGGCCGGCCGTAATCGGCCAGGCCCGCTGCGGCGACATCCACGCTGTGCAGCGCCGCGATGACGCGGTTCATCTCGTCGTAGATCGCGCCGCGCTGCGCAGCCGTCATGCCGGGCAGCGACTGTTCCCACATCACGCGCCCGTCGACATGCTCCATGATGAAGAACGCCCGGCCGATCACCGACTCGTCCTCGCACAGTGCCTCCATGCGCGCCACCGGCACGCCGGTGCCGGCCAGCGCCTTCATGACGCGATACTCGCGCTCGATGGCGTGCGCCGAGGGCAGCAGCCTGGCCACCGGCCCCGGCTTGCTGCGCATCACGTAGTGGCGCTGCGGTGTGCTCAGCTTGTAGGTCGGGTTGCTCTGCCCACCCTTGAACTGCTGCACCGCCAGCGGGCCGGCAAAGCCCGCGACATGCGTGCGCATCCAGGCCTCGAGTGCGGCCATGTCGAACGCGTGGCTGGCGGCCATCTCGCGGGTGCCGGTGAACTGTTCCATGGCCAAGGTGCCGAATGCCTGGTTGCTGTGGACGGCCGCAGCTTATGCCAGCGCCCCGGCACCCACGACAGCGAAGACCCGGCCCTCGGGTGGCGTCGGGCCCCTCAGCGCCGCGCGATGTTCATCAGGCGCTCGCGCGAGAGCACCACGAGCCGGGTCGGCTCGACGCCGAGCACGCCCTCGCGCTCCAGGCGCTTGAGTTCCTGGTTCACGCGCTGGCGCGACGCGCCCAGCAATTGCGCGAGGTCTTCCTGAGCCAGCGCCAGGCCGATGCGCACCTGCTCGCCCCCGCCCACGCCGTAGCTGCGTGCCAGCAGCAGCAGCTGCCGCGCCAGGCGCGAGCGCAGCGGCTTGGTGTTCAGGTCCTCGAACTGGTCGAACATCAAGCGCAGCCGGCGGCAGTTCAGGCGCAGCAGGGCGTCGTACAGCTCCACGTGCCGGGCCAGCAGCGCCTTGAAGTCGGCCTTGCTGACCGCCAGCAAGGTGGTCGGCCCGTGGGTGTCGGCATCGTGCGTGCGCGGCAGGCCGTCGAACAACGCGATGTCGCCGAACCAGGTGCCGGGCTCGACGTAGGTCAGCGTGACCTGCTTGCCCGACAGCGACACCGAACTGACGCGCACTGCGCCCAGCGCGACCCCCACCCAGTCCTCGGCCTGCGTGCCGCGCGCCGCCAGCGTTGCGCCGTCGGGCAACCGGCGGACGCTGGCGCGCGCCAGGATGTCCTGGCGCAGCGGTGCGGAGAGTCTGCTGAACCACGGGCCCGAGTCGATGTTGTGGCGCTCTTCGAGTGTAAGAACCGGGGTGTGCATGCCTTTGTCCCTGAAGCGACAGCA
>JAEUPD010000267.1 GCA_016788525.1 Rubrivivax sp.
AGTGACGCATGCCGAAGAAATCAAGAGCAGCGGCCTGAAGGCCACGCTGCCGCGCATCAAGATCCTCGACGTCTTCCGCCACGCCGAGCGGCGCCACATGACGGCCGAGGACGTCTACCGCGCCCTGCTGGCCGAAGGCGCCGACGTCGGGCTGGCCACCGTCTATCGCGTGCTGATGCAGTTCGAGCAGGCCGGCCTGCTCACGCGCAGCAACTTCGAAAGCGGCAAGGCAGTCTACGAACTCAACGAGGGACAGCACCACGACCACCTCGTGTGCCTGGACTGCGGTCGCGTGGAGGAGTTCGTCGACGCCGACATCGAGCAACGCCAGCGTACGGTGGCGCTGAACCGCGGCTTCGACCTGCAGGAACATTCACTGGCGCTGTATGCGCGCTGCACGAAGGCGGATTGCCCGCACCGCCTGAAGTAGCGGCGGCGGAGACGCCAGCCAGGCAAGGCGGGCCGGCAGCCCCGGGGCGCCGGCGCCGCAAGATCGGCGCGCGGCCAGCCGCCGGGCCCCGGCGGCGGCCTACTTGTCGCCGCCTTCTTCCATCGCCTTCTGATGCCGCGCGATGAACTCCTGGTAGGTATCGATGCCGCGCAGCTGCAGCACCGTGTTGCGCACCGCCGCTTCCACCAGCACCGCGAGGTTGCGCCCGGCGTAGACGGCGATCACCACCTTGCGCACATCGATGCCCAGCACTTCCTCGTACAGCGGCTCGTAGGGCAGGCGCTCGAACTCGCGCTCCAGCGTGCTCTGGTGCACCAGGTGCACGATGAGCTGCAGCTTCATCTTGCGGCGCACCGCCGTCTCACCGAAGATGGCCTTGATGTCCAGCAGGCCGATGCCGCGCACCTCGAGCAGGTTCTGCAGCAGATCGGGGCAACGGCCTTCGAGCGTCGTCTGGCTGGTGCGAAAGATGTCCACCGCGTCGTCAGCCACCAGGCCGTGGCCGCGCGAGACGAGTTCGAGGCCGAGCTCGCTCTTGCCCAGGCCCGACTCGCCGGTGAGCAGCACGCCCAGGCCGAGGATGTCCATGAACACGCCGTGGCGCGTGGTGCGGTCGGCGAAGTGGCGGCCGAGGTAGCCGCGTACGACGTCGATGACGTGCCCGGCGGACTCCTGCGTGACGAACAGCGGAATCTCGGCGCGGTCGCACATCGCCACCAGCCGGTCTGGCGCCACCTGGTCGTCGGCGACGATGATCACCGGCGGCTCCAGCGTCACGATGCGCGAAATGCGGCGCTCGCACGCCTCGGCGTCGCTGCCCGTAAGGTAGGCCACCTCCCGGCGGCCGACGAGCTGCACGCGGTAGGGGTGGATGTAGTTGAGGTAGCCCACCAGGTCGGCGGCCGATCGCGCGTCCCGGATGGCCTTCTCGTCGAAGCGCCGCTCGGGATGGGCGTGGCCGGCAATCCACTCCCAGCGCAGCGCCTGACGGTGCGCCTCGAACAGCGCCTCGGCGCTCATCGAGGTGGGTTTCATGGCGTCATCGTCGGCCGCGGCGCGGCGAGGTCGGGGGGAACCGGCCGGCGGCGGCCCGCCGCCTTCGCCTGGCCCGGGGCCGCTGCCGCCACGGCCGGGTTCACGCGGTCGTCTTCAGAGGTTCCCAGTCGGAGATCAGCTTGTGCAGGGCTGCCGCCTCGGGCTCGGTCTTCAGGCGCTCACGCAGATCACGATCGCTGAGCATCTCGGCGATTTCCGAGAGGATCTCCAGGTGGCGCTGGGTCGCGGCCTCGGGCACCAGCAGGAAGATCAGCAGCTGCACCGGTTCGTCATCTGGCGCGTCGAACGGGATCGCCTGCGCCAGGCGGACCACCGCGGCCAGCGGGTTCTTCAGCCCCTTCACACGCCCGTGCGGGATGGCCACGCCGTGGCCCAGGCCTGTGGAGCCCAGCCGCTCGCGCGCGAACAGGTTGTCGGTGACGGTGCCGCGCGCGATGGCATGCTGGTTCTCGAACAGCAGACCGGCGTGCTCGAACACGCGCTTCTTGCTGGTGGCCTCCACATTCACCAGCACATTGCCGGCGGGCAGGATGGCAGCAAGACGGTTCATTGGGACCTGTCCTGTCGCAGCGCGGCGCCGGGAAGCGCCCGGGGCACTGCGACCTTAGGGGTTGCGAGGCCAAAGATCATAGACCTCGACCCCCGGCGTGCCCCCTCGGAGCAGCCCCACGATCCCGTGGCAGATCAGGAAATGCGGCATTGCAGCAACACTGATTGCGGGGCATGAAACCGGCCCGCCGCTGTGCTGCCCGAAGGGCCGGGGAGCCGCCCCGCCCCCCGGATGGCCTACTCGGCGCCGGCCTCCCACCGCTTGGCCGCCGTGTGGTGGTGGTCCTGCACCCGGTCCTTGTGGCGCATCACCTGGCGGTCGAGCTTGTCCATCAACTGGTCGATCGCCGCGTACAGGTCCTCGTGGCTCTGCTCGACGAAGATGTCGCGGCCCTTGACGTGCAGCGTCACCTCGGCACGCTGCCTTCGTTCCTTCTCCTTGAGCTTCTCTACCGTCAGCAGCACGTTCACGTCGACCACCTGGTCGAAGTGCCGCGTCACCCGATCCAGCTTGGTCAGCACGTACTCGCGCAGCGCCGGGGTGACTTCGAGGTGGTGGCCGCTGATCGTCAGGTTCATCAGAAACTCCTTGGGCAACAGCAGGTCGTCCCGGGGCCTGGGCGGCCGCAGGGCGTGCGGGGAAGCAGTTGGGAGATGGGAGCGCTCGCCGTGGCCGCAAGGGCACACGAACGCAGGCAGGAGGGCAGGGGAAGCAAAGGCGGCGCGAGCAGGAACCCGGCGGGGTCGGCACCTGCGCGCGGGTGCCCTGCCGGTGCGATCCAGTTTGCATCCGATCGACATGACTGACAAGCGGCATCAGTCGCATCGGGGTCTGCTTTGCACGCCCGCTTGCGGGGTTACTCTTGCGGATTGCGCCACCCCCGTGCCCGGGCGGGCCGGCAAGCCCGGTTTCGCCAAGGGCGCCAGAGGGGCCCCCACCCCGACCCTAGAATGAATTTTCGAGAACCCCCGGCGCGCCCAGGGACGCGCAACAACTCCATGAAGCTGATCGGCGCATTGACCAGCCCCTACGTGCGCAAGGTGCGCATCGTGATGGCGGAGAAGAAGCTGGACTTCCAGCTCGTCCTGGAAGACGTCTGGGCCAGCGACGCCATCCTGGCGAGCAACCCGCTGGGCAAGGTGCCGTGCCTGGTGATGGAAGGCGGCGAGGCGGTGTTCGACTCGCGCGTCATCGTCGAGTATCTCGACACGCTGTCCCCCGTGGGCAAGCTGATCCCGGCCACCGGCCGCGAACGCGTCGAGGTACGCACCTGGGAGGCGCTGGCCGATGGCCTGCTCGATGCGTGCGTCACCGCGCGCCTGGAGGCCAACTGGCCGGGCCGCAGGGAAGGCGAGCGCAGCGCGGCTTGGATCGCCCGCCAGATGTCGCGCGTGGATGCCGCGCTCCAAGCCATGAGCCGCGGCCTGGCCGACAAGCCCTGGTGTGCCGGCAACCACTTCACCCTCGCCGACGTGGCGGTGGGTTGCGCGCTGGGCTATCTCGACTTCCGCTTCGCATCGCTGGACTGGCGCGCACGCCACGCCAACCTGGCGCGGCTGGGCGACAAGCTCGCCGGGCGGCCGAGCTTCATCGACACGCAGCCTCCCAGGGGCTGAGGGGCGTGTGGGCCGGCAGGGGCCGGCCGCCTCCGGAAGCGAGCGCGGCCCGGCACCGCCGCGGTCTCTTTCAATCGCCAACAAGTTCCCCCGCATCGCGGGCGCGCCGCCTCGGCGGCGCCGTGAGAATCCCCGCCGCCGGGCCTATTCGCTGGCCATGCGCCAGCCGATGCGCCAGCCCCGTCGGCCAGCGCGTGGTGTCTACTCTCCCGGCCATGGAGGGATGCATGCACCGCCCCGCTCGCGCCGGCCAAGAACAGCCCCTGTCCGGCTCCGCATCGCCCTGGCCGCCGCACGCGGCCCGCGGCGCCCGCGCATGGCTTGTCGCGGCCGCGGTGGGAGTTTCGGCCGCATTGGCGCCGTTGCAGGGTGCCCAGGCCGCGCGCGTCGCCGCCGTCTCGCCGCAAGGCGAGGTGGGCGTGGTGCGGCAGGTCGTGGTGCGCTTCGACAGCCCGGTGGTCAGCGCGGGCGACCCGCGCGCGGCGGCCCCGTTCAAGCTGAGCTGCAACGGCACCGCCCCCGCCGGCAACGGCCACTGGGCCGACGAGCGCCGCTGGGTGTTCGACCTGGCCGAGCCACTGGCCGCCGGCCAGCGCTGCACGCTGCACGCCGAGCCCGGCTTCCGCGCGCGCGGCGGTGCGCCGCTGGAGGGCGCCACCGGGCTCGCCTTCAGCACCGGCGCGCCGGTGGTGCTCTCGGTGCAACCCTCCCCCGGCGCCAGGATCGAGGAGGACCAGCACTTCCTCGTGCGGCTCAACGGCGCGGTCGATCCGGCCAGCGTTGCGCGCCACGCCTGGTGCGAAGCCGAGGGCCTGGGCGAGCGCATCGCGCTGCGCGTGGTGGAAGGCCCGCTGCGCGACCAGGTGCTCGGGCGCCACGGCCGCGCGCGTGCGGCGGGTTCGCCGGTCGGCGACATGCGCGTGCTGCTGCTGGCCTGCCAGCGCGTCTTTGCGCCGGAGGCGCGGGTGCGCCTGGTGTGGGGCGCGGGCATCGCCAGCGCGGCGGCGCCGGGGCAGCCCGCGCTGCTCACGCGCGAGCGCCAGCAGTGGCAGTGGCAAGTGCGCCCGCGCTTCCTGGCCGAGTTCAGCTGCGAACGCGAGAGTGCTGCCACCCCGTGCCTGCCGTTGCGCCCGCTGACGCTGCGATTCAACGCGCCGGTGCCACGCGAGCTGGCCGCCGCGGCGCGCCTGCTGCCAGTTGGTGGCGCCGGCGCCGCCGCGCCCGCGCCGCTGGCGCCCCGGCTCGATGACGAAGACCGCCGCGCGCCCACACTGTCCGAAGTGCGCTTCGCCGCCCCGCTGCCCGAGAACACGCGGTGGCGGCTCACGCTGCCAGAAGGCCTGAAGGACGACGCCGGCCGGCCGCTGGCCAACGCCGCCAGCTTTCCGCTGGAGGTGGCCACCGGCGGGCTGCCGCCGCTGGCCAAGTTCGCCGGCGCGCCGTTCGGCATTGTCGAGGCGGGCGGGTCGTCCGGTGAGCCTGCCCTGCTGCCGTTGACGCTGCGCCACGTGCAGGCCGATCTCGCCGGCGCGAGCACCGGCGGCCAGGTGGCCGTCAAGCGCCTGCCCATCGACCAGACCGATGCCGCACTGCTGGCCTGGATCGCCCGCGTGCAGCGCTGGCACGAACGGCCACTGCCGGCCAAGGAGGCCGGGCTGCCGCCGTCGCAGTGGACCGAAACCCTCACCGAGACCCAGACGCTGGCCGACGGACGCACCCGCAACCGCAGCGTCCAGCGCGAGCGCACGGTGCCCTCGCGCGAGCTGTCGATCTTCGTTGGCGAGACCGACGTGCGCCGCGCCGAGCTGCCCCAGCTCAAGGACATGAAGGACAGCCCGGCGCGCGCCACCGAGGTGCTGGGCGTGCCACTGCCGCAGCGCGGCTACCACGTCGTCGAGGTCGGCTCGCGCATCCTCGGCGAGAGCCTGCTGGCCAAGCGCGAGCCGATGTTCGCGCGCACCGGGGTGCTGGTCACCAACCTGGCCGTGCACTTCAAGAAGGGCCGCAGCTCCAGCCTGGTGTGGGTGACCACGCTCGACCGCGGGCGGCCGGTGACCGGGGCGCGCGTGGCCGTCAACGACTGCCGCGGCCAGCCGCTGTGGAGCGGCCTCACCGACGCGCAAGGCCTGGCGCGCATCGACCGCGGCTTCGACGTCGCGTTGAACGACGACGACGAGCGCTGCCTCACCGGCGACGGCCTGTTCGTCACCGCAAGGGCGCAGGGCGCGGGCGGCGGCGGAGCGGGTGGCACCGAGGACCTCGGCTTCGTGTTCAGCCGCTGGGCCAGAGGCATCGAGCCGTGGCGCTTCAATGCCAGCCTGGCCAGCGGCACCGCGCCCGACCGGCGCGCCCACACCGTGTTCGACCGCGAACTGTTGCGCCGCGGCGAGACGGTGTCGATGAAGCACTTCGTGCGCGACGAAACCGAGCGCGGCCTGGCCTTCACCGCACCCGAGCACCTGCCCGACACGCTGGTCGTCACCCACGTGGGCAGCGGCGAGGAGGCGGTCACGCAGCCCTTGGCCTGGACGCGCGGACCCACCGGCGCAGCGCGCTCGGCGCTCAGCCAGTGGGTGGTGCCGAAGAACGCCGCGCTCGGCCTGTACGACGTGGCGCTCAGGCGCGGCGAGCGCACGCTGCAAAGCGGCAGCCTGCGTGTCGAGGAGTTCCGCGTCGCGCTGGTCGATGCGCGCCTGGCGACGCCCAAGGGCGCGCAGGTCGCCCCCGCCGAGGTGGTCTTCGAGGCGCAGCTCAATGCCATGGCCGGCGGCCCGATGCCCGCGCTGCCGCTGGCCCTGTCGGCCGTGCTGCGCGACAGCGAACCGCGCTTCGCCGGCTTCGAGGACTTCAGCTTCAACGCCCACGACCGCAGCCGTGACGAGGAAGAAGCCGCCGGCCCGTCCGAGCACGAGCCCGGAACGCGCACCGTGGCGCGCCAGCTGCCGGCCCGCACCGACGCGCGCGGCGCCGCGCGCCTGGTGGTGCCGCAGCTGCCCGCGCTGCGCGGCCCGGCCGAGCTGCTGGCCGAGATGAGCTTTGCCGACCCCAACGGCGAGACGCAGACCGTGGCGCGCCACGTGAAGCTGTGGCCGGCGGCTGTGGTGGTGGGCATCCGCGCGCCCGACTGGGCGTCACACCGCGGCGCCGCCCGCTTCACCGTGGCCGTGCTGGACACCGAGGGCAAGCCGCTGGCCGGCCGCGCGGTGGAGGTGGCCGGCCGTGCGCACCAGACGATCTCGACGCGCAAGCGCATCGTCGGCGGCTTCTACGCCTACGACAACCAGCGGCGTACGCAGGAACTGGGCACGCTGTGCAGCGGCAGCACCGACGCGCACGGGCGCATGAACTGCGACGCGCGCGTCGAACATGGCGGCGAGGTCGAACTCGTCGCCCGCGCGAAGGACGACGCCGGCCGCGCCAGCCAGGCCAGCACCACGGTGTGGGTGGTGAGCGTGGAGCGCATGTGGTTCGGCCAGGGCAACGACGACCGCATCGACGTGCTGCCCGAGAAGCGCGAGCTCGAACCCGGGCAGATCGCGCGGCTGCAGGTGCGCATGCCCTTCCAGCACGCCATCGCGCTGGTGACGGTGGAGCGGGAAGGTGTGGTCGACGCCCGCGTGATGACTTTGTCGGGCCGCGAGCCGGTGATCGAACTGCCCGTCCCGCCAGCCGCGCCCGGCGCCCAAGGCGCCGCGAGCTGGTCGCCCAACGTCATGGTGGGCGTGCTGCTGCAGCGCGGCCGCCTGCGCGAAGCGCCTTGGTGGAGCCTGTTCACCTGGGGCTGGCGCCAGCCCGCCGAGTGGTGGCGCGCGTTCCGCTTCGAGGGCAAGGAGTGGCGGGCACCTTCGGCCACCGTGGACCTCGCCAAGCCGAGCTTCAAGTTCGGCGTCGCGCAGCTGCGCATCGGCGCCGCGGCGCACCGCCTCGACGTGAGGGTCACCACGCCGCAGGCCCAGTACAAGGTGCGCGAGAAGGTGGCGGCCACCGTGCGCGTCACTTTCCAGGGCCAGCCGCTGGCCGGCGCGGAGGTGGCCTTCGCCGCCGTCGACGAAGGCCTGCTGGCGCTGGCCGAGAACCAGAGCTGGGATCTGCTCGGCGGCCTCCTGCGCGAGCGTCCCTGGGGCGTGGAGACCGCCACCGCCGTGAGCGAGGTGATCGGCCGCCGGCACTACGGCCGCAAGGCGCTGCCCCCGGGCGGCGGTGGCGGGCGCAACCCCACGCGCGAGCTTTTCGACACGCTGCTGCTGTGGCGCGGCAGCGTCGCGCTGGACGCCGACGGCCAGGCGCGCATCGAAGTGCCGCTGAACGACTCGCTGACCAGCTTCCGCCTCGTTGCGCTGGCCGACGCCGGCGCCGACCGGTTCGGCCAGGGCCATGCGGTGGTGCGCGTGTCGCAAGACCTGCAGATGCTGCCCGGCCTGGCGCCACTGGTGCGCGAGGGCGACCGCCTGGAGGCCGGCTTCACGCTGCGCAACAGCACCGCGCGCGCGATGCAGGTCAAGGCCACGCTGACCGGCAGCGCCACCGCGGCCACGGGCGAGCCTGCCGTCGCTTTGCCAGCGCTGCCCACGCACACGGTGCAGCTCGCCGCTGGCGCCGCCGCCGAAGTGCGCTGGTTGGTGGAGGTGCCCACCGGCGCCACGCGCATCGACTGGCTGGCCGGCGCCGAGGAGGGCGGCGCCCCGGCCGCAGCGGCGCGCGACAGCTTGAAGGTGGTGCAGGCGGTGGCGCCGGCGGTGGCGCTGCGCGTGCTGCAGGCGTCGCTGCGGCCGCTGGAGGGCAGCGCCTCCGTGCCGGTGGCGGCCCCGGCCGACGCGCTGCCCGGCCGCGGCGGGCTGCAGGTGGTGCTGCAGCCCAGGTTGTCCGGCGCGCTGCCGGGCCTCAGGCGGTTCTTCGAGACCTACCCCTACACCTGCCTGGAGCAGAAGGTCTCGCGCGCCATCGGCCTCAGCGACGAAGCGGCCTGGAAGACGCTGGCCGACGAACTGCCGGGGTACCTCGACGGCGACGGTCTGGCCTACTACTTTCCCGCCGCGCCGGGCGGCGCGCCGCGCGGCAGCGACCGCCTCACGGCGCACGTGCTGGCCGCAGCGCACGAAGCCGGCTTCGCGCTGCCCGCGGGCGCCAGCCGCGCCATGCTCGACGGCCTGGCGGCCTTCGTCGAAGGGCGGCTGGAGCGCCGTTTCACGGCCCCGCGCCCGGACCTCGACGTGCGCAAGCTCGCCGCGCTGGAGGCGCTGGCGCGGCATGGCCGCGCCGACGCGCGCTGGTGGAGCTCCATCGCCTTCACCCCCGCCGCGTGGCCCACCTCGGCGCTGCTGGACGCCTGGGGCGCACTCGCACGCTCGCCGCAAGCCCCTGAGCGCGATGCCCGCCTGGCCGAAGTGCAGCGCACGGTGCGCAGCCGCCTGGCCGAAGGCGGCACGACGCTGCGCTTTTCCACCGAGGCTGACGACGACCAGTGGTGGTGGCTGATGGAGAGTGCCGACGGCAACGCCGCGCGGCTGGTGCTGGCGGCACTTGGCTCGCCAGGCTGGAAGGAAGACGTGCCGCGGCTCGTCAATGGCGCGCTCGCCCGCCAGAAGGGCGGCGCGTGGCGCACGACGACGGCCAACCTGTGGGGCATGCTGGCACTGCAGCGCTTCGGCAAGGTGTTCGAGGCCGAGCCGGTGGGCGGGCGCAGCGTGGTCGAGCTCGGGGGCACGGCGCGCGCCCTGAACTGGCCCGCACCCACGCCCGCGGCGGCGGCAGGCCCGGCGAGTGCGCAAGCCCCGGGCCATCCCACCGCCACGGGCGCGGTGTCGCTGCTGCTGCCCTGGCCCGCGCAGCCGGCCGCGCTCGACGTGCGCCACGAGGGTCCGGGCCGGCCCTGGCTCACGGTGCAGTCGCTGGCCGCCGTGCCATTGAAGGCGCCGCTGTTCGCCGGCTACCGCATCGCGCGCACGGTCAGCGCGGTACAACGCCGGTTGCCCGACGCCTGGAGCCGCGGCGATGTGCTGCGCGTGCGCCTGGAGATCGACGCCACGGCCGACATGGCCTGGGTGGTGGTGAGCGACCCGCTGCCGGCCGGAGCAGCGCACCTGGGCACCGGCCTGGCGCGCGACTCGGCCATCGCCACGCAGGGCGAGCGCCGCGAAGGCGCCGCCTGGCCTGCCTACGAAGAGCGCGCCTTTGAGGCCTACCGCGCCTACTACGCCTGGCTGCCGCGCGGGCGCCATGTGGTGGAGTACACGGTGCGGTTGAACAGCGCCGGGCGCTTCGGCCTGCCGCCCACGCGGGTGGAGGCGATGTACGCGCCCGAAAGCTTCGGCGAGCTGCCGCTGGCGGCGCTGGAGGTGCGGCCGTGAACTCGCGGCCGGCGGCTTGTCGCCCGTGCGCCCGTGCGCCCGCGCGCATGCCGGTGGGTGCGCGCCGGTGCGTGCCGGCGCGCGCGCCCGTGCGCGCCTGTGCGCTCGCATCGGGGCACGTCCGCTCGCTCAGGCGCGCCACGGCCCGCGTGAAGGCGGCGGGGCGATGAGCACACGCACTCTGGCCGGCATCGCGCTCGCCGCCGCCGTCGTCGCTGCCACCGCGGCGCCGGCCCGCGCGCTGCCCAGCTTCGACGAGGTGCGCGCGGCGCATCGCCCGAGCGACATCCCACTGCTCGACCGCCATGGCGCGCCGATCCAGTGGGTGCGCGCCGACCCCTACGTGCGCCGCGGCCCGTGGGTGCCGCTGGCCGAGACCAGCCCCGCACTGCGCGAAGCCATCGTGCTCAGCGAAGACCGGCGCTTCTGGGCCCATGGCGGGGTCGACTGGCGCGCGTTGGCGGCCAGCGCCTGGGCCAATGCCTGGAACACGCGCACGCGCGGCGCCAGCACGGTGACGATGCAGCTGGCGGGCCTGCTGGATGCCGACCTCGCCCGCCCGGCCGGCGGCCGCAGCGTGCCGACCAAGCTCGGGCAGATCGTGCGCGCCCAGCAGCTGGAGGCGCGCTGGAGCAAGGCGCAGATCCTCGAGGCCTACCTGAACCTGGTGCCGCTGCGCGGCGAGCTGGTGGGCCTGGGCGCGGCATCGCAGCAGCTGTTCGGCAAGCATGCCAGCGGGCTCGATGCCCTGGAGGCCGCCGCACTGGCCGTGCTGGTACGCGCGCCCAATGCCGGCGCCGCGGCGGTGAGCCGCCGCGCCTGCGAGTTGCTGCGACAGCAGCAGGCGCCGCTCATGCCGGGTGCCGCAGCCGGATCGCCGCCACTGGCGGCATGGGCGGCAGGGGCGTCCGCCGTGCCGCGCGACGACCCGCTTCCTGCCAACGCCGCAGCGGCGGGCAGCGCGTCCTGTGCGGGGGTGGCCACCGCCGTCGCCCAGGCGCTCGCGCGCCGGCCAGGGCCGCCGTTGGGCGAGGCGCTGGCCCCTCACCTGGCGCGGCGCATGGTGCGCGACGCAGCGGTGGCGGCGGCCGCGGCCGGGGGCCCCTCCGCAGCGCCGGCGCCCGTGGTACTGCGCAGCACGCTGCACGCCGGCATGCAACGCTTCGCCCGTGCCGCGCTGCACCGCCAGCTGGCCGAGCTGCGCGGCCGGGATGTCGAGGACGGCGCGCTGGTCGTGCTCGACAAAGCCAGCGGCGAGGTGCTGGCCTGGGTCGGCTCGGCCGGCCACGCCAGCTCGGCCGCGGCCGAGGTGGACGCGGTGCTGGCGCGGCGACAGCCGGGCTCCACGCTCAAGCCCTTCGTCTACGCGTTGGCGCTGGAAAGGCGGCTGATCACCGCAGCCAGCCTCATCGACGACTCGCCGCTGCAGCTGGCCGCCGGCGCCGCGGGCCTGTACACGCCGCGCAACTACGACCACGCCTACCGCGGCAGCGTCACCGTGCGCGAGGCGCTGGCCGGCAGCCTCAACGTGCCCGCGGTGCGCGTGGCCGCGATGCTCGGCCCCGAAGCCCTGTTCGAGCGGCTGCAGGCCGCCGGCCTGGTGCTCGCCCGTGACGCCGCCCACCACGGGTACGCCCTGGCGCTGGGCAGTGCCGACGTGACGCTGCTGGACCTGGCCAACGCCTACCGTACGCTGGCCAACGGCGGGCGGCATGCGCCGGTGCGCTGGGAAGCCCCCTCGGGCCGCGGCGTTGCCCGGCACCCTCTCGCGCTGGCCCCGGCGGTCTCGGGCGTTGGCGAGCTGGGCACCGCTGCCGCGCCGCCCGGCGCCCGCCAGGTCTTCAGCCCCGAAGCCGCGTGGCTCGTGACCCACATTCTGGCCGACCCGGCCGCGCGCGCCGCCGCCTTCGGCCTGGACAGCCCGCTGGTCACACGCGGCTTCGCCGCCGTGAAGACCGGCACCAGCAAGGACATGCGCGACAACTGGTGCGTGGGCAGCACCGACCGCTTCACCGTCGCGGTGTGGGTCGGCAACGCCAGCGGCCGGCCGATGCACGGCGTCAGCGGCGTGGGCGGCGCAGCGCCGGTGTGGCGCGATGTGGTGGCGCAACTGCACGCGGGCCTGCCGGCATCCCGTCCACCGCCTGCGCCGGCCGCCCTGGTGGCCGCCGAGGGCGAGTGGTACATCGCCGGCACCGAGCCGGGCGGCCGGCACGCCGCCGCCGCGGGCCCGGCAACGCGCGTCGCGCCCTTCGGTATCGCGTCGCCGCGCGACGGCACGGTGTTCTCGCTGGACCCCGAGATCCCGCCGGGCCACCAGCGCGTGGTCTTCCACGGCGCCGCGGGGCAGTGGTTCGTCGATGGGCGCTCGCTCGGTCAGGGCACGCGCATCGAGTGGCCGCCGAGCCCCGGCCGCCACCGGCTGGTGCGCCGCGACGCGGCCTCGGAAGACCGCGTCGAGTTCGAGGTGCGGGTGCCACCGGTCCGTGCGGCCCGCACGAACGGCACGGGCGGCACGACCGGCGCATCCACCCTGCCCGCCGCCGGCCGGCAGCGACCGCCCGGCAGCCCCGCTACGCCGAGCCCGGGCTGAACACGCGCTCGACGGCGGCGTCGATGACGACGCCGCACACGCTGTACAGCAGCGAACCGATGAGCGCTGCCCAGAAGCCGTCGACATTGAAGCCGGCCAGCGCCCAGGCCGCCGCCCAGAACATCAGCGCGTTGATCACGAAGAGGAACAGACCCAGCGTCAGCAGCGTCACCGGCAGCGTCAGCAGCACCAGCAGCGGCCGCACGAGCGTGTTGAAGATGCCCAGCACGAAGGCCGCGATGAGGGCCGCACCGAAGCTCGCCACCTGCACGCCGGGGTACAGGTAGGCCACCAGCAACAGGGCCGAAGCCAGCAGCAACCAGCGCACGATGAGTTTCATGAGGGCAGCATACCGTGGCGCGGATGCTGCTTTTACCTAGGAAAACCGCTTCTCACCACCTATGAAGCGCATTACCATCGCGCCTGCCCGCTGGTACGCATAGACACGGCCCGTTGAGTTCATCGCTTGGCGAGGCTGGCAGGTCCAACGGCTTCCCTCATCAACTGATGGAGTACATCCACATGGCAACTGCGAAGAAAGCTCCCGCGAAGAAGGCCCCGGCCAAGAAGGCTCCGGCGAAGAAGGCCGCACCGGCCAAGAAGGCTCCGGCGAAGAAGGCCGCTCCCGCCAAGAAGGCGGCGGCCAAGAAGGCTCCGGCGAAGAAGCGCACCCCGAGCGCCGCCTTCATGAAGGCCATGACCCCGAGCGCCGCCCTGGCCGCCGTGATCGGCGACAAGGCCCTGCCGCGCACCGAGGTCACGAAGAAGGTCTGGGAGTACATCAAGAAGAACAAGCTGCAGGACACGATCAAGAAGACCATGAT
>JAEUPD010000013.1 GCA_016788525.1 Rubrivivax sp.
CAGGCCCTTGAGCGTCATGTAGGCCGAGATGCCCATGAACACCAGCACCACCAGCGAGCGCAGGCTGCCGCCGCCCAGGCGCAGCAGGTTCTTGTTGGCGCAGCCGCCGGCCAGCGTCATGCCCACGCCGAACAGCGCCCCACCCACCAGCAGCGCCAGCCACGGCAGGCTGGCGCTGCGGCGGTAGATGCTGTGCGCGAGGTTGACCTGGCCCGTGGCGTGCAGCGCGGTCGCGCCGATGATCGCCACCGCGATGGCCAGCACCCACATGCGGGCGCGGCCCCAGTGGCCCATGTTGACGATGTCGGACAGCGCGCCCATGGTGCAGAAGTTGGCGCGCTGCGCCACCGCACCGAATGCCAGGCCGATGGCGAAGCCGCCCCACAGCACCGGGGCGGCGAGGTCAGGGGTGGCGGCCACGGGCAAGCCCCTCGCGCATCAGATGAACAGGCACACGTCGGATTCGCCGGCGAACTGCAGGAAGGTCGCCGCACCGCCGTACTCGATGCCGTCGATGAAGTCGCTCTTGGTGAACTCGAACAGGTCCACCGTCATCTGGCAGCCGATGAACTTGACCTCGGCCTCCAGGCACAGCGTGCGCAGTTCCTCCAGCGAGGCCACGCCCTTCTTCTTGAGCTTGGCCTTCATCATGCTGGTGGCCATGGCTTCCATGCCGGGCAGCGCGGAGACGACCACCGGCATCGGCACCGGCATGGGCATCGCCGGGTTGGCCAGCGGGCTGATGGCGATGCCCGACAGGTCCTTGCGCAGCAGTTGCAGGCCGTAGAAGGTGAAGAAGACCTGCACCTCCCAACCCAGCGCCGCCGCCGTCGACGACAGGATCAGCGGCGGGTACGCCATGTCCAGCGCGCCCTTGCTGGCGATGATCGCCATCTTCTTGGCGGCCATGATGTGCCCTCAGCCCTTCTTGATCATGAACACGTACTTGCCGCCTTCCTGGCCGGAAGACAGCAGCGCGTGGCCGGTCTGCTCGGTGAAGGCGGCCATGTCGGCCACCGAGCCGGGATCGGTGGCCACCACCCTCAGCACCTGGCCGCTTTGCATGTCGGCCAGCGACTTCTTCGTCTTCACGATGGGCAGCGGGCAAGCCAGGCCCGAGGCGTCGAATTCCTTGTCGAAGTTCATGAGCAGGTCTCCTGTGCGCAGGGGTGCGCAGGGCGCGCGTGATGGGATTTCGCCTCGACGGCGAAGGCCGGTGATTAGCGGGCCTGCGCCGGTATAGCGTCTATTCCCGCGACGGGTGATGGGCCGTAGCCCATCCGGGTAGTATGGTCTTCCCGGCGCAGGGCTTCGCCGCAGTGCCAATGCCCCATGCCACGCGGCATGATCGGTGCGTCGCGCGAACAGGTCGTGCTGCGCGGCCCGCCGATTGGTCGCGCACTGCGAGGAGCCCACGATGAAGCTGCGTTCAGTTCCCCTGGCCTTGGCCCTGGTTCTCGCCACGACGTTCGCGTCGGCACAGGACGCGGTCGTCTACCACATCGACGACCACAAGACGCAGGGCACCAAGGGCCTGCGCAACATCCGCAACCATCTCGACGTCGACCCGGCGGCACGCATCACGGTGGTGACGCATGCCAACGGCGTGGACTTCCTGATGGAAGGCGCCAAGGACGCCGCCGGCAGCGACTTCGCCGGCCCGGTGGCCGCGCTGGTGGCGCGCGGCGTCAAGTTCGAGGTGTGCGAGATCACGCTGAAGAACCGCAGCCTCAAGCGCGAGCAGTTCCTGCAGGAGGCGAGCTTCACGCCCTCGGGCGTGGTGCGCATCGCCAAGCTGCAGAAGCAAGGCGCAGCCTATATCAAGCCCTGAAGCCATGGCACCAGGCCGCGCCCGGCGCCAGTGGACCGTCGCGGCGGCGGCCTGCGCTGCTGCGGTGGTCGGTGGGGCGAGCCAGCACGCCCTGGCCCAGGCCGCCACCGGTGCTGCGCGCGCGCAGGAGATCGTCGGCGGCAAGTGCTTCATCTGCCATGGCGCCGACGGGGAGAGTTCGAGCCCGGCGTTCCCGCGGCTGGCCGGCCAGCACAGCGGCTACGTCGCGCGCCAACTGGCCGACTACAAGAGTGGCCGGCGCAAGAGCAGCGCGATGCAGCCGATGGTCGACGACCTGGCCGAGGCCGACTTCAAGCTGCTCGGCGCCTACTTTGAGTCGCGGCCGGTGCACGCGCACAAGGTGGAAGACGCCGAACTCGCGGCGATGGGCCGCTTCATCTACAACCGCGGCAATCCCTACTCGGGCGTGGCCGCCTGTGCCGGCTGCCACGGGCCGCAGGGCCACGGCACCGAAGCGCTGCCCCGGCTGGCGGGCCAGCACGCCGCCTACACCGAGAACCAGCTCAAGCAGTTCGGCAAGCGCGAGCGCACCAATGACAGCGCCGTGATGCAGGCCGTGGCGGCCAAGCTCACCGAGCTCGAGATGAAGGCGGTGGCGGCCTACATCAGTGGCTTGAAGTGACCCCCGGCACCGGCCGGCGCCGAGGGTCGCCGGCGGTTCACACCGCCAGCATGTCGCCCCAGATGTTCTCGGCCCAGCTCAGCGCGTAGCGACCTTCGATCTGGTTGGCCCCGGCGCTCAGGCCGCCGGAGCCCGGCACGGTCTTGAACGTGCGGTCGCCGCCGTCGTACTGGTGCACGCTGGCCACATGCACCACGTCGCGCGCAGTGACGAAGCTGTAGCAGGTGTTCATCACCACGGGCGTGGTGTTCACCGCCTCGCCTTTGAGCAGCGCGATGACGGCGGCCGCCGCCACCTTGGCGTGCTGGTTGGCCATGTGGCCGCTCTTGGGCATGGCGGGGGCCGACAGCGTGGCGTCGCCGAGCACGTGGATGCCCGGGGCGGCGGTCGACTCCAGCGTCAGCCAGTTCACCGCGGCCCAGCGCGCGTTGGCGTTGAGCAGCCCCGCGGCCCGCGCGAGGTCGCCGCCGCGCTGCGGCGGGATGACGTTGAGGACATCGGCCTTCACGTCTTCGAACTCGAGCTTGGCGGTGGTGCCGCTCACCTCGCGCAGCACGGCATTGGCCTTGTACTCGACGATGCCGGCGTAGTGGTCGGCCCAGGCCTTGCGGAACAGGCCCGCCTTGCTGGTGATGTCGGGATTGGCGTCGAGCACGATGAGCTTGGACTTCGGCTTGGCCACCTTCAGGTAGCTGGCCACCATGCAGGCGCGCTCGTAGGGCCCGGGCGGGCAGCGGTACGGGGCCAGCGGAATGCTCATCGCGAACACGCCGCCATTGGGCATCGCTTCGAGCTGCCGGCGCAGCGCCACCGTCTGCGGCCCGGCCTTCCAGCTGTGCAGCACGCGGCCGCTGTCCAGCGCCGCCTGCAGGCCGCCGATGCCCTCGGTCATGAAGTCGACGCCCGGCGAGAGGATCAGCCGGTCGTAGCCGAACTCGCCAGCGCTCGTGCGCACCTTCTTGCCGGCGGCGTCGATGGCGGTCACCTCGGCCTGCACGACCTTCACGCCGATCGCCTTGAGGCCTTCGTAGCCGCGCGTCACGTCGGCGATCTGCTTGTGGCCGCCGAGCACCAGGTTGCTGATCGGGCACGAGACGAAGTTCGCATTGCGCTCGATGAGCGTGACGTCGACGTTGCCGCCCCACAGGCGCAGGTAGCGCGCCGCGGTGCTGCCGCCGAAGCCACCGCCGACGATGACGACGCGGCCGATCGACGGGCCACCCGCCGACGTGGCGCAGCCGGCCAGACCGGCCAGCGCGAGGCTGCCCACCGTGGCTGCGCCGGCGCCGATCACGCGGCGCCGTGAAAGGCCCTGCTGTTGCTGATTCTGCTTGCTCATGATGGCTCGCCTCCTCACTTGCCTGCCGGCTTCTGCGCTGCGAAGTAGCCGGCGATCATCGCGATCTGCGCCTCGGTGTAGCCCTTGGCGATCTGGTGCATGATGGTCGCGGGCTGGTTGCCGCTGCGGAAGTCGGCCATCATCGCCTTGATCTTGTCGGCGCCCACGCCGGCCAGCGGTTTCATGTCGCCTCGCGCATTGCCGTTCGTGCCGTGGCAGTTGGCGCACGTGGCGGCGAGGTTTCGTGCCAGCGTGGCGTCTTGGGCCAGGGCCGGTGGTGCCGCCAGCGCGGCGAGCGCCACGGTGGCGGCGGCAGACAGGGTTCGCTTCATCGGGTCTCCTCGTGGTGTGCAGAGCGGGTTGTTCCAGGGAACGCCTGCCGCTGCGCGGCCTGGCTCGCAGGCAGTCCGGCGCTGCAGCGCGGCCCGCAGTGTGACGCCCGGAGCGCCCCTTGGGAATATTCCTTTCGGAGTGCCCGCAGCCGGGCCTGCCGGCACGCCCCGGCCCGCCAGACCGTTCAGATGCGGCCCACGGGCCCGAAGCCGAACACCGGTACCAGCAGCGACGTCGGAAACGTCGCGATCGCTTCGTCGTACGCCGCAGCAGCGTCGTTGTAAAGCCGCCGCGCGAAGCCCAGCCGCTCGCTGCCTTCGCTCCAGGCCTGGCGTGCGGCCGCCACCGTCGCCGCGGCCGCCTCGTCGGTCAGCGCGCTGGCGTGGCCGTCGGCCAGCGCAAAGACGCGGGCCGCAGCCGCCCCAAGGCGGCTCTCGGCCTCGGTCCAGGCCAGTGCGTTGGCCGCCAGCAGCGGCCGGGCGGTCATTCCGCCGGCCGCCCGCGCCGATTGCGCCTGCGCCGCCCACAGCGCGTCCAACGCGCCCTGCTCGGCGCTCAGCGGCCCGCGCAGGGCACCCAGCAGCTGCTCGGTGCCTTCAGCGCGCCGGCGCTGCGCTTCGTCGGCCTGCGCCCAGGCGCCGGCCACGGCGTTGCGCAGCGCGACCAGGCGGTTGTGGGCGCCGAGCGCCCAGAACCCGAGCACCGCGGCGACCGCCGCAGCCATCCACAGTGCATCGCTCACCCGCCCGTTCCCCCATACGTCAACACGCTCCACGCACCGGCCGCGCCGATGCGCCCGGCCGTGCATCGAGGTGCGCGGCCTCGAGCACTCAGCCGCGCACTTCGCCCTGGCCCAGGACCACCCACTTCAACGACGTCAGCCCTTCCAGCCCGACCGGCCCGCGGGCATGGAACTTGTCGGTGCTGATGCCGATCTCGGCGCCCAGGCCGTACTCGAAGCCGTCGGCAAAGCGCGTGCTGGCGTTGACCATCACGCTGGCCGAATCGACTTCGCGCAGGAAGCGCATCGCGTTCGCGTGGTTCGTGGTCAGGATGGCATCGGTGTGGTGCGAGCCGTAGCGCCCGATGTGCGCGATGGCTTCGTCCAGCGAGTCGACGACCTTGATGCTGATGACCGGAGCGAGGTACTCCTCGCCCCAGTCGGCCTCGGTGGCCGGCACCACGCGCGGCAAGCCAGCCAGCAGCGTGGCGGCGCGCGGGCAGGCGCGCATCTCCACACCCTTGGCCGCGAACACCGCACCGATGCGCGGCAGGAACGCCGCCGCCTGCGCGGCATGCACCAGCAGCGACTCGGCCGCATTGCAGGGGCTGAACTTCTGCGTCTTGGCGTTGTCGGTGACCTTCACCGCCATCTCGAGGTCGACCTCGGCGTCGACGTACACGTGGCAGTTGCCGTCCAGGTGCTTGATGACCGGCACGCGGGCTTCGCGGCTGATGCGTTCGATGAGGCTCTTGCCGCCGCGCGGGATGATCACGTCCACGCTCTCGGGCATGGCGATGAGGCGGCCCACGGCATCTCGGTCGGTGGTCTCGACGAGTTGCACGCCCTCGGCCGGCAGGCCGGCTTCCACGAGCGCGGCCCGCACCAGCCGGGCCAGCGCGAGGTTGGAGCGCAACGCCTCCGAGCCGCCGCGCAGGATGCAGGCGTTGCCGCTCTTGATGGCCAGCGACGCGGCCTCGATCGTCACGTTCGGCCGGCTCTCGTAGATCATGCCGAACACCCCGAGCGGCACGCGCATCTGGCCGACGCTGATGCCGCTGGGGCGGCGCTTCACGCCGGTGATCTCGCCCACCGGGTCGGGCATCGCGGCCAGCTGCTCGCAGCCTTCGGCCACGGTGTGGATGATCTTGGGCGTGAGGCGCAGCCGGTCGACCAGTGGCGCGGCCAGGCCCGCGGCCTCGGCGGCTTGCACGTCGGGCGCGTTGGCGGCCTGCAGCTCGCCGGCCGCAGCGCGCAAGCTGCGGGCCAGCGCCAGCAACGCGCGGTCTTTCGCAGCCGTGGGCGCGGCGGCCATCGCACGTGACGCGGCACGCGCGGCGGCGCCGACATGGGCCATGTAGGCGGGGATGTCGGTGGGCGTCATGCCAGCGATTGTCCGGCAGTCGTGGGGGGCTGGGGTCATGGCGCGCTGGAGTCATGGCACTCCCCAGGTCTGCGCGAGATCGGGCCGGCGGGGTGCCCAGCTTCGCTCATGTCCTTTTCTGAGTGCCCTGCTTCGCTGGGCACTCGGATGCACCCTTTACTTCGCTGCGCTGGGCACCCCGCCGGCCCGATCCACCACCCGCTGCGCAGTACGAGCGCCCGATGACCGAAGCGCCTGCTCGCCAAGGCCGCCGGGTGGTCGGCATAGCGAAGCAAAGGATGCATTCGAGTGACCAGCGCAGCTGGGCACTCGAAAAAGGACATGAGCGGCGCCGACCACCCGGCGGCCTTGGCGCGCCACACGCGGCAAAGGAACCGCGGGCTGCCAAACGCGGCAACGCAGAGGTCAGGGCCCGGCCGCCCGGCGCGGCAACTCCGCTGCCTGTTCGCCCAGATCCCAGAACACCCCGGTCATGATCTGCAGCCCCTCGCGCACCACCGGCGCCAGCAGGTGCTCGTCGGGCGCGTGCTGCGAGCACGCCGGGTAGCTGTGCGGCACCCACACCGTGGGCAGGCCGAGGATCTCGGCGAACACGTCGTTGGGCAGCGAGCCGCCGAGATTGGGCAGCACCGCGGGTGGCGTGCCGGTAGTGCGCTGCATGCTCTGCACGACGAATCGCACCCACGGGTTGTCGGGGTCGAGCCGCGTCCCCGCCATGACCATCGGCTCGCTGACCTCGATGTCGCCGAAGCCGCGTGCGGCCAGGTGCTCGCGCACCACCTCGCGCAGCCGCGAGACGTCGGTGCCGACGACGAAGCGGATGTGCATCGTCGCCTTCGCGCTGGGCGGGATGGCGTTCACCGGGTGGTCGGGGTTGCCGGTGCGGTAGGCCAGCACTTCAAGCGTGTTCCAGGCCAGCACGCGTTCGGTGGGCGTGAGCTCGGGCTCGCCCCAGTCGCGGTCGACCTCGGGGTCGCCGGGGTCGCCGCCGAATTCCACGCCGGCCAGCGCCGCGCGCACGTTGGCCGGAATGGGCGGTGGCAGCAGCGCAGGCACGAGGATGCGGCCGCGCGCGTCCACCATCGAGGCAATCGCGTTGGCCAGCACGGTGCCCGGGTTGCGCAGCAGGCCGCCCCAGTTGCCCGAGTGGTGCCCACCGGCACGCAACGTGAGCGAGAGGTCGAAGTTGGCCGTGCCGCGTGTGCCGAGAAAGAGCGTGGGCCGGTCGCGCCGCAGGCGCGGGCCGTCGCTGGCGATCAGCGCATCGGCAGCCAGCGCAGCGCGTTCGCGGGTGCAGATCGCGGCCAGCCCCGGCGAGCCGGTTTCCTCGCCGGTCTCGACCAGGAACTTGACGTTGAAGCCCAGGCGGCCGCCGCGCACCTTCAGCACCTGCGCCAGCGCAGCGATGTTGATGCTGTGCTGGCCCTTGTTGTCGGCGGTGCCGCGGCCATAGAGCCGCTCGCCGTCGGCAGCCAGCACCCAGGGCCCCTGGCCGCGCCGCCAGCTCTTGTCCTGGCCGCGGATCACGTCGCCGTGGCCGTACACCAGCACGGTGGGCAGCGCGTCGCTCTCGTGGCGCGAGGCGATGAGGAACGGTCCGTAGGCGGGCTGCGGGTTTTCGTGCAGGTCGAAGCGAAAGCCCAGCGCCGCGAGCGAGGGCCCGATCTCGTCGGCCAGGTAGGCGTGCAGCGCCGGGCCGCTTTGCGCGTCCTGGCTCTCGGTGCGGATGGCCACGCGGCGCGCCAGGTCGCGCAGGAACTCGCCGCCGTCCAAGTGCGCGGCGGCGGCCGCAAGGGCCTCGGTACGGCTCATGCTGGGCGCCCGACGCTTCAGCTCTTGCCCACGAGACTGAAGTGCTCCACCACCGGCGGCTGCGCAAAGAACGGCCCGACGATGGCGCGCCACTCGGCAAACAGCGGCCCGCCGCGGAAGTGCACGGTATGGTCCTCCAGCGTTTCCCAGAAGATCATCAGCACGTATCGCTCGGGGGTCTCGAGGCCGCGATTGACCTTCCAGCCCTTCATGCCGCGGGCCCGTGCGATCACGGTCTTCAGGCCGCGCTGGATGGCTTCGTCGAAGGCGGCCTGCTGGCCGGGCTGGATGCGGATGTCGGCGATTTCGAGAATCACGAGGGGCCTCCTGGAGTCAGCGGGTGTGGCGGGGATCCCGGCGGGTGGGAGCCGAGTCTAGGCCGGGCGCGGCCGCTGCGCCGGCGGCGGCGGCGCAGCGGGTCCCGTGGCGCGGGCCGCGCAGGGGCGGCCGATAGCATGACGGCCATGTTGCTTGCCACCGGCGACCCGGCCCGCCAGCGCCGCATCGGCATCGCGCTGGTGACGCTGGCGACGATGTGCTTCTCGGTCATCGACGTGTGCGCCAAGTGGCTGGTGCAAAGCCTGCCGGTGGCCGAGGTGGTGTGGCTGCGCTTTGCCACCCACACCGTGCTGATGGCCGCGCTGCTGGCGCCCACGCGCGGTGCCGCGCTGGTGCGTGTGGCGAACTGGCCGCTGCAGGGCCTGCGCGCGCTGATGCTGGTGAGCATGACGGCGCTGAATTTCGCCGCACTGCAGTACCTGCAGCTGGCCGAGGTGGCGGCGATCCAGTTCTCGGTGCCGATCCTCATCGCGCTCGTCTCGGCGCTGGTGCTTGACGAACGCATCGGCGCGCGGCGCTGGCTGGCCATCTTCGCCGGCTTTGTCGGTGTGCTGCTGGTGGTGCGGCCGGGTGGCCAGGGCTTCCACCCGGCGATCGGCCTGTCGCTGCTCAATGCGGCGATCTATGCGTTGTTCAACCTGCTCACGCGCCGCATGGCCGCCAGCGAGACGCCCGAGTCGATGCAGTGGCTCTCGGCGCTGGGCGCGGTGGTGGCCATCGCTCCGTTTGCCTTCTGGCAGTGGCAGTGGCCAGCGGGCGGCCTGGTCTGGGCCGTGGTGCTCGCCTGCGGCCTGGCCGGGGGACTGGGCCATCTGCTGGTGGCCCACGCGCACCGGTACGCGTCGGCGGCGGTGCTGGGGCCGTTCCTGTACCAGCAGATCCTGTACATGGCCTTCTGGGGCTGGCTCGTCTTTGCGCAGGTGCCCGACACGTTCGTCGTCGCCGGCGCGGCGGTGGTGGCGCTGAGCGGGCTGTACCTGTTGTGGCTGGAGATGAAGCGCCGATAACGGCACCCGGGCACCTTCACCGCACTGCCCGGGGCTGCGGCCAGCCGGTCCCGCGTCGGTGATCCCGCAGTCTGCGCGGCAGCAGTCGAGGCATCGGTCTTGGCCGCGCAGGCTCCTGGGGCGGCCGCCGCGGTGCGGCGCGCAGCCTGCCGTGCGAAATGGCACGGCCGCCGCAACCCCCGACGGTGGTCACGGCGCGCAGCGGTGCCTCAAGTTGGGCGCTGCCACGCCCGAAAACTCGGTGGACGAGGGCCATGCCGTCAGGCCCCGTGTTTGCCCCGGAGTCGTGCCCCACATGTTCAGCAGCCGCCCCCTCGCAGCGCCCGCGGCAGATGCCGCGCCTGGCGCTGCGACCATCGCCGTCGAGGACCTGCGCGTGGGGATGCACATCCATCTCGACGGCGGGTGGCTTTCGCATCCCTTTGCCCGCTCGAGCTTTCGCATCACCCATGCCCAGCAGATCGCCACGCTGCGCGGGCTGAAGCTGCGGCGCGTGCGCTGGAGCCCGGAGCTGAGCGAGGCCGAGGACAGCCCGCAGGGGCTGCTGCCGGGCGAGGCCGACGCCGCCGCCCACCGCGGCGACACGGCCGGCCCGACGGCGGCCGCGTCCGTGGAGGCCGGCGAGGCGGCCGCACGCGCCGAGCAGCGCCGCGCCGCGCTGGCCGCGGAGCGCCAAGCGCAGCAGCAGTGCGAACGCCACTATGGCGAAGCCGCAGCGGCCTGGCGACAGGCCGGCGATGCACTGGCCGCCGACCCCGCGCGTGCCGGCGCGGCCGCCGGTGCGCTGGCGCAGTCCTTGACCGACAAGCTGATGGTCGACGGCGACATCGGCGTGCGCCTGCTGCCCGGCGGCGGCAACGACCGTGCCGCGGCCCATGCGCTGAATGTCACCGTGGTGGCGATGCTGCTGGCACGCACGCTGGGGTTGCCGCGCGCCGACCTGCAGGACCTGGCGCTTGGCGCGCTGCTGCACGACGTGGGCAAGATGGAGCTGCCCGAGCGTGCGCGCCACGTCGAAGCCGGCGCCTCGAACGCCGAGACGATGGCCTACCGCGAGCATGTGGCGCGCGGCGTCGCCGCCGGCAAGCGCATGGCGCTGGTCGAAGGCGCGCAGACCGTCATCGCGCAGCACCACGAGCATGCCGATGCCAGCGGCTTCCCGCAGCGCCTGGGCGGTGACCGCATCACGCTGGGGGCGCGCGTGGTGGCCATCGTCAACCGCTACGACAACCTGTGCAACCCGCCCGGCCGCACGCCCCCGCTCACGCCGCATGAGGCCGTGGCCATGCTGTTCGCGCACGGCCGCACGCGCTACGACGCGGCGGTGCTCAACGCCTTCATCCGAATGATGGGCGTGTACCCCGCCGGCTCGCTGGTGCAACTCACCGACGAGCGCTACGCGATGGTGGTGGCGGTGAATTCCTCGCGCCCGCTCAAGCCGCGCGTGCTGGTGCACGAGCCCGGCGTGCCGCGACACGAGGCGCTGCTGCTCGACCTGGAGCGCGAGCCCGACCTGGGCATTCGCCGCAGCCTCACGGCCGCCAAGATGCCGGTGGGCGCGCTGCAGTACCTGGACCCGCGCCCGCGCGTGGCCTACTTCTTCGAGCCCCTGGCCCCCTGCGAGCCTTTGCCGCCGGTGGCGGTGGCCGAGCGGCCGCAGGCCGCCGTCGAGCCGGCCTGAGAGGCCGGCCCGGCGCCAGCTTCCACACGCGGTGCAGCCCATGCAGCCAGTGCAGCCAGTTCAACCAGCAGGCGCGGCGACGCTCGTTCAGGGGTTGCCGCATGCCGCCTGGCTGGTGGCGCTGCCCTCGGCCCGCGTGCTGGCCGTGAACGCCGCGGCAGCACGGCTGTTGGGTCGGCCTGTGCCCGAGCTGCTCGGTGCGGGTGCCGAGCAGCTGGCGTTCTCGCCCGAGGACGCAGTCTGGTGGGCCGAGGCCGGGCAGCGCGAGTGGGGCAACCCTTCGCAGTGGCAACAAGGCCTGGCGTTGGACAGCGACACCGTGCTGGCCTGCGCCGGTGACGAGCGCCCGGTGCGGCGCACCGTGACCCTGATGCACCCCCCCGAGGCCGCGGCCGACGCGCCATCACCGGCGCCCGCCGCGGCGGCCTGGGCCCTGGTGATGGTCGAGGACCGTGCTGCCGACGAGGCGCGCGAAGCCGAGCGCGAGTCGCGCATCGCCGAGCTTGAAGCCACGCTCGAGTCCACGGCTGACGGCCTGCTCGTCACCGACCTGGCCGGCGGCGTGCGCGCCTTCAACCGTCGCTTCGCGGCGATGTGGGGCCTGCCGCCCGAACTGCTGGCCAGCCGCGACGACGCCGGCATCGGCGCGTGGATGCAGCGCAGCGTCGAGGCCGGTACCGAGTACGCACAGCGGCTGGCCGCGCTGCAGGCGGCTCCGCTGCTGGCCGCCACCGACCGGCTGACGCTGCTGGACGGCTCGGTCCTCGAACGCGTCACGCGGCCCCTGTGGCGCAGTGGCCGGCCGCAGGGGCGGGTGTGGGCCTTTCGCGACCTCTCCGAACGTCTGGCGGCCGAGGAACGCATCGAGGTGCTCAGCCACACCGACAGCCTGACCGGCCTGCCCAACCGGCGCCGCATGGCCGAGTGGGTGGATGAAGCCGCGCAGGCTGCCGGCCACCAGCGGCGCTCGCCCTTTGCGCTGCTGGTGGTGGACCTCGACCGCTTCCGCCAGATCAACGCCAGCTTCGGCCATGCGGTGGGCGACCGGGTGCTGCGTCACGTGGCCGAGCGCCTGGCGGGCTGCCTGCGCGACAACGACCGCCTGGCGCGCACCGGCGGCGACCAGTTCGGCGTGCTGCTGGCCACCGCCGACGCGCAGGCCGCCGAGGCCACGGCGCGGCGCATGCTGCACGTGGTGGGACAGCCCTGCGTGCTGGAGGGCGCGACGTTCACGCTCACCTGCAGCATCGGCATCGCACTGGCCCCGGCGCACGGCCGCACGGCCGATGAACTGGCGCGCCGCGCCGAGGCGGCAATGCGCGCCGTCAAGCATGCCGGCCGCGCCAACGTGCAGCTGCACCAGATGCGCGCCGAGGTCGACCGCCGCTCGCACATGATGCTCGACCACGCGATGCGCCAGGCACTGGTCAGCGGGCGCTTTCGCCTGGCCTACCAGCCGCAGGTGGCGCTGGACAGCGGGCACATCGTCGGCGCCGAGGCGCTGCTGCGCTGGCGCGACCCCGAACTGGGTGACGTGCCGCCGGGCCGATTCATCCCTGTGGCCGAGGAAAGCGGCTTCATCGTGGCCATCGGCGACTGGGTGCTGGCGCAGGCGGTGCGGCAGGCCGCCTTGTGGCACCAGCGCGGCTGGTCGGTGCCGGTGGCCGTCAACGTCTCGGCACTGCAGTTCCAGCAGACGCAGTTCGTCGAGCGCGTGGCCGGCGTGCTGGCGGTGAGCGCGCTGCCGCCGCACCTGCTGGAGCTGGAGCTGACCGAGTCGATCCTGGTGCATGACGCCGACGAAGCGCTGGCCCGGCTGCACGCCCTGGAGCGCCTGGGGGTGCGCATGTCGATCGACGACTTCGGCACCGGCTACTCCAGCCTGTCGTACCTGAAGCGCTTTCCGATCGACAAGCTGAAGATCGACCGCAGCTTTGTCAGCGGGTTGCCGGCCGACGAGACCGATGCCGGCATCGTGCGCGCCATCCTGCAGATGGCGCGGGCGCTGGACACGCGCTGCATCGCCGAGGGGGTGGAGACCGAGCAGCAGCGCGAGTTCCTGGTGCGCGAGGGCTGCGCCGAGATGCAGGGTTACCTGTACGCCCCGGCACTCGACCCGCTGAGTTTCGAGCAGCGGCTGGTGCAGGCCGGCGCTGCGCCTGCGGCCGGCGAGCCCGCAGCCGGGTGCACACCGGATGCAGTGGCGGCTGCCTGCGCCCCGGCCGTTCCCGCCGCACCCGGCCCTGCGGGCGGCACGGGCGCACGTCACATCCGGCTCGTGCACGGCTAGGCGTGTCTGCGCGGCAGCGCGCCCGCGGCCTCGACTTCTGACACGCAGACTCGCGGCACGTTGCCACCGCGGGCCGGTGCCACGGCCGATGCTGCGGCCACAATGGCCGCTTCGCCGCGAGCTGCGGCGAGACACCGATCCATGATCTACAAGTTCAAGAGCCCAGCCAGCGGCGACGTCATCATGCTCGGGCCGCACGGCGACCAGCTGCTGCGCCTGCTGGGCCGCGAGCCGGCGCCCCGCGGCATCGTCGAGCCGGGCGACATGCCGCCGGCGATCGCCACGCTGCGCCAGGCGATTGACGACGCCGAGCGCCGGGCCGCCGACCCGGGGGCCACACCGGGCGGCGACATCACCGCCGGCGAGGCAGAGCCGCCGGTGAGCCTGCGCCGCCGGCTTTGGCCGATGATCGACATGCTCGAACGCGCCGCGCGCGAACGCGTGCCGGTGACCTGGGGGGTGTGAGGCCATGAAGCTGTGGAGCGACAGCTGGGCCAGCGGCGAGCCGATCCCGCCGCGCCATGCCGCCGGCCGCCCCGACGGCGCCGGCCGGGCGGCCTTCGGCGAAAACCTCAACCCGCACCTGGCCTGGAGCGACCTGCCCGCCGGGACGCGCTCGATGGTGCTGATCTGCCACGACTTCGATGCGCCCGTGAGCGCCGGGCGCGTCAACCGCGAAGGCGTCGAACTGCCGGTCGACGAGGACCGCGCCGATTTCTTTCACTGGGTGCTGGTGGACCTGCCGCCGCAGCCGATGGTCATCGCCGAGGGTGAATACAGCCGCGCCTTCGTGGCCGGCGGCAAGCCGGGCCCGGCAGCACCGGGCGGCGCGCGCCATGGCCGCAACGACTACACGCGCTGGTTTGCCGGCGACGCGGCGATGGCCGGCGACTACTTTGGCTACGACGGCCCGTTCCCGCCCTGGAACGACGCGCTCGTGCATCACTACGTCTTCACGCTGTACGCGGTGTCGCTGCCGCGCCTGCCGCTGCAGGGCGTGTTCGACGGCCCCGACGTGCGCCGCGCGCTGGCCGGGCACGTGCTGGCCGAAGCCACCCATTCGGGCACCTACACGCTGAACCGGCGGCTGCTCGTGCCCCACGATGCGTGAGCCCGCGCGCCTGGTGTTGCTGCGCCACGGCGAGACGGCGTGGAACACCGAGCTGCGGGTGCAGGGCTTCACCGATGCGCCGTTGAACGACCGCGGCCGGTGGCAGGCCGAGCGCGCGGCCGAGGCGTTGGCCGCCGAAGGGCTGAGCGCGGTCTACAGCAGCGACCTGCAGCGCGCCCGCGCCACCGCCGAGGCGGTGGCCCGCGCCGCGGGCCTGCCGCAGGTGCACGCCGACGCCGCGTTGCGCGAGCGCGCCTTCGGCCGCTTCGAAGGCCTGACCTACCCCGAGATCGAGGCGCGCTGGCCCGAGGACGCGCGGCGCTGGCGGCAGCGCGACGCCGGCTTCGCCCCCGGGGGCGGCGAGACGCTGGAGGCCTTCAGCGCGCGCTGCGTGCCGGCGGTGGCGGCCATCGCGGCACGGCATGCGGGCCAGTGCATTGCCGTGGTCGCCCACGGCGGCGTGCTCGACTGCCTGTACCGCGCCGCCACCGGCCTGGGCTTGCAGGACACGCGCACGTGGCAATTGGGCAATGCCAGCATCAACCGGCTGCTGTGGCATGGCCACGGCTTCACGCTGGTGGGCTGGAACGACGACGCGCACTTGCGGGCGATGGATCAAGCCCCGCCCAGCAACACGCCATAGGACCTGGTCCGCCGTGCACAAGCCGACGTGCACGTGACAACCCCGGCGGCCGCCGCGGAACCGGCTTTGCCGGGCGGCTGGCGGGCCCAAGCAGGCCGCGCCGAGCCAGAGGCTCGGCCCCTCGACAGGCACGAAGGGTCCACTGGACCCTTCAAGTCCGGGCTCGGCCCCCTCGGGAGGAGGCGCCGAAGGCGCTTCGGGGCGTCGAGTTACCGCCGCAGCTCTCGCCAGGCGTTCTTCGACGGCGGAATGGTCGTGCCGATCGGCAGCTGGCGCTGGAACACCGTGTTGTCGGAGCGGTGCGTGGTGCCGTAGACCTGCCCACCGACCACCCGCAGCGTGATCACGCGCGAGCTGGTCGCGTTGCTGGAGACCAGCGCCGCGGCAAACGTCGAGCCCGCGACCTTCAGGCCATCGGCGATGTTCACCAGGTACAGGTACGACGACTGCGAGCAGTCCGAGCCGCCTTGCTTGTTGGTGACGAAGGCGATGGTGCCGTAGGTCACCACGGGGTGCGTGTTGGCCTGCTCGCCGGTGGGCAGGTCCATGTACCAGCCGCGCTGCGTGGCCCAGTCCAGCGCCGGGCCGGTGATGGGCGTCGAGGCCGCGGTGCCGTCGTCGTTGACCCGGTTGTAGGTGCGCGCCACCAGGGTCGAGCGTGCGTTGGCGATGGTGCTGCCGTCAGCCACGGCGTAGAAGGTCTGCGTGCGCGTGCTGCCGAAGTCGTTGATGTCCAGCAGCCGGCCGGTGCCCACGAGCACCACGCGCTGGGTGCCCTGCCACACCAGTTCGGGCGCCGAGGTCACCGGCTGGCGGTTGCCCGCGGCGTCGTAGAAGGTGGCCACCAGCGTGCCGTCGTGCGTGCCGGCGCCGGCGGTGCTCAGGTCGAAGCGCCACAGGTTGCCCTTCAGGTCGCCGCCGTAGACGTAGCGCACGCTGCCGTCGGCGTCCTTGAAGGCCGACAGGTGCACCAGGCCCGCCTCGTCGCCGGCGCTGCCCTCGGTGGTGCGGAAGGTCTTCATCACCGCGCCCGTGGTGGCGTTGAGCATCCACATGCGGCCCTTGGCGTCGCCGATGGACTGGCCGTTGTCGTAGCCCGAGCTCACCAGCACCACGTTGGTCGGCGCGCCACCGACCATCACCTTGGCCACCACGGGCCGGCCGACGGTGTAGCCCATCAGCGCGCGGTTGGTGGTGTCGGTGGTGGCCGGGAAGACCCACCGGTACTGGGCGGCTGCTTCGGCCTCGGTGGCCGGCCGCGGGTTGCTCACGTCCAGCGCGTAGTAGCTGCGGCCGGCCGCGCCGAGCCCGCCCACCAGCAGCTTGGAGCTGCTGCTCAGCTGTGCGTAGGTGGGTGTGGCGTCCAGCTGCGTGCGAAAGACCCAGCCACGCTGCGCCGACTGGCCCGCCGCCGCCAGCGTGTCGGGCGGCTGGTAGGCCCACAGCTCGCTGCCGGTGGCGGTGTCGAAGGCGTGCAGCATGCCTTCGCCCGAGGCGAGGTAGACCACGCCCTCGGTGCGCGAGACCACCGGCTCGGCGTTGATCACCGCGCCGATCAGGCTCGTGCGGGCGCGCACGGTGTCGCCTTCGCCGCTGCGGTTGCCGCGCAGGTAGTTGATGATCTGGTCGTTGGTGTAGGTGGCGCTGTCGGGATTGGCGGCGGCGCCGAAGTTGGCGCTGGTGAAGGCGAGGCCCGCCGCGTCATTGGAGCCGAAGATGAAGCGCGTGCCCCAGCTGCGGGCCGTCAGCAGCGCGTTCGCCGACCAGGTGCCCGGCAGCGCTGCCGCCGGGTCGTAGGGCGTGATCGCCCCGGTGGCGTTGTTGGCGGCGTTGCGAGTGAGGTCGCCGCTCCAGCCGCGGGTGTTGTAGCTGCCGAGATAGGCGAAGTCGTCGCCGCGGCCGAGGTTGACCGAGCTGACGCCGATGGAAGCCTGCGCGCCGTCTTGCGACAGGATGTCGTCCAGGCCGGCGCGGATGCGCAGCGCGGTCTCCTCGGGCGTCGTCGCCAGGTACATCTTGCCGCGCCCGTTGATCGTGGCGTGCCACAGGTCGTCGATCGAGGTCGGGTTGCGGTCCAGGTCGGGCACGGGCCAGGTGCCGGTGCTGGTGGGAACGGGCGTGCTCTCGCCAAGCCACACCGTGCCCCGCGCACCGAGCGACAGGCCGTAGGTGTTGACGTGCAGGTCGGTGTTCAGGTCGGTGGCCGTCGCCGGCAGTCGACCGGTGGCCAGGTCGGTGCGCGGGTTGTTGGTGTAGTAGCGCAGCGCCAGGTCGGCCAGCGAGCTGCTGTAGATCGTCTCGTAGGGCGCGCCGCTGCCCCACGTGGCGGCGGTCTTGCCGCTCTGGTACGCAGGCACCGTCACCGCGGTCGCATAGGCGAAGCCGTCGGTCACGACGAAGGCGTTGTTGCGCTGGCAGGCGTACTGGACGATCGAGGCTCCGGTGGAGTCGTTGCCCGAATACAGGCCGCTGACGAACTTCAGCGTCTCGCGCGTGGGCGTGCCGCCGCTGGCCTCGGTCTCGTAGAAGATGCCGGCCACGCGCAGGCGGTTGACCGTGGCGCTCGCCGCGTCGGCGTCGTAGATGCGCGGCGTGGTGCTGTTGGCCGAGTAGGGCACCACCCCCAGCCGCATGCCGCTGAGGTTCTCCAGCGTGTCACCCATCGCGCCAGCCAGCATCAGCTTGCGCTTGCGGTGGTACTGGAACCAGTTGGCGAAGTTCTGCATCTCGGCGGGGTAGCTGCGCCCCGACGGAAAGGTGTTGCCGGCCTTGATCTCGTAGCGCTTGAGCGTGATCGTGGTGCTGCCGGGGAGGTAGGTGCAGGCATCGGTACCCACGCTCGCCGTGGCAGGCACGGTGCACGACTCGCGCACCCAGTAGGTGGCGGGGTAGTAGGCCATCGACACGCGGGTCACCGCGCCGGCCGCGGCGTTGGTGTCGGCGCCCAACGCGGCGCTCCAGGCGCCGCAGCTGCCGTTGGTGCTGCTGCACTGCGAGATGGAGGCGCCGGCCGGAATGCGCATGCCGGGCAGCGCGATGAACACCCTGGCGGCGCCGGTGTTCGCGGCAACATCGGCCGTGAGGTTGAACGTGAAGGTCCCCAGGATCGGGTGCGACTTGGCGGCGGTGGTCGTGGCGTTGGCCGGCGTGACCGCGCCGGTGGACAGCTGCGCCGGCGCCCACGGTGCATAGGTGATGAGCGGGTTGTAGTACAGCGTGTTGTGCATCGGCGAACTGGCCGGGTCCGTCGGTGCCGAGCGGTAGGTGCCGGCGGCGTCCTGGTAGACGCCGGACCACCGCGTTACCGCGAACTGCGTCGTGGGCAGCACGGCGAAGTGGTCGTTCGCGTTGTCGCCGTACTGGCGGTTTCCCGTGCCGGTGCCATTGGGGAAGAGATAGGAGAACTTCCGCCAGGTCGAACTCGACGTGCCGCTGGGGTAGAACCACGGCGCCGTGATCGTGCGCAGCGATGGGTTCGGGTGGGTGGCGTCCACGCCCCAGCCGGTGCCGTCGGTGAAGTTCCACCACACCGAGCCGTCGTTGCCGTAGTTGATGATCTCGAAGTCCATCGAGCCGGAGTTGTCGAACGCGAAGACGACGTTCGGCTTGGCCAGCACCGAGGCCTTCAGCGGCAGTTCGGCCAGGCTGGTGGCCTGCGAGGCCACGGTCCAGCACAGGCCCGCCAGGGCCAGCACGCTGGCGATGGCGCGGGTGGGTGTCTTCATCGTCTTGCTCCCCGGGGCTGGGCGGCCCTGCAACGGCGCCGCAGCGCTCAACCCTTGGTGACCAGCGTCTGCACCCAGGTCTCCGAGTCTTTCGGGCCGAGGATGCGCACGGTGATGCGGAACTGGCGCGCGTTGGGCGGGTCGACGGCCTCGGCCCCCACGCGGCTGGACTCCTGCTGCGGCACCTGCCGCACCAGGCATTGCCGCAGCGTGTCGGTGACCGGCGCGGTGTTGCACATGCGCTCGACGACGTAGCGCACGCTGTAGCTGCCCACGGCGATCTCGGGCGCCGAGGCCCAGGCGACGTTGGGGATGCCGTAGGCGTCGCCCGCCTGCTGCGTGGCCCAGTACCAATTGCCGCTGTTGGCCTCTTCGCCGGCCAGCGCGCGCACGGCGGCGAAGGCAGTATTGATGCCCACCTCGCTGGCCTGGAGCGAGACCTCGCGGCTGGCGTTGTTGCCGCTGGCCAGCGTGCCCGTCTCGGTCATGCGCGCCAGGGCCAGGCCGCCCAGCACCATCACCGACATCAGCACCAGCACGAGCAGTGTCGTGACGCCGCGCGGCGCCCCGCGCGGGAAGGTGGGTCTTGCGCGACGCGGCGAGGTCCTCATGGCACCATCCCCAGCACGAGGTTGCGCAGCGGCACGACCAGCGTGGAGCTGCGATAGCGGTAGCACTGCCAGTCGGCGACATCGGCCGTGACCGCCGTGCCGAACAGCGTGGGCATCGCGCTGGTGGCTTCGCAGTCGCCGGCGGCATTGCGCTTCTCGGCCTGCGCGCTGCGCGTGACCAGCCCGATGCGCAACGCCCGCACGCGCGGCAGGTTGGCCGGCGTGAGCGTGGCGAACGCGCCGCTGGCGGCCTGCCAGGAAGCCAAGGCCGTGGTGCCCGCATCGGCTAGGCCGTATTCGGCGCGGAAGGCCAGCACATTGCGGGCCAGCACCGCGCTGGTGCCCACCAGCGGCCGCTCGAGCGTGAGGTCGGTGCCTACCAGGCGGAAGCGCGACCAGCGCACGTCGCCCAGCAGCGTGACGCGGCCGCGGTCAGGGTAGGTGACCGGCGTGGTGAAGGCGGCGCGGTTGAAGCGCGCGGTGGACAGGTTGTCGTACGCCACGCTTTGCGGCGTGTCCAGCGTCGCCGGCGTGTTGGCGGTGACGGTGCGCACGACGCAAGGGTCGCCCGGGGTCGCCGGCGCCAGCAGCACGGCCTGGCCCACCGAGGCCGGCAGCAGCGAGCGCAGCTGCGCTGCGCTGGCCGTGGTGGCGGCGCTGAGCAGCACGTTGGTGCCCGAGGCCACCTCGGTGGCATAGAGCACGTCGATGCGGTCGCCACCGGCCTCGGCCGTGATGGACAGCGGTGTGAAGGTGGCACCGTCGATCAGGGCAGTGGTGTCGACGCTGAGGTTCAGCCGCTGGCAGAGGAACTGCGAGTCGCCGAAGAAGCCCAGGCCGGCGGCGGCGACGTCGTCGCGCAGGGCCGCCAGCGCGGTGCTGGTGTTCACCATCGCGCCACCGGTGCCCATGCCCTGGCGCTGCGTGGCGGTGAACAGCATCGCGCCGCTGGTCGCCGCCAGGCTGATCAGCAGTGCGACGACGATGCCCGCCATCAGCTCGACGAGCGACAGGCCGCGGCCCGGCATGGCGGTGGCGCGACCGTGGCCGCGCGCGGCGCGGCGGTGGGCGAGGTCAGCGCACATCGGTGACAGCCTCCAGGCGGCGCGGCTCGCCGCTGTCCTTGCCGGTCCAGCTCAGCACCACGGTCATGCGGCCGGTGGCGGCATCCAGCGTGGCGGTGCTCGCCACCGTGCCGGGCAATGAGCTGGCAACGCGCCCTTGCCAGTCGCTGGCGCGGGCCTGGGCAGCGGAGTTGGTGCACGCGCCGGTCTGCGGCAGCGTGTAGCAGGCGGCGTTGGCACCGTCGACCAGCACGGTGGCCAGCAGCTCCGAGGACATCTGCGTGGCCACCTGGCGCGACTGCGCCTCGGTGGTCTGGGCCATCATGCGGCCCTGGAAGCCGGTCATGGCCAGCATGCCGAAGGCCAGGATGGCCAGCGCCACCAGGCCGTCGATGAGGCCGGCGCCGCGGGCCGCCGCCGGCGCCGGCAGGCGACGGGCAAGTGTCAAGCGGCGGGCCGGGGCGTGTGGTGTGGCGGTCATGGTCAGCACCCCGAGAGCTTGTTGCCGCACAGCCGGATGCCGCCGCCGCCGTCGACGCGAAGGCCAGGGCAGCGCTGGTCGGACGAGCAGGTGACGCCGGGCATCGACAGATCGATGGCCGCGGCGACGAATTCCACCGAGGGTGCGACGCTGCGGTCCACGAGGTAGCCGCGTGGCGAGAAGTCGACCGTGGCGGCGGCCGCCGTCACGCCGCCGGCGAGCGTGCGTTCGCGCAGCAGCGTGGTGGCCGCGGCGTCCTGCGCCTCGAGCACCTGGATCGTCGAGCCCGAGGTCGTCATGCGCACGACGCGGTTGCGCTTGATGGCCTCGCTCTGCGCGAACAAGGCCTCGGCCTGCAGCACGTTGCCGCCTTCGCGCAGGCGCGAGTTGTTCATGTAGTCGGCGAGGTGCGGCGAGGCCGCCATGGCCAGCAGGCCGGCCACGGTGACGGTGACCATCAGTTCCACCAGCGACAGGCCGCGTGACGCGGCGGGCCGGCGACGCCGCGCGATCAGGTGTCGCATGTGCCCCCCCGCGTGGTCCAGCAAGCCGTGGCCGGCGTGCCCTTGGGGTGTGCGGTGGTGTTTCGCGCGCCCTGGTGATTGATGGTGTAGGTGTACCCGGTCATCGCGCCGGCGCCGGTGGCGGTGGCCGTGAATCCGGTGCCGCCGCCGCTCAGCGCGCAGGTGACGGTGAAGTTGCTTACCGTCGGCACGGCCACGCCGCAGGCGGCCCCGTTGGCATAGCTGCCGGTGTCCTGGAAGCGCTGCTCCATGCGCACCGCGTAGGCGCTCAGGCCGTCCAGGGCTGCGGGCACGCGTGAACGCTGCGTGTAGTTGCTGTACGCCGGCAGCGCCACCGCAGCCAGGATGGCCACGATGGCGATCGCGACCAGCAGCTCGATGAGCGTGAAGCCGCGCGCCGAGGCGCTTCGGGGACATTGACCAACCATGCCGATCACCTGGGTGTGAGAGCGTTTTGGCGTGAGTGCCCCGCACACGGGGCGCAAGGAGCCACTGCCATGCCCGGGTATCGGCAGGCCGCCGCCGCGACTTGAGTGCCGCGAGGGGCTTCGAAACGTGAACTCGGTGCGCGGGCGTTCAGCCAGGCACCCGCGGCGTGACGCCGTTCACGCCGCGGCGGTTGGCGCGGCGCTCAAGTCCCGAACAGATCGTCCGAGGACGGCCGCCCTGGCGGCACGAGGCCCAGGTGCCGCCAGGCCGCCACGGTGGCCACACGGCCGCGCGGCGTGCGCTGCAGGTAGCCCTGCTGGATGAGGTAGGGCTCGATCACGTCCTCGATGGTGCCGGCCTCTTCGCCGATGGCGGCAGCGAGGTTGTCCAGCCCCACGGGCCCGCCGTCGAAGCGCTGGATCACCGCCTCGAGCAGCTTGCGGTCCATCACGTCGAAGCCCAGCGGGTCGACATCGAGCATCACCAGCGCCTTGTCGGCGGTGGGTGCGTCGATGTGGCCGTGCGCCTTGACCTGCGCGTAGTCGCGCACGCGGCGCAGCAGCCGGTTGGCGATGCGCGGCGTGCCGCGCGAGCGGCGCGCGATCTCCATCGCGCCGGGGTCGTCCACCGCCACTTCGAGCAGGCCGGCCGAGCGCTTCACGATGCGCGAAAGCTCCTCGGCCGAGTAGAACTCGAGCCGGGCGACGATGCCGAAGCGGTCGCGCAGCGGGTTGGTGAGCATGCCGGCGCGCGTGGTGGCGCCCACCAGCGTGAACGGCTGCAGGTCGAGCTTGATCGAGCGCGC
>JAEUPD010000021.1 GCA_016788525.1 Rubrivivax sp.
GGCGCGACCAGCAGGTGCGAGCCCAGCACCGGCACGACCAGGCCTTGCTGCACCTGGCGCACGAGGCGCCGCCAGTCGTTGTCGGTCATGGTGGCGATGGTAGGCGAGCGGCAATGCCTGCCGCATCCGCTTCGCGGCCGAGGTGCCGCGCGGTGGGCGGATCCACCGCGGGCCTCGCCAGCGGTGATTCAACCTGGCGCGGGCGCGCTGGGCTGATTCGCCTGAGGTCGATCGGGTGCAGTGCTTGCGTGGCGGCGGGACCGTGCCGCCGGGGTGCCCTGCTCCGCGAATGTCCTTTTCTGAGCGCCCTGCTTCGCATGGCACTCAGATGCATCCTTGGTTTCGCTGCGCAGGGCACCCCGGTGGCCCGGTCCAGGCACACGCGGCGCAGTACGCGCGCGCGGCGTCCGATCGTTGTGCCTCGCCAAGGCCGCCGGGTGGTCGGCGCATCGAAATCAAGGGGGCATCGGGGAGACCAGCGAAGCTGGGCTCCCCGAAGGGGACATTCGCGGAGCCGGCCACCCGGCAGCCTTGGCGCGCCACCCCGTCGCCGGTCATGGCCCGGCAACGTCCCGGCTCAGGCCCACAGCTGCTTCACTGCTCGGGCTTGGTCGCCATGGACTTGCGGATGCGCAGCGGGGCCCTGCGGGCCGGCGCGGGCTCGGCAGCGGCTACGAAGGCCGCGGTGGCATCGTTGCCGGCTTCGGCCGCTTCGGCCGCCTCGGGCGTCGCAGCCAGCGGCGCGCCGATGCCAGCCCTGCCCTCGCTGATGACGCGCGTGAACGGCGCCAGCATCTGCACGAGCTGCCCGTAGACCTTGGGGTTGCCGGCCACCACCTCGCGCTGGTGCAGGTAGTCGGCCTCGCCGGTGAAGTTGCCGATCAGGCCGCCGGCCTCGGCGACCAGCAGCGAGCCGGCGGCGATGTCCCAGGGCGACAGGCCGGTCTCGAAGAAGCCGTCGTACCAGCCGGCGGCCACGTAGCACAGGTCCAGTGCCGCGGCGCCCGGGCGGCGCACGCCGGCGCAGCTCTTCATCACCTCCTCGAACATCTCGAGGTAGCGCTTGAAGTTGTCGCCCTTGCGGAACGGGAAACCGGTGCCGATGAGCGAGTCGGACAGCCGCGTGCGCTTGCTCACGCGCAGCCGGCGGTCGTTCAGGAAGGCGCCGCGGCCGCGGCTGGCGTAGAAGAGGTCGTTTCGCGCCGGGTCGTAGACGACCGCCTGCTGCACCTGGCTGCGGTGTTCCAGCGCGATGCTCACCGCATAGGTGGGCAGGCCGTGCAGGAAGTTGGTGGTGCCGTCCAGCGGGTCGATGATCCACACGAACTCGCTGCGCTTGTTGCCGCGCGCGCGGCCGCTCTCTTCGGCCAGGATCCCGTGGTCGGGGTAGGCCTCCAGCAGCGTGTCGATGATCGCCTCCTCGGCGGCGCGGTCGACCTCGCTGACGAAGTCGTTGGGCCCCTTGCTTCCGACCTTGATGACCTCCAGGTCGAGCGCGGCGCGGTTGATGATGGCGCCGGCCGCGCGTGCCGCCTTGATGGCGATGTTGAGCATGGGGTGCAGGGCTTGCGACATGGGCGGGGCTCGGGAGGCGGCAGGCGGCGTGCGTTGCGGGCACGCGTGCGGTGAACAGGGCGGCGGTGGATGAAAGAGCGGCCTGGCGGCGCGGCGCAGAATCGGCACCGATGCACGACGAGGCGATTCGGAGTTTAGCGGCCGTGACCACGCACCCCGGGCACGGCGGCGCGCCGCCGGCGGCCGACCCCACGGCCTTCGTGCTCGTCGAGCCGAGCCACGCCGGCAACGTGGGCGCGGCGGCGCGCGCCATCAGAGTGATGGGCTTCGGCCGGCTGATGCTGGTGCGCCCGCGGCGCGAAGACCTGCACCGCGCGCCTGAGGCCACGGCGAGGGCCAGCGGCGCCACCGACGTGCTGGACGCGGTGCGCTGCGTGGCCACGCTGGCCGAGGCGCTGCAAGGGGCGACGCTGGTCTGCGCCACGGCGATGACGCCGCGCGACTTCGGCCCGCCGACTCACGCGCCGCGGCAGTTCCTGCCTGGGGTGGCGGCCGCGGGGCACACGGTGGCCTTCGTCTTCGGCCCCGAGCGCACCGGGCTGGCCAATGACGATGTGTACCGCTGCCATGCCTGCCTCTCGATCCCCACGCACCCGGACTACGGCTCGCTCAATCTCGCGCAGGCGGTGCAGTTGATCGCGTACGAGTGGCGCCAGGCGCTGGGTGGTTTCGACGTGGCGGCGCGGGCCGCCCCGGCGCGCTGGGCCGACGCGGCGGCCGTGCAGGGGCTGCTCGAGCACTGGGAGCGCACGCTCGTGCACATCGGCTTCCTCGACCCGGCGGCGCCGAAGAAGCTGCTGCCGCGGCTGAATCAGTTGCTCAACCGGGCGCAGGTCACCGCGGAGGAGGTGCACATCCTGCGCGGCATCGCCCGCGCGGCCGCACAGGGCGTGCAGGGCGCACAGGCCGCACAGGCCGCACAGGGCGCACAGGGCGCACAGGGCGCACAGGGCGCACAGGGCGCACAGGGCGTGCAGGGCGTGCAGGGCGTACAGGGCGTACAAGGCGTACAAGGCGTACAAGGCGTACAGGGTGTGCAGGGCACGCGACCCGTCGGGATGGCGCCGGTGGCGGCCGGGGACGCGGGGCCGGCCGCCACACCGCCGTCGGCCCGGCCGGGCGGGCTGGCCCCAGGGCACGATCCGACGCGCAAGCAGGGTTGAGCAGCCCGCCGCTACACTGCCCGCACCATGTGGTTCGAACGCCTGCGCGAAGACATCGCCTGCATCCGCGAGCGCGACCCGGCTGCGCGCTCCATGTTCGAGGTGCTGACGTGCTATCCCGGGCTGCACGCGCTGGTCATGCACCGCTGGGCGCACGCCTGTTGGCGGGCCGGGCTGCGCTGGCTGGGCCGCCTCATCTCGCACCTGGCGCGCTGGTTCACCGGCATCGAGATCCACCCCGGCGCCACCATCGGCCGGCGAGTCTTCATCGACCACGGCATGGGCGTGGTCATCGGCGAGACGGCCGAGGTCGGCGACGAGTGCACCATCTACCAGGGCGTCACGCTGGGCGGCACCTCGCTTACCAAGGGGGCCAAGCGGCACCCGACGCTCGGCCGCGGCGTCATCGTCAGCGCCGGCGCCAAGGTGCTGGGCGGCTTCACGGTGGGCGACGGCGCCCGCGTGGGCAGCAACGCGGTGCTGCTGCAGCCGGTGCCGGCAGGCGCCACCGCGGTGGGAATTCCGGCGCGCATCCTGCAAAAGAGCGCCGACGCGCAGCGCGAGGAGCTGGCCGCGAAGCTGGGTTTCTCGGCCTATGGCGTGACCAACGGCGACGACCCCGTGGCGCTGGCGATGAAGGGGCTGATCGACAACGCGGCGGGCCACGAGCACCAGATCGCGTTGCTGTGGCAGGCGATCGAGAAGCTCTCGGCGCGCTCGCGCGAGCTGCCGCTGGGCGACTGCGTGCCGCAGGAGGCCCAGACCGAGGAGCAGTTCGACGCCGAGCGGCTGAGCCGGCTGGTGAAGTAGCGGCGGCCGACGCCTGCCTGGCTACCCTCGAGCCGGCCGCAGCGCCGACTTCGGCCGGAACGCCTTGCACACCTCGTCGTGCGTCTCGAGGTACGGTCCGCCGATCAGGTCGACGCAGTAGGGCACCGCGGCGAAGATGCCGTGCACCGGCGGCGTGTTGCGTGGCAGGCCTTCCAGCGTCTCGGCAATCGACTTGGGCTGCCCGGGCAGGTTGATGACCAGCGTCTTGCCGCGGATCACCGCCACCTGGCGCGACAGGATCGCGGTGGGCACGAAGGCCAGGCTGATCTGCCGCATCTGCTCGCCGAAACCGGGCATCACCTTGTGCGCGATGGCCAGCGTGGCCTCGGGCGTGACGTCGCGCGGCGCGGGGCCCGTGCCGCCGGTGGTGAACACGAGGTCGCAGCGCGCGTCATCGCACAGCTCGATCAATGCGGCGCTGATGCGCGCCTGCTCGTCGGGGATCAGCCGCGACTCCCAGCTGACCGGGTTCTTCACGGCGCGCGCCAGCCACTCCTTCAGCGCCGGGATGCCCTTGTCCTCGTAGACGCCGGTGCTTGCGCGGTCGCTCACCGAGACGACGCCGATGCGCACGGGGTCGAAAGCAGAGGCCGGTTCGGTCATGTCGTGATCCAGGGCTTGATGAACTGGAACAGCTCTCGATGGCTGCGCGGCTGCCGCGCCTCGGCCGCCAGGCCTGCCGCGTCGCGGCGCGCGGCGCGCACCAGGCTGCGCAACTGCTGCAGGTCGGCTTGCGGAAACTGCGCGGCCCAGCGCGTGAGCGCGCCGTCGTCGGCGATGAACTCGGCGCGCCAGCGCTCGGCCTCGTGCAGCGCGAGCGTCTGGCGCGCCGAGCCGAGCTTGGCGGCGGCCACCGCTTCGCGCAGGGCGGGTTCGTCGGCGCTGCGCATGAGCTTGCCGACGAACTGCATCTGGCGCCGCCGGCCTTCGTGCGAACGCGTGCGCCGGTACTCGTGGATCGCCTCACGCAGCCGCTCGGGCATCGGCACGGCGGCCAACCGGTCCTCGGGCAGCGCCGCGAGTTCGGCGCCCAGGCGCTGCAGCGACTCGGACTCGCGCTTCAGGCGGGTCTTGCTCGGGCGGTCGTCGGCGTCGCCGGCGTCGGCGGCGGCGTCGGGCTGGCCGTAGTGGACATCGAGGCCGCGATGCGGCGCGGCGCGTCGGTTCATGGTGGGAAGAAGGCGCGGGCGGGACCAGGCCACTTGCGGCGGGGCAAGGCCATGCGTGGGTATCATAGTTGCGACCTCGATGGGTCACCCCTCGCGGGCACCGCGGCCGAGTGCCGGCGGCGCCCGCGGTCCTCCTCCCGGCACCCTGCTTGCGCACGCGGCGCCCCCTTCGACGAGCCCCCTCGATGAGCACACCGCCGCGCGAAGCGACCCACGGCTTTGCCTTCTCGCAGGACCAGTTCCGCCAGATCGTCGAAGACACCCTGGCGCAGGCCCGGCGGCTGGGCGCCAGCGACGCCGGCGCCGAGGTGAGCGAGGGCATGGGGCTGTCGGTCTCGGTGCGCAAGGGCGAGCTCGAGAACGTCGAGCGCAACCGCGACAAGTCGCTGGGCGTGAGCGTCTACCTCGGGCAGCGGCGCGGCAACGCGAGCACTTCCGATTTTTCGGCCGCGGCCATCCGCCAGACGGTGCAGGCGGCCTACGACATCGCGCGCTTCACGGCCGAAGACCCGGCCGCTGGTCTGCCGGATGCCGACGACCTGGCCAGCGCTGCCGATGCGGCGCGTGACCTCGACCTGTTCCACCCCTGGGCCATCGATGCCGAGGCGGCTGCCGTCATCGCCCATCGCTGCGAAGACGCGGCCCTGGCCACCAGCGCGCTCATCACCAACAGCGAGGGCGCCGGCGTCTCGGCGCAGCAGGCGCACTTCTGGGCCGGCAATACCCGCGGCTTTCGAGGCGGCTATGCAAGTTCCCGGCACTACCTGTCGGTGGCGCCGATCGCCTCGCGGCCCAGGCGGCGTGGAAGCCGCGAGCAGGACATGCAGCGCGACGCCTGGTACACGAGCATGCGCGATGCCGCCGAGCTGGCCAGCGCCGAGGCCGTGGGCCGCTACGCGGCCGAGCGGGCGCTGGCCCGGCTGGGCGCGAGGCGCGTGCGCACCGGCGAGGTGCCGGTGCTGTTCGAGGCGCCGGTGGCGGCGGGCTTGCTGGGCAGCTTCGTCGGCGCCGTTTCCGGCGGCGCGTTGTATCGCAAGGCGAGCTTCCTGCCCGATGCGCTCGGCACGCAGGCGCTGGCCGACCACCTCGACCTCGACGAGGACCCGCATCAACCCAAGGGCAAGGGCAGCGCGCCGTTCGACGACGAAGGCGTGCGCACGCGCGCGCGCCGCGTGGTCACCGCCGGCGTGGTGCAGGGCTACTTCCTCAGCAGCTACTCGGCGCGAAAGCTCGGCATGCGCACCACGGGGCACGCCGGCGGCTCGCAGAACCTCTCGCTGACCAGCCGGCTGACCCAGCCGGGCGACGACCTCGAGGCGATGCTCGAGAAACTGCACCGCGGCCTCTTCGTCACCGAGTTGATGGGCCAGGGCGTCAACATGGTCACCGGCGACTACTCGCGCGGCGCTGCCGGCTACTGGGTGGAGGGCGGGCGCATCGCGCACCCGGTGCACGAAGTGACGATCGCCGGCAACCTGAAGGACATGCTGCGCGACATCGTCGCCGTCGGGGCCGACCGCTACGCGCAGGGCAGCAAGACCGTGGGGTCGGTGCTGGTGGCGCGCATGAAGCTGGCGGGGGCCTGAAGCCGGGGGGCGCCCCGGCCGCGCCCGACAAGTCGGTGGCCCGGGCGGGCCCATCCCCGTACACCCCTCACGCCGAGGGCCCTTTCGAGCGGGAAAACCCCTCCGGGAAGGCCCGTAGGCGGTCCCTAGAATTTCCCGCGTTCTGGGTATCGGGGCTGCCTTCAGTGGTGGCCGCCGCGCCTCGTCTCAACCCGGTTCCCCACAGGAGAAACAGCATGGAACGTCGTTCCTTTGTCCAGGGCGCAGGCATTGCCGGCGTGCTGGCGGCCGGCATCGCCCCGGCCGTGCATGCGCAGGCCACGCTGCGCTGGCGCCTGACCTCGAGCTTCCCGAAGTCACTCGACACGCTGTACGGCGTCAACGAGACCTTTGCCAAGCTCATGAAGGACATGAGCGGCGGCAAGTTCACCATCACCACGCACCCGCCCGGTGAACTGGTGCCGGCGTTCGGCACCATCGACGCGGTGAAGGACGGCACGGTCGAGATGGCCAACACGGCGCCGTACTACTACTTCGGCAAGGACGAGACGTTCGCGCTGTCTTGCGCCATTCCGTTCGGCCTGAACGCCCGCCAGATGTCGGCCTGGTACTACGAGGGCAACGGCCTGAAGTTGATGCGCGATTTCTATCGCACCTACAACATCGTCAACTTCCCGATGGGCAACACGGGTGCCCAGATGGGCGGCTGGTTCCGCAAGGAGATCAAGTCGCTGGCCGACATCAAGGGCGTGAAGATGCGCATCGGCGGCTTCGGCGGCAAGGTGCTCGAGCGCATCGGCGGCGTGCCGCAGAACATCCCGGGGGGCGAGATCTACCAGGCGCTGGAGAAGGGCACGATCGACGCGGCCGAATGGGTGGGGCCGTACGACGACCAGAAGCTGGGCTTCAACAAGGTGGCGCCGTTCTATGCCTACCCCGGCTGGTGGGAAGGCGGCCCGCAGCTGGAGCTGCACGTCAACGCCAAGGCGTTTGAAGGGCTGCCCGCCGAGTACAAGGCGATGATCGAAGCGGCGTGCGCCTACTGCCAGATGGACATGCAGGGCAAGTACGACGGCAAGAACGCTGCGTCGCTCAAGCAGCTGGTGGCCGGCGGCGCCAAGCTGTTCCCGTTCCCGAAAGACGTGATGGACGCGGCGTTCAAGGAGGCGATGGCGCTGTACGGCGAGATCAGCGCCAAGAACGCCAACTGGAAGAAGGTCTACGACGACTTCTCCGCCTTCCGCCGCGACGCCAACCTGTGGTTCCGCTACACCGAGGCGACGTTCGACGACTTCATGCAGCGCCAGCGGCTGTAGTCGCCAGACGACCCGTGCAGGCAAAGGGCCCCGCATCGCGGGGCCCTTCTTCTTCTTCTCACTGCGCGGCGGGCAGGGCCGGGAGGAGGGCGAGGGCGGCGGGCCGCGCAGCGGCCTCGGCCCCCGCGCCAAGAAGCAGGGGCCAACGCGCCGGCGCCCTATTTCTTGCCTGCCGCCGCCGAGGCGGCCTCCTGTTCGCGCTTGAGGGCGTCGAGGATCGCCTGGTTCGGGTCTTCCTTGGGTGCCTGTGCGCCTGGGCTGCTGGCGCCACCGCCGCTGCCGGGCAGCGCGGGCGGGGCCTCCAACGGCGGCCGTTCGGGCTTGACCATCTCCTGCAACGCCTTGTCGGCGTCGATCTTCGGGCCGTCGTCGATGCCTTGGATCACCAGCTTGGGGAAGGTGATGATGGCCGCCACCATGATCACCTGCAGCACGATGAAGGCGATCGAGCCCTTGTAGATCTGCCCGGTGGTCACCGCGGGGATCGTCTGGCCGGTGACGCGGTCCTTGTAGTCGCTCTTGGCGGCCACGCTGCGCAGGTAGAACAGGGCAAAGCCGAACGGCGGCGTGAGAAACGAGGTCTGCATGTTCATCGCGATGAGCACGCCGAACCAGATCATCACCGCGTCCACCGGCACGCCCGGCAGCAGTGCGGGCAGCAGCTTCTCGGCCACCGGCGCCAGCATCGGGATGACGATGAAGGCGATCTCGAAGAAGTCGATGAAGCAGCCGAGGATGAACACGAGGATGTTCACCACGATCAGGAAGCCGAGCGCGCCACCGGGCAGGCCGGCGAACAGGTGCTCGACCCAGATGTGACCGTCGGCGGCGTTGAAGGTGAAGCTGAACACCGTGCTGCCGATGAGGATGAAGAGCACGAAGGTCGCCAGCCTGGCCGTGCTGTCCAGCGCCTGGTTCATCAGGCCGAGGTTCAGCTTGCGGCGCGCGAAGGCCATGATCAGTGCGCCCATCGCGCCCATGGCACCGCCCTCGGTGGGCGTGGCCACGCCGAGAAAGATGGTGCCCAGCACCAGGAAGATCAGCACCAGCGGCGGGATGAGCACGAAAGTCACCCGTTCAGCCAGGCGTGACAGCAGGCCCATCCCGGTGACGCGGTTGACGATCGCCAGCGCCAGCGCCAGCAGCGAGGCGACCGTCATCGCCATGATGAAGATCTCGTCGCCGGGCGACGGCGTGGCGCGGCCGGTGGCCCACACCATGAAGCCGTGGTGCACCTTGGTCCAGGCCCAGCCGGCGACGCCGCAGATGGCGAACAGCGCGATCAGCGAGGTGTGGCCGCTGGCGCCATTGGGCTCGCGGTAGATGCGCGCTTCCTGCGGCAGGGCGGGCACCCAGGTCGGGCGCACCACGGCGACGACCACCACGAACAGCACGTACAGCCCCACCAGCAACAGGCCCGGAATCAGCGCACCGGCGTACATGTCGCCCACCGAGCGGCCCATCTGGTCGGCCAGCACGATCAGCACCAGCGAGGGCGGAATGGCCTGCGCCAGCGTGCCGCTGGCCGTGATGGTGCCGGTGGCGATGGTGCGGTTGTAGCCGTAGCGCAGCATGATGGGCAGCGAGATCAGGCCCATCGAGATGACGGCCGCGGCCACCACGCCGGTGGTGGCCGCGAGCAGCGCGCCCACCAGGATGACGGCGATCGCCAGGCCGCCGCGCGCCGGGCCGAACACCTGGCCCACCGTCTCGAGCAGGTCCTCGGCCATGCCGCTGCGCTCGAGGATGATGCCCATGAAGGTGAAGAACGGGATCGCGAGCAGCGTGTCGTTGCTCATGATGTTGAACACGCGCAGCGGCAGGGCCTGGAAGAGCGTGGGCGGGAACAGCCCCACCTCCATGCCGATGAAGCCGAACAAGAGGCCCGTGGCCACCAGCCCGAAGGCCACCGGAATGCCGGTGAGCAGGAAGAACAAGAGGCCGCAGAACAGCAGCGGCACGAAGTTCTGGGCGATGAAGGCGGTCATGTCAACGGGCCTTTCCGGCAGCGGCCGCGGCGGCCTGCAGGGCCTGTTCGCGCTTGACGGCCTCTTCGGCCAGCGCCTCGGCGATCTTCTCCTCCTCGCTCTTTTCGTCGAAGTTCGTGAAGGGCTCGGGCAGCGCGCCGCGCAGGTAGGCAACTCGCTTGATGAGCTCGGAGACGGCCTGAATGAGCAGGATGCCGAAGCCCAGCGGAATCAGCATCAGCACCGGCCAGCGGATCAGGCCGCCGGCGTTCTGGCTCATCTCGCCGCTCGTCCAGGCGCGTTCGAACAGCGGCCACCCCAGGCCGATCATGATGATCGCCAGCGGGATGGTGAACACCACGATGCCGATGGCGTCGATGAGGGTGTTGGTGCGCTTGGAGAGCTTGCTCGAGATGAAGTCGATGCGCACGTGGCCGTTCTTCAGCATCACGTAGCCCACACCGAGCATGAACACGCCGGCGAAGAGATACCACTGGATCTCGAGCCAGGCGTTGGAGCCGATGTTGAAGGCCTTGCGCAGGATGGCGTTGCCGGCCGAGATGACCACCGCAGCCAGCACCAGCCACATGATGATCCTGCCGAGCAGCAGGTTGATCCTGTCGATGAGACCGGAGAGTTTGAGCAGGGCAGTCACGGGGGCTCCATCTGGGTCGGCGCGTCGGCGCGCACAGCCGCACACGACCCGCAGTCAAGACGGCGCGATTGTGTGCGGCCGCGCTCGGCCCTCGGCACCCGGTCCGATCAGGGAATGCACCGATCGCCGCAGCTGCCCGAACGGTCCTCCAGCGCAGCCCGTGGGCTCTTTCGGCTTCTGCCATCGACCGCGGCCCCTGGCGGAACCGCCGGGCACGCTCCTGCCCTGACGATGCGGGCCCCGAGCCCGATCGCCCTGATTGCGGGCCCCGGCGGCTCAGACCGTCGCCTTGCGGCGTACCGCGTCGATGTAGGCCAGCCCGTCTGGCGGCCGGCCGCTGCGCTGGGAGGTCCAGATCATCTCGCCCAGGCACTCCATGACCTCGTGGTGCGCGTCGTGGAGCGAGCCGCGGCGGGCCGCCAGCGCCTGCACCGCCTGGCGGATGCCGGTGGGCTGGTCGATGCTGCACTGCTCCTCGATCGTGAGGTGCATCGACAGGTGCAGGAACGGATTCGGCCGGCCGTCTTCAATGGCGAAGACCGCCTGGAGGGCGGCGGCTTCGTCGGCCAGGTCGGCGTGGTACTCCGGGTGGGCGTCGATCCAGCCCGCGGCCATCAGCTCCATGCGTTCCAGCACCATGGCAGCGCGCCGCCTGGCAAAGGTCTGACAGAAGAACCGGCGGACATCTGCCTGGGAGGGCTGGAACATGCCGCGGATTGTCTTCGGCGCGGTCCGACCTGGGGGCCGGAGGCCGGCGCCGAGGGCTGCTTCGCAGCCGGCCGCGACGGCGGTCGCGGCCCAGCGCGGGTCGGCGCCGGGCCCGGGCCCCAAGCTGGTGCGAGGCGGCGGCGGGCGCGGTTTCGGCTTCAACGCGGCTCGCGGCGGGGCGACGCATGAGGTGCCGCCGCAACGGCCCGTGCATGAACACACGATCGTGTCCCCAATCCGATGGAGGGCCGCCGAGTGCCAGGACGAGGGCCGTCGAGCCCGCCTGCGAGGGGGCAGGGGCCCCTTCGCCGGGCATTCCTCGGTCACGCCCAGCCGGACCGGCTGTAGGCACCCCCCTGAACAGGGAGTCGCGTCGGAGGCGGCGCTGCGAAGAATCGGACCTCGAAGCCTCCTCCCGACCCGCGCATCTCGCCCCGCCAGCAGCAACATGGCATCCATCGACCTGACCCAGGCGCCAGTGAGCACCGCGCAGCGTGTCGAGGTGCCGCGGGGCCACGGCCCCGAGGGGCGCCGGGGGGGGTCGGAAGGCCGCAGCGGCACAAACGGCCCTGACTCGGCGCGCGGACCCGGTGACGGGTCAGGACGCGGGCCCTCGGGATTTGCGGACGCCCCGCCCCCCGTGCTGGCCCTGGTGGCGGCGCTGCTGGAGCCCATCCTGACGGTGGCGCTGCTCCTGGCCATCACCATCGCCTTCACCGGCGAGCTGCGGCGGCCCGACCTCGTGCTGAGCGTGCTGGTCTTCGCGCTGAGCTTCCCGGGCCGAAACCGTTTCGGCGTGAGCCGCGGGGCCATGGCCGCAGACATCGCGCGGTCGTGGCTGTTCCTGATGTCGGTGCTGCTGATCTGCGAGTGGGCAACCAGCAGCCTGCACTACTTCGAGGTCACGGTGCTGGGCACCTGGGCGCTGCTGTTGCCGCTGCTGCAGTGGCAGGCCGCTTCCCTGGGCTCGGCGGTGTACCGGCGCAGCGCGCAGCTGTCGCAATCCAGGCGCACAGCGGTGATCGTCGGCGCCGGCGAACAGGGCGTGGCCGCCGCCCGCGCGCTGGGCGGCGGCCGCAGTTCCGCCACGCAGGTGGTCGGCTGGTTCGACGACCGCGGCGGCGAGCGCCTGCATGCCGACGCGCAGGGCCATGTGCTCGGCGGCCTGGCGCAACTGGTGCCCTACGTGCGCGAGCACGGCGTCAAGGACATCTACATCACGCTGCCGCTGAACTCGCAGCCGCGCATGTCGGCGCTGCTGGAGAGCGTGCAGAGCACCACCGCCTCGGTGTACTTCGTGCCCGACGTCTCGGCGGTGGGCATCATCCAGGGGCGGCTTCGCGCGGTCAACGGGGTGCCGGTGGTCGGCATCTGCGAGACGCCGTTCACCGGCATCAACGCGCTGGTCAAGCGGGTCAGCGACGTCGTGCTGGCGTCGATCATCCTGGTGCTGATCGCTCCGGTGATGCTGGCCCTGGCCGCTGGCGTGAAGCTCAGCTCGCCGGGCCCGGTCATCTTTCGCCAGCGCCGCAACGGCCTGGACGGCAAGGAGATCTGGGTCTACAAGTTCCGTTCCATGACCACGCAGGACAACGGGGCGGTGGTCAAGCAGGCCACGCGCGACGACCCGCGGATCACCCGCTTCGGGCGCTTCATCCGGCGCACGTCGCTCGACGAGCTGCCGCAGTTCTTCAACGTGCTGCAAGGGCGCATGAGCATCGTCGGCCCGCGGCCGCACGCGGTGGCGCACAACGAGCTGTACAGCCAGCAGATCAAGGCGTACATGGTGCGCCACAAGGTGCGCCCGGGCATCACCGGCTGGGCGCAGGTCAACGGCTATCGCGGCGAGACGCGCGAGGTCGAGGCGATGCGCAAGCGCGTCGAGTACGACATCGAATACCTGCGCACGTGGTCGTTGTGGCTCGACATCAAGATCATCCTCAAGACGATTCGCGTGGCGTTTTTCGACCGCCAGGCCTACTGATGCGGGCTCGCGTTCAGTAGACTGGGGTAATGAACCCGACGCAACGCCCTCAGCGGCAATCGACGATCGTCCGCCTGTCCCTGCTCGGCGCAGCCGCCCTGGCGGCCTGCGGGGGGGCGATGGCGCAGGCCAACCCGTTCTACGTCGGCGCGAGCCAGGTGCTCAGCCAGGACTCGAACTTCTTCCGCGTGGCCGGCGGCCAGCCGCAGACCCGGGAGACGGTGTCGACGACCTCGCTGCTGGCCGGCATGGACCAGTCCGTGGGGCGTCAGCGGCTCTTTGCCGATGCAGCCGTGCGGCTCAATCGCCACGCCGAGAACCAGCAGCTCGACTACACCGGCAGCAGCCTGCTGGTGGGGGCCGACCTCTCGGCCATCGATGCGTTTGCCGGGCGTGTGGCCTACAGCAGCGAGAAGGCGCTGGCCCGGTACGGTGCAGACTTCGGGTTCGTCGACCCGAACACGCGCGTCACGCAGAAGACCGAGGAGTTCTCGCTGCGTGGACAGTACGGCCTCGTTTCCCTGCTGGGCGTGGAAGGCGGCGTGGTGCGCCGCCAGCTGTCGTTCTCGCAGCAGTCGGGCAACGAGTTCGAGCACGACCAGGTGTCCGCGGGGCTGAAGTACCGGCCCTCCGGTGGCCTGACCTTCGGGCTCGGCTATCGCCGCACCGATGGCAGCTACCCGTTCACTGCGCTGCCGGGTGGGGGTGTGGGCCCTGACGACTACAAGCGCGACGACATCGACCTGACAGCGCTGTGGGTGGCCACGGGCGCCAGCACCATCACCGCCCGCCTGAGCCGCACCGACGAGAAGCACCAGGGGCTGCCCGTGCGCAACGTGTCGGGCAGCACGGGCGCGGTTTCTTGGGCGTACAAGATCACCGGCAAGCTGCTGCTGGGGGCCGACTACCTACGCGACACCGGGGCCGAGTCGAGCTTCAACCCGGGCGCCAGCGGCGGGCCGGCTCCCATCGTCAGCAGCAGCCCGCTGACCACGATGTGGATGCTGCACGGCGAGTACGAGGTCACCGGCAAGATCAAGATGCTCGCCTCGGTGCGGCAGCTCAACCGCGACCTCGTCAACAACGTGGGCGCGACCGGTGACGACACGCTCACCGAGACGCGCCTGGGGGTGAACTGGGCGCCCTTGCGCAGCGTGAGCGTCGGCTGCTCGGTCGGCTACGAGAAACGTGATTCGTCGGGCACGCTGTCGTACGAGTATTCGAACAGCAATGTGCGCTGCCTGGCCCAGTTCCGCACGCAGTAGGTTCAGGCAGGCGCTGCCGGTGCCGGTGGCCCGGCGAGCAGCGGCGGCGCGGGCAGGATGAGAGAAGTCAGGGAGTTGGGTCGTTGGATCTCGATGCACGCATCTATGTGGCAGGCCACCGCGGCCTGGTGGGCTCGGCCATCGTGCGGCGGCTGCGCGCGCTGGGCTACCGCCAGCTGATCCTGCGCACGCACGCCGAACTCGACCTCACCTCGGCAGCACAGGTCGACGCGCTTTTCCAGGCCGAGCGGCCCGAGCATGTATTCCTCGCCGCGGCCAAGGTGGGCGGCATCGTCGCCAACAACACCTATCCGGCCGAGTTCATCCGCGACAACCTGGCCATCCAGACCAACGTCATCCATGCCTGCTGGCAGGCCGGGGTGAAGCGGCTGCTGTTCCTCGGCTCGAGCTGCATCTACCCGCGCCTGGCGCCGCAGCCGATGCCCGAGAGCTGCCTGCTCACCGGGCCGCTGGAAGCCACCAACCGGCCCTATGCGCTGGCCAAGATCGCCGGCATCGAGATGTGCTGGAGCTACAACCGCCAGTACGGCACGCGCTACCTGGCGGCCATGCCCACCAACCTCTACGGTCCGGGCGACAACTACCACCTGCAGAACAGCCACGTCATCCCGGCCCTGCTGCGCAAGTTCCACGAGGCCCGCGAACGCGGGGAGCCCCGCGTCACGGTGTGGGGCACCGGCACGCCGCGGCGCGAGTTCCTCTACAGCGACGACATGGCCGACGCCTGCGTGCATCTGATGAACCTGCCCGAGGAACGCTTCACCGGGCTGCTGGGTTCCAACGAGTCAGCCAGCGGCCGGTTCGAGCCGCCGCTGGTGAACATCGGCGTAGGCCACGACGTCACGATCGCCGAACTCGCGCATCTCGTGCGCGATGTCACCGGGTACCGTGGCGAGATCGTCTTCGATCGCAGCAAGCCCGACGGCACGCCCAGAAAATTGATGGACGTGCGCTTGCTCGAGGGCACGGGCTGGAAAGCCACCACCTCGCTGGAACGCGGCCTGCGCCAGGCCTACCAGGAGTTCGTGGGCTCGCTGGCCTGAACGCTGCCCGGCCCGGCTCGCCCGCCGAGCCTGGGGCCGCAGCAAGCGGGTCCAAGACTGTTGGGAGTGGAAGTCCATGTTCTGCGATGCACGTCGCGTGGAAGACGCGATGGAGGCCGAGACGACCGTCTGCGTCATCGGTGGCGGTGCGGCCGGCCTGACGATGGCGCTGGAGTTCGAGCGGCGCGGTATCGACACCATCGTGCTCGAAAGCGGAGGCTTCGGCCCCGACCCGCTGACGATGGACTTGTACCGCGGCGAAGATGTCGGTATCCCGTACGACTTCGGCAGCAACCAGCGCAGCCGCTTCCTCGGCGGCTGCAGCAACTGCTGGGGCGGCTGGTGCCGGCCGATGGACCCCGAGGACTTCCAGAAGCGCGACTGGGTGCCGGGCAGCGGCTGGCCCTTCGGCATCGACGAGCTCAGGCCCTTTTACGAGCGCGCCCACCGCGTGCTTCGGCTGGGGCCGGTCAACTACGATATCGACCACTGGGTCAAGGCCATCGGGCGCCAAGACGTGCGGCGCATGCCACTGCCCAGCGGCGAGGTGGTCGACAGCGTCTCGCAGTTCAGCCTGCCGCTGCGCTACGGCAAGCACCACCGCCGCGACCTGAAGAGCGCGCGCCACGTGCGCGTGTTCCTGCACGCCAACGTTGTCGACATCGAGACCGCGCCCGACGGCGGCCAGGTGCGGCGCGTGCACGTGCGCACGCTCACCGGCAAGCGCATGAGCGTGGAGGCGCGGCACTTCGTGCTCGCCTGCGGGGGCATCGAGAACGTGCGTCTGCTGCTGGCGAGCAACAAGCGGCAGGCCGAGGGCCTGGGCAACTCGAGCGGCCTCGTAGGGCGCTATTTCATGGACCACCCGCGGCTGCTGCTGGGCAAGTTCACGCTGCGCGAGCCCTGGCGGCGCAACAAGCTGTACGACATCATGTTTCACTACCTGAACCGCGCGGTGCGTGCAAACGGCATCCACGTCGCGGCCCAGCTGACGGTGGCGCATGCGGTGCAACAGCGCGAGCGCATGCTCAACGGGCGGATCTGGTTCAGTTCCATCTTCCCGGGCGAAGGCACCGCGGCGGCCGAAGCGCTCAAGCGTATGAAGTTCCGCGTGCACGGCAAGATTGATCCCAACCACGGTTTCTGGCACGACATGGGTATCCTGGCGCGCGAACCGCTGAACGCCGCCAACTTCATTGCTGCGCGGCAGCTGCGGCCGGTGGGCTTGCTGAAGGAGATGCACTTCCAGATGATCAAGGAGGCGCGCTTCCAGATGATCTGCGAGCCGGCGCCGGACCCCGACAGCCGCATCACGCTGGCCGAGTCGTGCGACGCGCTGGGCATGCCGCGGGTGCGCATCGACTGGCGCCTGGGTGACCTAGTCAAGCACACCTTCGACCGCACCGTGGCCATCGTCGGCAAGGAGATCAGCGACGCCGGCATTGCCGATGTGACGTACGACCCGCCGCAGCTGGGCCGTGAGTGGCCCGCGGAAATCGAGGGCACCTGGCACTACATGGGCACGACGCGCATGAACGACTCGCCCACCCAAGGGGTGGTCGATCGACACGGCCGGATGCACGATCTGGGCAACATGTACATCGCGGGCAGCTCGGTGTTCCCCACCGCGGGGGCGAACTTCCCCACCATCACGCTGGTGGCGCTGGCGCTGCGCCTGGCCGATCACCTTGCCGACAAGGTGGGGCGGCCCGATGCCACGGCTGGCGCGCTGACGACATCGCCGGCGATGGCGCCTCAGGCCGCAGCCGCCGACACCTCAATGGTGCACGCGCGCGGCTGAAGCGTCATGCGGATTGCGTTGCTGGGCCCGTTTGCCGGTCCCTCGCTGGCGGGTGAGTTCTCGTTCGCTCCGGCGCTCGGTCCGTTGCCGCCGGGGTACCCGGGCGCGCCGCTGATGACCGTGCTCGCGCGCGCGCTCGCCGAGCGCGGGCACCAGGTGGGGGCTATCACCACCGACTACTCGACGCCGATTGCCAAGCTCGAGCCCTTTCGCGCATTCGCCGGTGCCGACCTCAAGGCCTACTTCTGCCCGCAGCGGCCGCGCTCGTTCCGCGCTGCATATGGCAAGCGCGGCCGCATGCTCGACTTCTTCCGCTACGAACGAGATTGCCTGCGCCAGGCGATCGCCGATTTCGCGCCCGACTTCATCCACGCACATTGGACCTACGAGTTCGTCTGGGCCGCGCTGGACAGCGGCGTGCCCATGTTGGCCACCGCGCACGACTCGCCGCTGAAGGTGGTGCGCTTCACGCCGAACATGTACCGGCTGTGGCGCTATTTCATGGCGCGCCGCGTGCTTGCGCGCTGCCGTCACTTGACGGCGGTCTCGCCCGACCTCCAACGTGACCTGCGCCATCTGACGCCGGCGCCGATCGCGGTGGTCGCCAACCCCATTTCGAACGCGATCCTGCGCGCCCCGGGGTGTGTACCTCAGGCCTTCGACAGCCAGACGTTGATGATGGTGCTCAACGGCTGGACCGAGTTGAAGAACGGCGCCACCGCACTGCAGGCGTTCCGGCTCGCCCGCGCGCAGGTGCCGCAGCTGAAGCTCGAATGCTTCGGCGCCGGCTTCGAGCCGGTAGGCGAGGCACAGCGCTGGGCTGTGGCCAGGGGCTGCGCCGAAGGCGTCGAGTTCCGCGGTCCGACGCCGCATGCGGCCATCGTGGAAAGGATGCGCTCGTGCCTGGCGCTGCTGCATCCATCGCGTTGGGAGGCGTGCTGCATGTCGATCGCCGAGGCCATGAGCGTGGGACTGCCGGTGATCGCCGGCCGCGCCACCGACGGCGTGCCCTGGCAGCTGGAGGACGGCCGCGCGGGCGTGCTGGCCGATGTGACCGACGCGGCGGCCACTGCCCAGGCCATCATCGCCTTGAGCCGTGACCGTGCGCGCTGGCAGGCCATCTCGGCTGCCGCGCGCGTGCGTGCGCGCGAGCTCTTTGCCGTCGATTCGGTGGCCGAGCGATATCTGAAGCTGTACGCGGCGGCGATGCCTGTTAGGCCGGCCACACGAATGGCTGCCGCCGAATCCTGAGGACCCCGCCGACGGGAGATTGCCGTGCAACTAACACATGTCCATTGCACCGGGGCCGTCGTCATCTAACGATGCCTGCCGATCGGTACCTGATTCGATGAACCGTCGCTTCTGCGCTGTCGCGCTTGGCGGCTTCGCCGCATGACCGCTGCCGCCACCGCTTCGCCGCGCCGCCGGCCGGCGCTGATGCTCGGCCTGCCGGTCAACACCGAGTCGCACGCGCAAGTGTTGGCCGACATGGCCGAGGTCATCGCGCGCCGCGAGGTCGGGCACTACATCTCGATTACCAACACCGAGTCGATGTACCACGGGCTGCGCATTGCGCAGCACGGCCAGCACATCCGCGAGGCCGACTTCTCGCTATGCGACGGCGTGGGCGTCATCGTGGCCGGCTGGTTCTGGGGCCATCGCATCGAGCGCTTCAACGGCCCGGTGCTGCAACTCGAGGCCTGCGATTTCGGGCGGGCACAAGGCTGGCGCCACTTCTTTTACGGCGGCAAGGAAGGCGTCGCCGAGGAGATGGCACGGCGCCTGCAGCAGCAGTTTCCGGGGCTCGTGGTCTGCGGGACCTACTGCCCGCCGTTTCGCGACCTCTCGCCAGAAGAGGACGAAGCCGTCGTCGAGCAGATCAACGTCAGCGGTGCTGACATCGTCTGGGTCGGGCTCGGCCTGGTCAAGCAAGAGCGCTGGATCCAGCAACACCTGCAGCGGGTGAAGGCGCCCTGGATGGTGGGCGTGGGCGCGGCGTTCGACTACCACGCGGGCGCCATTCCCTGGGCACCTCCGGTGCTGCGCGCGCTGGGCCTGGAGTGGGTGTTCCGACTGATCCTGCAACCCAAGCTGCGTGCCAGGCGCTACTGGTGGTCGCTCGTCTACGTGCTGCAGGCAGCGGCCAGTGGTCTGCTCACGCTGCAGTTCCTGCGCCGCCGGCGCACGGCCGCAGCGGACGAGGCTGCCACGCCCGGCCGCGCGCCCACCGCCGCGGCTGACGATCTACCCGCCGGCAATCGCAGCTGAAAACCGAGTCCATTTGCGTTGGAGTACCCGTGGTCCGAATCGGCATGATCGGTCTGGGCAAGATGGGGCTGTCCCATCTGGCCATCGTCAGATCGCACCCAGAAGTCAATCTGGTCGCGGCGTGCGACAGCAACACCTACCTCACCGATGTGCTGGGCAAGCACACCGGTCTGAAGTGCTACGGCGACCTCGACCGCATGCTCGACGCCGAAACGCTGGATGCGGTGGTGATCTCCACGCCCTCCAAGCTGCACGCGGCGATGGTGGATAAGGCCCTGCAGCGCGGCCTGCATGTGTTCTGCGAGAAGCCGTTCGTGCTCGATGTGCGCGATGGCGCGCGCCTGATCGCGCTGGCCGACGCCAAGGGGCTGGTCACGCAGGTGGGCTATCACTACCGTTTCGTCGGCGCCTTCCAGGAGGCCGCGCGGGTGGTGGCCAGCGGCGCGCTCGGCGAGATCCACCACGTGCGTGCCGAGGCCTACGGCCCGGTGGTGCTGCGGCCCAAGGGCGGCACCTGGCGCACGGCCAAGAACGAGGGCGGCGGCGCGCTGTACGACTACGCCTGCCACGCCATCGACACCGTGGGCATGGTGCTGGGTGCGCCGCAGTCGGTGAGCGGCGTGGTGGTGAACCGCCTGTTTTCGCGCGACGTCGAGGACGAGATCTACTGCACCATGCACTTCGGCAGCGGGGCCAGCGGCCAGCTGGCGGTGAACTGGAGTGACGAGAGCTACCGCAAGATGTCCACGCGGCTCACCGTGTGGGGCAAGAACGGGCGGCTGAACGCCGACCGCCAGGAGTGCCAGATCTTCCTGCGCGAGCCGCATGCGGCGCGGCCCGACCTGCCCAAGGGCTGGTCGGTGCGCTACACGACCGATCTGACCGAGGAGGTCTGGTACTACCTGCGCGGCGAGGAGTACTCGGCGCAGATCGACCACTTCGCCAAGGCCGTCCAGGCGCGCCGCACCGACGGCGTCAACAACTTCCGCACCGCGCTGGAAACCGACCGCGTGGTGGCGATGATCCGTGCCGCCGAGCGCGGCGATGCGCCCACCCCCGGCAGCGGCCTGGCCGCCGGCCCGACCCGCGTGCCCACTCGCCCGGGCTTCCTGGAGCGGCTGTTCGGCAGAGGCCGCGAGCCCGTGGCGCGGGCGATGGGGAGCCGCTGATGAACGCCGTCACCTCCACCCCTTCCGACACGCACACCATGGACCGCGTGCTCTTCGGCGACAACCAGTTCTTCGGCGTCAACCACATGTCCGAGGAGAAGGCGCGCGCGCAGCAGATGCGCTTCCAGGAGCTGGGCGCCGTGCTCGACGTGCTGGACGCCGCCTACGCCGAAGGCATTCGCACCTTCATGTGCACCACGCACGACCGCGTGGCCGAGATCTGCGAGCACTTCCGCCGGCACAAGGAGCGCTACCCCGACTACCGCTTCTACCCGTGCATGCCCTACGCGCACAAGTACGCCAACGCCGTCACCGAGCACGGCATGATCGACGCGCTGCGCATGTTCCTGCCCGACGACGGCGCGCTTGGCGCCGCGGTGAAGGGTGGCCTGGCGCTGGCCAACAAGGACATCCGCACGATCATGCAGTTGCTGATCGATGCCGAGATGAAGATGTTCCAGGGCCTGTCGACACCGGTCATCTTCATCCAGAACGTCGTCACCGACCTGCTGCTGGGCGTGGGCCTGAACGACGCGCTGAAGTACTTTGCCGACCACGTCCGCGACAGGTATGGCGCCGAGCCCGGCTTCATCACGATGAACCTGCCCAAGCTGCTGGACGTGCTCGACGTGCTGAAGATCGACAACCCGATCGTCTGCGCCAACATCAACAAGATCGGCTTTCGCATGTGCGGCGGCGTGCCGTTGTACGAACAGACCATCGCCACGCGGCGCTTCCGGCCGGTGGCGATGTCGGTGCTGGCCTCGGGGGCGCTGTCGCCGCGCGAGGCGGTGGACTACGTGTGCCGGCAGCCGCAGATCGAGTCGATCGTCTTCGGCGCTTCCAGCCGCGGCAACATCCGGCAGACCAAGGCGCTGATCGACGAGCTGACGGTGGGGGCCTGAGCCGCAGGCCCCGGTCCGCGCAGCGCGCGGGCGCGCCTACGTCAAGAGCAACGCGCCGGCGCGTCGCGTCGCTCCTGGGCCCGCTACACCTGCGGGCGCTTCGGCTTTTGCAGGCGGTAGCTGCCCAGGTACAGCACGTCCAGCCCGGTGTCGAAGAAGCACTTGAGCGCTTCGCGCGGTTGGCACACGATGGGCTCGCCCTTGACGTTGAACGAGGTGTTCAGGATCGCGTACTCGCCGGTCAACTCGCCGAAGTTGCGGATCAGGTCGTGGTAGCGCGGGTTGATGTCCTTGCGCACCGTTTGCGGCCGCGCCGTGCCGTCCACGTGCACCACCGCCGGAATGGCGGCCTTGCGCTCGGGGCGCACGGCAAACGACGTGATCATGAAGCGCTCTTCGCGGCTAGAGACCAGGTAGTCGCCAGCGCGCTCGCCCAGCATCGAAGGGCAAAACGGCCGGAACGCCTCGCGGTACTTCACGCAGCGGTTGATGATGTCCTTGTTCTCGGCCTTCACCGGGCTCATCAGGATCGACCGGTTGCCCAGCGCCCGCGGGCCCGATTCCATGCGGCCCTGGAACCAGCCGAGGATGCGGTCCTGGGCGAGGTCGGCGGCGGCGGTGCGGGCGGGGTCTTCGACGTGCTCGTAGGCCAGGCCGCGCTCGTCGAGGACGCGGCGGATGTCGTCGTCGGAATAAGAAGGGCCGAGGTACAGGTCACGCAGCTGCTCGTGCCGGGCGCGCGGGTTGTACTTGAAGTACACCGACAGCGCCGCGCCGACCGCGAGGCCTGCATCTCCCGGGTTCGGGTACACCCACTGCGTGTCGAGCTTGCCCGTGTACCAAAGGTTCTGGTTGGCCTTGACGTTGAGGAAGGCACCGCCGGCGCCGCAGAAGTGGCGCGTGCCCACGCGTTCCAGCCACGGCAGGATCAGCTCGTGGGCCTGGAACTCGAACACGCGCTGCGTCTCGGCAGAGAAGTCCTCGCGGCCCAGCCGGGCGGCGATGTCGGCCAGCGGCCGCGCGTCGTCGAAGTGGTAGTGGTACGCCGAGTGGTCGAGCCAGGCGCCGCCGCCGGTGTACTTGTGGCCCTGCTTGAGTTCGCCGCCCTCGAACATCGGATGGAAGCCATCCAGCGCCCCGGCTTTTGGGGTGCCGTAAGGCGCCAAGCCCATTGTCTTCCACTCGTCGCTGCCGTGCCGCCAGCCCAAGGCCTCGGTGGCGTTGGAGTAGAACCAGCCGAGTGACGACTCCGCTCCCCAGGACTTGAGGAGTTCGAGGCGGTTGTTCTCACCCTTCCAGATCGCCACCGCCACGCCGTCACCGATGCCGTCCATCGTCACCACCAGCGTGCGCTCATCGTTGAGGCCCGAGGTGTAGTAGGCCGACGCCGCGTGCGAGCGGTGGTGATCGACCAGCTCGACCAGGCATTGCGGCCCCAGTGCGATGGGCTTCTGGTACAGCGGCAGCGTCGTGGCCGGGCCGCGACCGGGCGCCACGTAGTTGAGCACCGACTGCTTGACGCGCGAGGCCAGCGTGCGGTCTTCGGCGGGCAGGCGGTCGTTCGGGATGTCGATGAACACCGGGACCTCGGGGTTCAGGTAGCGGCTGGGCAGCGCGATGGCGTCCAGATCGACCGACTTCATGCCGGCGAACTTCAGGCAGAACTCGATGGAGTGCAACGGAAACGAGCTGTCGTTCTTGACGCGCGTGAAGCGCTCTTCGGCCACATCGGCCACCACGCGCCCGTCGATCACCAGCGCGGCGGCGGCGTCATGCCCCACTTGGATACCCAGAACGGCCTTCATTTGATTCCCTGCTCCCAACGAGCCCCCGGCGTCGTGCCGGGGAACCGCCTATGTTTATCAAATCCGGACGCTTCGGGCGCTCCCCTAACCCAGCAGTGGCCGCCTCGCCCAGTGCGATCGTGCACGCGCGGCATGGCCGCCCGGACGGCGCTGTGGGTCGACGCCGACAACGGCGATCAGCGCCGGCCTTCGCGCGAAGGGGCTGACGGAACCGATGCCGCGGCGGCGGGGGTAGCGCTGACCGGCCGTGTCGACACCTGCCAGCGGCCGCGCTCGGTGGTGACGACCTTCACGATCACGTGGCCCGCGAGGTCGGCAACGGCTTCGAGGTCGTCCTTGGCCCAGGCGGTGCGGAACGGCTGCCCGAGGTTGGTTTCGTCGTTGCCGTAGCTGCCGAGCATGAAGAAGCAGGTCTGCTGTACGCCGTGCACCAGCGCCGCCACCGCGTAGTTGTAGATCGTGCCCTCGCGCACCGTGCCCGGGTCGAAACCCTTCTCCGAATCGATCATCGGGCCCAGGCCCAGCGCCGCAAGTCCTTCACGGAACTCGACCAGGCCCGAGTAGAAGGTGGCCTTGTTCGCGCGCTGCCCCACCTGCTCGGGCAGCAAGTGGTACAGGTGCACCGGGAAGGCATCGAACTCGCTGGCCCGCGGGTACTTGCGCAGCCACTCGAGCATCGTCGGGATGTTCTCGCCAAAGCCGGGAATCGATGGCGCCCAGATCCTGCCTCGCCAGCCACTCTTGCGCCGCCAGTCCAGCGTCCAGTCGGACAGCAGGGCCAGGTCCTCCGCGGTACCGGTGAAGTAGCTGTCGGCGGTGCCGATCTTGGGCGTGAACACCTCGTTGGCCACCTCGATGGCATCGATCTCGGCGTAACGGCTGGTCACCGCGCTCAGCCAGCGTTCGAGCATCTCGCGCTCGCGCGGCAACTGCATGCGCCAGCCGCCGTAGTTGTGCGGGTGATGGCGATTGGCCCACTGCGGAGGGTTGTACAGGTTAAGCGTCGTGCGCTTCACGCCGGTGCGGCGCAGCTTGGCGAACGCTTCATCCCAGCGCGCCCAGTCGAACACGCCCGGCGTCTTCTCGGTGTTGTTCCACTCCAGGCCGCCCATGCCGTACAGCCGCACGCGGTTGGCGCGCACGGTGAACGCCGGGTCGGGCCCGTAGTAGAGGTCCTGGCCGCCGAGCTTCGGCCAGTTGACGACGTAGCCCACGTCGTGCCAGCAGCCGAAGTCCGCCGGCACCGGCAGACCGGGGCCCTCGTAGACCACGCGCTGCCCGCAGGCCGACAGCGCTGCGCAGGCGGCGAAGGCACCGATCAACGCCCGCCACGCCCGGCGTGCGCAGCAGCACGCGCGCGCGGCGGAACTGGCAATCGAAGACACGGTCACTGACGAACCCTCAATATGCAGCGGCGTGATCGTGGCCAGCCCAGACGATTCCCTCGCACGGGCCGGTGCGGCCGGTGCCGCCAGTTCCGTCGATGCGGTTGCCGGTCCGCGCCCCGTGGACGAGGGCCTGCCCGCTGTGCGCCGCCGCACACCCAGGCTACGATACCCGACCGAATGAACCGGTGATCGGGGGAGGCCGAAGATGAACTACGACAAGCTGCTGCGCGAGACCATCGACGAGCACAAAGTCGCGCCCGTGGACATCCTCGGCATCGGCGATGCCGCCGGCGAGTACTCCTACCTGGATGCGCATATCCTGTCGTACGTCCGCACGGTGCGCGACATCGATCAACTCTTCGCTGGCCAGCGCAACAAGCGCATTCTCGAGATCGGCCCCTTCCTCGGCCCGGCCATCATCGCGCTGAAGAAGCTCGGCTACGACGCCCACGCCATCGACCTGCCCGAGTATCAGCAGTCGGCGCCGCTGCAGGCGCTGTTCGCGCGTCACGGCGTGCCGTTCAGGGGCGAGAACCTGCGCACGGCCAAGCTGCCCTACGCCGATGGTGAGTTCGACGCCGTCATCGCCTGCGAGGTGATCGAGCACCTGAACTTCAACCCGCTGCCTCTGGTGCGCGAGATCAACCGCATCACCCGGCAGGGCGGCTACTTCTACATTTCGATGCCCAATCAGGCCTCGCTAGGCCATCGTATCAAGCTGCTGCGCGGGCGCTCGGTGCACATGCCGATCGACTACTTCTTTGCGCAGCTCGATCCCAACGACAACATGCTGGTGGCCATTCATTGGCGCGAGTACACGCTGGCCGAGACCACCGAGCTGCTCTCAAAGATGGGCTTCGCGATCGAGCGCGCGTATCACTGCTTCGACAACAACGGCAAGGCCACCGGACCCAAGCTGTGGCTGCGCCAGGCCATCTACAGCGTGCCGTCATGGCGACCGAACATCGTGGCCATAGGAAAGGTCACGCAGCGGCCGCACCACAACTTCCACATCACAGCGGCCAACACCTGAGCCGCTGTCGGCGGGCCCGCTCACCGGGCCCGTTTCGTCAGGGCGCCGAACTGGTCTGCATGCAGCTCCAGTCGCCACTGGCTAGGCCTACCGCGCAACGATAGGTCTCCAGCGGCCCCGGCCCCGCCGGGTAGGTGATGCCGCCGGCGGTCACGCCCTGCAGCAGCATCCGCCGCACCTGCACGCGTTCCTGCCCCGGCGATTCCGGGGTGAGGCGAGTTACCACCGACCAGCCATTGCTGCCGTAGACGATGGCCCGCCCGCTGTTATGCGTCATGTTCTCGAACTTGATGTGCCGCGCCGTGGGCGGGCTGGCCAGGCAGGCGTCGCGACCGTTGTTCGGCAACGCAGGGTCGGGGCTGCAATAGTGCGAGCGGTGCGTCCCGTTCAGCCGGTAGGTGTCGTCGGTGGCAAAGAAGATGCCGGCCGCTGAGCCCACCATGGCACCGGCGTCGTAGTCGGTCCATGCCAGGTCGAGGCCCCACAAGAAGCTCACGTCCAGGAGCGTCGTGCAGCTCAGCGTGGCGCCGCTGCCGCTGCAATTGACGATGGTGTAGGCGAATGCATTGCGCGGGAAGTCCTTGCCGCCGGGGTCAGGGGCGCCATAGCCCGTGACCCTGGCGCCCTGGACGATGAGCTTGAAGCCGGTGGCCGTGGATTCCCAGTCGATGCCCGAGCCTATGTTGCAGCGCCAGCGACGTGGCGGCCCGACCTCCAGCACGCAATTGGGGTTGGGATGCAGTGGCGCCGTGGCCGGCGGCACGGCGGTGGTGGATGTCGTCGTGTCGTACTGGATATAGGGCGCAATGCCGCCGCCGCCGTAGAAGGTGAAGCCGCCGATCGCGCAGTTGTCCAGGTTGACGACGCGCTTGGTGCCGTCGGGGGGCGGCGCCCCGGTCTGTGGCGGCGGCAAGGCCACCTGAACGGTGCCACCGCCGGGGCACGGAACGAAGCCGGCTGTGACCGAGGTCGGAGTCGCTCGAGCCAGCGACAACGCCGCTTGCGACATCGCGGCGGCGAACTTGGGGATCACGGTGTTGACGCCGACCACCGTCAGCACCTCCACCGCATCCACGCCGCCGGCTTCGACGGCGCGGTTAGGCACGAGCGTGAGGCCGGCGCGCTGGGCGGTGTTGAGGTTGGCCCACATGCCCTCGACGTTGGGCGTGACCACCAGCGTCTGGGCCGGCGTGGTCGTGTTCGTGCTGCCCACCATGTCGGTGGCGCGTGCGGTGATGCTGTAGCTGCCGGGGGCCGCGCCAGGCCAGATGAACTGGTACGGCGCCGCGGTGGCCTCGCCCACCTTCGCGCCGCCGTTGAAGAACTCGACGCGGGCGATGCCGTCGGTGTCGGCGGCGCTGGCCGCCAGCGTCACCGGGCCGGTGGCGGCGTTCACCGGCAGTGTGATCGCGGCGGCCGAGGTGATGGCCACGCTGGGCGGCAGGTTGGCTGCGATGGTCCTGCTCTGCGACGCCGTGGTCGTGGTGCCGCCGCGGTCATCGGTGGCCACCGCGGTGACGGTGTAGGTGACATCGGTCTGCGCCGCGGGCACCGCCACCGTGCGGCGGTACTTGCGTGGCGCCGGCGCGCCGACGGGATCGAGCGTGCCGAGGCCGAGCGACGTGCTGCCGTTGAAGAACTGCACCGAGGCCACCGTGCCGTCGCTGTCGCCGGCCACTGCGCTCAGATCGAGGTTGGTGGGCGAGTTGGTGCCGGCCACCGGCGGGTCGAGCGTGATCGTCGGCGGCACGTTGGCCGGCACGTTCGCCGACACCGAAGCGGTGGTCTGCGTGGCGTTGTCGTTGTCGGTGGCGCGGGCGGTGAAGCTGTAGGCACCCTGCGTCGCCGCGGTCCAGCTCAGCGTGTACTCGTTGGTCGAACCGACACGCAGGCCCTGGCCCAGTGGCGAGGCGCTGCCGTTGAGGAAGAACTCGACCTTGTTGACGCTGCCGTCGGCGTCGGCCGCAATGGCGCGAAGCGTCACCGTGCTGCCCAGCTGGATGCTGGCGCCGGGCAACGGCGACGTGAGGCTCACCGTAGGAAGGGCGTTGACGATCACCTGTACCGAGGCGGAGGTGGCCGTAGCCGCTTCGTTGTCGGTGGCTCGGGCGACCAGCGTGTAGGTCCCTGCGCCGACGTTGTCCCAGGTGAACTGGTACGGCGCGGTCGTGTCCTCGGCAAGCCGAGTAGTGGCATCGAGGACGGGGCTGGACGGGTTGACGCGGAAGAACTCGACCTTGGCGATGCCGCCGTCGGCGTCGGCCGCGTTGGTGGCGATGACGATCGTCGCTGGCGCGTTCGGCTTGGAGTTGTTGGCCGGCGCCGTGATGCTCACCGTGGGTGGCTGATTGGGCGGCGGAGGAGGCGGCGGCGGAGGGGGTGGAGGCGGTGGAGGCGGCCCGCCGGGCGAAGGTGCCGGCGCCGCATTCACGGTGATCGGTCGCGAAGCCGAGACGGCCGACTTCACGCCACCGGTACCGCCGCTGTCATGGGCCACGGCCGTAAGGCTCAGCGGCCCGACCGGTGCGTCGGTCCAGACGAGTTCGTAGGGGGCGGTGCTGTCCTCGCCGATCTTCACCGTGCCGTTGAAGAACTCGACGCGCGTCACCGCACCGTCGCTGTCAGCGGCCGTGGCGGCGATGCGGATGACATCGCCAGCGGTAAACACCGTGTTGGCGACTGGGCTGTCGAGCGTGACGGTAGGAGCCTGGTTGGCCGGGGTTGCGGGTTCACTGCCACCGCCACCGCCGCCGCAGGCCGCAAACGCCGCTGCCGCGGTGGCAGACAGAGTTCTGCCGACGAGCCGAAGCGTCGAACGGCGATTCGCGACGCGAACGAAGCGGGCGTCTGGCTTCGGACCTGGACAGGGGCGCGTGACAGTCATCGTTTCCCTCGGCGGCGGCGTGCCTTTCAACCAGCGACGAGCGTGCCACAACGCGAGGCAGCGCCGCGGCGTCCGGCCCCACGAATGGGGGGGCGGAAGCGCGGGGTTCAGTCACGAAAGCGCCGCGCCCTGCACGCTGCGGCCGAGCATGCGGTTCAGGTGCAGCGCGGCCTGCGGATGCGACCGCTGCCGCCCTACTTCGGCACGAGCGCGCAGTCGGTCGAGTTGATGTTGGTGCTCCAACCCGTGATGACCGACGAGTCGGGCACGAACGACGCGCCGATGTTGATGACGTTGTTGCGCACGGTGACGCCGACGAAGGTGCCAGAGTA
>JAEUPD010000012.1 GCA_016788525.1 Rubrivivax sp.
GCCAAGATCCAGAACGTCGAGTGGGCGCAGTGGCTGTCGGGCACCTACGGCCAGAAGGCCTACGACCTGACGGTGATCGCGCACGTGGAGCCGCTGGACTTCGGCAACTTCGCGCGGCCCAACTACTACTGGGGCTACGAAAGCGCAAAGTTCAACGAGCTGTGGGGCCGCATCCAGGCCACCGTGAAGCCCGACGAACGCCACAAGCTGATGGGTGAGGCGCAGCGTCTGGTGGCCGAGGAGGCGGTGGCCGCGTACCTGTACCAGCCGACATGGATCACGGTGGCCAACTCGCGCGTCAAGGGGCTGTGGAAGGACGTGCCGATCTTCGCCAACGACCTGGCGGCGATGAGCTGGCAGTGAACCCGCTGTAACCCGGGCGGCATGGGCTGCGAATGGTGCGGCCCGCCGACCGGCCTCGAGGTCCTCTGGACGTCTCGGCAAACCTGGAACGCGGCACCCTGGGCCGCGTTTCATTCTTTCGGCGCGCTGTAACCCATCGCGCGGCAGCAGCGAAGTCACAGGTACAGGCGATGCACGGTGCATCGCTGCAACGGACCGCAAACCGGCAAGCGCCGGCGCCTAACGGTTCAACCACCTGAAAGGACCTTCGCCATGAGCAAGCTGCTCGCCGCCGCCCTGATCGCCACCGCCACGTTCGGCGCCTCGGCCCAGGAACTGCTGACCTTCAACGACAGCTGGGGCACGCCGAAGTCGCGCGCCGAAGTGCGCGCAGAACTCGCCCAGGCCATCGCCAGCGGCCAGCGGCTGAACCAGGGCGAGGCGAACGTCTACCCGCTGCCCGCCAGCGAGGGCCGCATGCTGATGCGCGCCGAAGTGCGTGCCGGGCTGATCGGCTGGGTGGCTCCGCATCCCGAAGCCGGCGACGCGCTGCCGCATGGCGACAACCTGGTGCGTCTCGCCCGCGCCGCCGCGTTGCCCGCCCGCTGAGCCGCCGCGGGCCTGCCTGCCTGCGCCACCCCGCGCCGTGTGCCACTGCGCCAGCCACGGCGCTGTGGCGCAGGGGCTGCGCGGACGGTGCGCGCCCCGGCGCGCTCAGCGCTCGGCCAGCACCAGCGTCTGCGGATGAAACGCCACCCAGGCGAACCAGTACGCCATCACCCCCGGCAAGGGCCGGCCTTCGGCATCGAAGGCCTCGGCGCTGCGGTGCGTGCGATCGAAACGGACCTCGACCCGTTGGCCGCCGATGCGGTCGGCCAGCCGTCCCTTTGCATCGACACGCCGCTCCAGCAGCGAGAACGGGTAGGCCTTGGCTTCGCCACCGACGCGCAGGCCGAGCACCCACTCCTTCAACGGCAGCCGCGCATCGCGGTGCTGCACGTCGAACATCAGGCGCTGGATCTTCTCGTAGCCGTCGTAGGGGTCGCGCTCGTAGTCGCGCTCGAAGCCCGTGTCGGTGGAGAGCACTTCGGTGCCCGGGTGGCGCGCACGCCACGCCGCCCAGCTGGTATGGGCCAGCGGCAGCGGCACGAGCACCGCGCCCTTCAGCGGGCCGGTCACCGCCTTGGCCATGACCTGCGACCACAGCGACTCGGTGGCGCGGTCGTACAGCAGCACGTCGCTGTTGTAGAGCAGCCCCGAGACCCCGAAGCTCGCCTCGCGGGCGCCGATGCGGGCGTCGAACGCCATGCCGGTGCCGCACAACGGGCAGTAGGTGACCGCCACCGCCTGCGCACCGAAGCGGTCGTTGACGATTTCGTGCCAGTTGAGGATGCGCACCGGGTAGGCGCGCGCCACGCCGTTGAGCGCGACGCCCAGCACGCGGTCGGGGTCCTTCAGTGCCGCGCGCGCCGCCGGCACGAACTTCGGCCGGTCGATGGCGGGGATGCCGTCGCGCGGCGGCCCGCCGCGCTCGATCGCCTGCACCGGCACCAACGCGTCGCGCAGATCGAAGCCGTTGAGCGCGTGTCCCTGCGCCTGCGCCGGCCCCGGCACCAGCAAGGAAGCCGCGAACGTGCCGGCGCCACCCGCGGGCAACGCCAGGGCAGCGAGGATTCGACGTCGTTTCATGTGCGGTGCTCCTGGCGGTCGGGCCGGTCGGCCCAGGTCAAGGCATGGTGGTCGAAGCCGCCGGCCAGCGTCGGCTTGACGACCTCGAAATACGGCGAGACGTCGAAGTCCCGCGGCACGAACAGGCTCGAGTGGCGCACGTGCAGGATCTCGTGCACGCAGGCGCTGCAGGCCGGGTCATCGCCCATCCGTTGCTCGATGCGCGGCAGGATCGGGTAGCGCACGGACTGGAACGCCTCGGCCACCAGCGTGGAGCAGATCGCGCGCGTGGGGTCGCCGCTGCCCAGCGCGATGAGCCGCCGCCGCCAGCGCGCTGGCACCGGCGGCATCGGCAGCAGCCAGCGCACGAGGTCGAAGATGTGCTTGAGGTCGTAGCGGTGCCCCAGGCGCGCGACCGCGTGCGCGATCACCGCATCGGCTTCCGCCGGGGTCAGGCTCACGGCGCGGCAGATGCGCACGTGCAGGCCGGCAAAGGCGTCCAGGCCGACGGCGCGCACGCCCTCCACCACGTCGGCCTCGACAAAGCAGGCGGGTGGGCGCGCGGCGCACTCGGTGGCCTCAGCGCGGCGATGCAGCGCATCGCCGACGTACAACGCGGCATGTGACCAGGTGGACTGCGTCAAGTACTTGATGCCGGTGGAGAAGCGGCTCACGCCCTCGACCAGCAGCACGTCCGCCGGCCGCAGGCACGCCGCCAGCCGGTCGGGGTCGGCGGGCGCCCCGCCTGCGGCGCCCTTCGCACGCCCGGCCAGGTGGCGGGCCAGCCGGGCACCGAGGCCCAGGTGGCTGGGCGGTGGCGCCGCAGGCGGTGGCGAAGTGGCCGGCGGCCGCGCGCTGGCTACCGGATCGGGCCCCGGCTGAAGGGCGTGCAGGTGGGTCATCTCGCTGATGAGGTCGCCGCACGACGGGCACAGGTTACAAGGCGGGCGAGGGCGCGCAAGAATCGACCTGCTTGCCGCGACCGATGACATGGCTCACACGCCATCCCGGCGGCCCTTTTCGGGGAAACCCGTCCCCGCAACCGCGGTGTAACCCAACTGCAAGAAGCGACGAAATCGCCTTGGACGCCAGCCAGAACGACTTCGAATCCGGCTTGAAGCCGATGTGGCTGCGCGCCCAGTCGGGTGACGAGGCGGCCTACCGGGCCTGCCTGGAGCGCATCGCCACCCGGCTGCGCGGCTATCTGCGCCGCCGCATGTTCAACCAGCCGGACGACGTGGAAGACCTCGTGCAGGAGACCCTGCTCGCGCTGCACCTGCAGCGCGGCACCTACGACCCCTCGCTGCCGGTCAGCGCCTGGGTGCTGGCGATCGCTCGCCACAAGCTCGTCGACCTGTGGCGCCGCCGCGGCCGCCGCGACGACCTGCACGACGCCATCGACGACGTCGACGAGCAGTTGCTGGTCGCGAACGCCGAAGAAGGCGGCACGCAGCGCGACCTGGAAAAGCTGCTGGGTGAGCTGCCCGAAGCGCAGCGCCAGGCCATCGTGCTGACCAAGGTCGAAGGCCTGTCCGTGGCCGAGGCCTCGGCGCGCACCGGCGTGTCGGAATCGGCCATCAAGGTGCAGGTGCACCGCGGGCTGAAGAAGCTGGCCGACCTGGTGCGGCGGTGACGGTCGCGACACCGCCGCAAGAGACCTCCGAGAAAGACACCGCCGCGCAGACACCGCGACGACCCGCCGCCCCGAGCCCACCCCGAACCCCCGTTGCCTGCCCGACGATGAAGACCGACTCGCTGATCGAACTGCTGGCGCGTGAAGCCGGCCCCGCGCCCACCGCCGCCGTCGAGCGCCGCGTGTGGCCGCCGGCACTGCTGGGCCTGGCCGTCAGCGCCGCGGCGGGACTCCTCGTCCTTGGCCTCGTGCCGCAATCGGTCATGTTGCAGGGTGCCTGGTGGATCAAGTTCGGCTACACCGTCGCGCTGGTGGCCGTGGGCGGTTGGCTCGTGGTGCGGCTGGCGCGGCCGGTGCAGCGGCTGGTCTGGCCGCAGGCGGTGTTGATGGGCGTGCTGGCCCTGATCGGGGCGCTGGGCCTGTGGCAATGGTTCTCGGCCATGCCCGATCGGCGCGTGGTCGACCTGTTCGGCCAGACCTGGAGCCAATGCCCGCGCAACGTGCTGTTGTTGGCCATCCCGCCGATGGCCGCGGCCTTCTGGGCCCTGCGTGGCCTGGCGCCTACGCGGCCCGCGCTGGCCGGGGCAGCGGCGGGGCTCTTCGCCGGCGCGCTGGGCGCGGCGGCCTATGCGCTGTCGTGCCCGGAGATCGCGTTCAGCTTCATTGCCGTGTGGTACACGCTGGGCATGGCGCTGACCACCGCCTTGGGTGCGTTGCTGGGGCCCTGGCTGCTGCGCTGGTAGGCCGAAGGCGCGGCGGCCGCCGGCGCCGAAGCGCGCGCACGCAGCGCCCGCCGCGCGCCTGCGAAAGCGCGCATCAGCGAATCAGCGCGTCACGGTCGCCTCGGCGATGGCGGCCAGCGCCTTGCGCACGTTCTCCGCCGGCGGGCAATCGCCGCCGCCATGGCGATGCACGAGCCACACCGGGTCGTTGTAGCCCAGCCAGACCTGGCCGGTCGCATCCGTCCACACCAGCGCCTTCATCGGCAGGTCGATGCCCACGCCCTGCGCGCACTGCATCAGCGGCGTGCCGGCCTGTGGGTTGCCGAAGATCATCACCTCGGTGGGCCGCAGCGTCTGGCCGATGCGCTGGGCCGCCGCCGCGTGATCGACGCGCGCCAGCACATTCAGGTTGCGCTGGCGAACCTGGGCTTCGAGGCGGCTCGCGGTGTCGGCCTGGCTGTGCGGGCTCTTCACGGCCACCAGGCCGTGCGAGCCGGCCATGCCGCCGTGGTGGCGCCCCATCGCACCGCAGCCGGCCAGCAGGGTCAGGGCGGCCAATGCCGACAGCGCGGCGCCGCGCCTCTGAAATGTGCTCATCTCGGGTTCTCCTGTCTTTGCTTCTGAGGCTCAATGGCAGCAGCACGCTGCCTGGGGCCCGCATGGCAAGCGCCGGCGGGAATGGCGGGGAGGTTACGCGACCACTGCGGCAGCGGGCTGCCCGGGCGCGCCGGCATCGGCGAGCGCGCCGCCACAGCTGCTGCCCTGCCCGGCCGTGCAACCATAGCAGTGGTCGGCGCAGCGGATCTCGCTGCCGGCGGGGTCGTGCTTCAGCAGGTCGCGCAGATGCGGCCGCGGCTGGCCGGTCAGCCGGGCGCGCAGGCCGAGCATCTGGTTGAAGTCGCAGTCGTGCAGCCCGCCTTGCCAGCCGACACTGAGCAGGCTGCGGCACATCACGGTGTCGAGGTTCTCGTCACGGTAGGCGTCGCGCAGCAGCTTCATGTAGGCCGTGAACGTGCCCTGGCTGACCAGCGTGCTGCCGAAACGCTGGATGGGCATGTTGGTCAACGCGAACAGGCGGTTGAAGCGGATGCCGAAGAGCCGCTGCAGCTCGCGCTTGTAGTCGGCTTCCAGCGGGCCCTGCGCCGGCGGCAGCGCGGCGCCTTGCGGGTTGTAGACGAGGTTGAGAACGAGGCCGCCGGTCGCGGCGCCGTAGCCCAGCGCATTGAGCTGGCGCAGCCCGGCAATGCTGCGCTCGAAGACGCCGGAGCCGCGCTGGCGGTCGACATTCGCCGGCGAGTAGCAAGGCAGCGAGGCGGTCACCTCCACCCGCTGCGCCGCGAGGAACGCGGCCAGGTCTTCCTGGCCCGGCTCGCCGAGGACGGTGAGGTTGCAGCGGTCGATGACATGCACCCCCATGGCGCGGGCACCGGCCACCAGCGCGCGGAAGTGCGGGTTGAGCTCGGGCGCGCCGCCGGTCAGGTCCAGCGTCGGTACGCGCCTGGCGCGCAGCACCTCCAGCACCAGCGCCGCCGTGGCGGCATCCATCATCTCGGTGCGATTCGGCCCGGCTCCCACGTGGCAATGCAGGCAACTCTGGTTGCACCGGTAGCCCAGGTTGACCTGCAGCGTCTCCAGTCGCCGCCGGCGGATCGGCGGAAAGTCGGTGGCGGCGAGCAACGCGAGGGTGTCGTGCATGCGGATGAAGGTGCGGTGGCGGCGCCGATGCAGCGCAAGGCTACTGATGCGATTCGCCCGGGCCTGCGCGAGGGTTACAGGACCCGGGGCCCGTGGAAACCCTGAACGCCCGGATGTAACGCCGGGCGCGGCGGAGGCGAATGACGTTCAGGCGCCACGCTGTGCTGCCGCGGGGTGACACGCCCGGCGGCGGCGCGCGCGGCGCCCCCGTCGCCCACGCTGCAAGATTGGAGAGATCCGCATGTCCCAGACTCGCCCCACCACCGCCCAGACGGCCTCGCTCGCACTGGCCATCGGCGCCGCCCTGGCGCTGGCGCAAGCGCCCGCGCACGCCCAGCCCGCCGACAAGGAGAAGTGCTTCGGCGTGGCCCTCAAGGGCAAGAACGACTGCGCCGCCGGCCCCGGCACCACTTGCGCCGGCACCAGCACGCGCGACTTCCAGGGCAACGCCTGGAAGCTGGTGGCCAAGGGCACCTGCGAGAAGACGGCCAGCAAGACCTCGCCCACCGGCAATGGCCAGCTCAAGGAATTCAAGGAGAAGAAGGCCTGATCGCCAGGCGCTGCGCGCGGCGTTCGATCGACTCTTCGAACAACGCCGCGCCACTTGCGCCCTCGGCCCGCCTTCGTGCCGATTCCGGACCCGCGCGCCCATGAACCCGCCCCCGCCCGCCCTGCTTTGCGGCGTTGGGCTCAAGCCGATGCACGTGGCTGAGCTGCTCGCGCCGCGGCGTGAAGGCCCCTGCGCCCGAGGCAGCGCCATCGCTGCCGCGGGCGCGGCCCCGTTCTTCGAAGTGCACGCCGAGAACTACCTGGTCGAAGGCGGTCCGATGCTGCGCCACCTGCAGCGCGTGCGCGAGCGCTGGCCGCTGTCGATCCACGGGGTCGGGCTGTCGATCGGTGGCGACGGTCCGCTCGATCAGCGGCACCTGGCGCGGCTGGCCGACCTGCTCGACCGCTTCCAGCCGCGCTGGTTCAGCGAACACCTGGCGTGGTCGAGCCATGGCGGGCACTGGTTCAACGACCTGCTGCCGCTGCCCTACGACCTGCCCACGCTGCATCGCGTGTGCGACCACATCGACCAGGCGCAGGAGCGCCTGCGCCGGCGCCTGCTGCTGGAGAACCCCAGCACCTACGTCACGTTCGCCGCCTCGACCACCGACGAGGGCGCTTTCCTGTCCGAGGTGGTGCGCCGCACCGGCTGCGGCTTGCTGCTGGACGTGAACAACGCCTATGTCAGCGCAATGAACCACGGGCTCGACGCCTGGGCACTGATCGAGGCCCTGCCCGCCACGGCGGTGGGCGAGATCCACCTCGCGGGCCATGCCGTGGATCGCGACGCGGCGGGCGACCCGCTGCTGATCGACGACCACGGCTCGGAAGTGCCGGCCGCCGTCTGGGCGCTCTACGCCCGCACCATCGAACGGCTGGGCCCGGTGCCCACGTTGATCGAGCGCGACAACGACGTGCCGCCGCTGGTGCGCCTGGAAGCCGAAGCGGCGCTGGCCGCCGCCGTGCAGCGCGCCCGCGGCGCCCCGCCCTTGGCCGCGGCCGCGGCCTGAACACCCCAGACCCGACCACCCCCGCAGCGAAGGAAACCGCGTGCGCCCCGCCATGCCCACTCAGCGTGCCTTCGCCGCCGCGTTGCTCGACCCCGCCGCGCCGGTGCCCGCCGGACTCACGGCATGGAACGGCTCTGACGTGCGCCAGCGCTTCGCGGTCTATCGCAACAACGTCGTCACTTCGCTGCTGGGCGTGCTGCGCGACACCTTCCCCGTCGTGCGCGAACTGGTGGGCGACGAGTTCTTCTCGGCGATGGGGCGCCTGTACCTGTGCGACCACCCGCCGCGCTCGCCAGTGATGAGCGAGTTCGGCGCGTCGTTTGCGGCCTGGGTGGCGGACTTCGAGCCCGCCACCGCGCTGCCCTACCTGGCCGAGGTGGCGCAACTGGAGTTCGCGCGGCTTTGCTCGCTGCACGCCGCCGACGCGCCCGGCATCGCCCCTGCCGAGCTGGCCGCCGCGCTGGCCGACCCGCACGCTTTGGCGGCCACCGTGCTGACGCTGCACCCATCGGCCCAGGTGCTGCGTTTCGATCACGCCGCGGTGTCGATGTGGCACGCCCATCAGCTCGCCGAAGCGGCGCGCGACGCCGCGCTGGCAGCCGTGGACGTGCACGCCGCCGAATCGGCGCTGGTGCTGCGCGGGCCCGACGACGAAGTGCTCGTCGTGCCGCTGGTGCCGGCCGACGCCGGGCTGCTGGACGCCTTGCGCTGCGGCCAGCCGCTGGGCGCCGCGGCCGCCTGCCACCCCGGCGCCGACCTGACCCGCGTGGTCGCCGCGCTGCTGCAACGCCGCGCAGTGGTCGATCTGCGGGCGGGCAACGCCATGTTCGCGAGCGGCGGCATGCCCCGCGACGCCGCCAACGGCACCCACCCCGGCGCCGTCGCGAGCCGCCTCCCCCCGCGGGTCTCGCCCTGACCCGCTACCGACCGCCACCACCGCCCTCGCACCATGAATCACCCCGCCGCCTCCGCTTCCTCCCACCCGCTGGCGCCGGTCGACGGCCACCACGGCTTGCCGGCGCTGCTGCGGCGCGCCGCCCGCTGGATGTCGTCGATGCCGCACTCGCTGATCGCACTCACCGGGCGCTTCTCTGTCGCGGCGGTGTTCTGGAACTCGGGCCAGACCAAGATCGAGGGGCTGGCCATCAACCTGGTCAGCGGCACTTTCGAGCTGGGCGTGCCGAGGCTGGCGTCGTCGGCCGTCGATCTCTTTCGCGACGAGTACAAGCTGCCGCTGCTGCCGCCCGAGCTCGGCGCGGTGCTGGCAGCGGCCGGCGAGCATGTGCTGCCCTTGCTGCTGCTGCTGGGCCTGGGCACGCGCTTCGCGGCGCTGGGGCTGCTGGGCATGACGGCCGTCATCCAGTTCCTCGTCTACCCTGGCGCCTACGCCACGCACGGCGTGTGGGCCGCGGTGCTGCTGTGGCTGATGGCGCGCGGCCCGGGGGTGGTGTCGCTCGACCACTTGATCGCCAGGCGCTTCGCTGACTAGGCATCTGGGTGGCAGGGGCAGCGCAGGTGCTGGCGAAAGCGCGCGTGCGCCCGCGTGATACTGCGCACCCCCCACAACCGCCGAGGCCGGCATGAATGCAGACCCGTTCGATGTCATCGTCGTCGGCGCGGGCCAGGCCGGCCCCGCCATCGCCGCACGCTGCAGCCGAGAGGGGCTGCGCACCGCCATCATCGAACGCGGCGCGTTCGGCGGCACCTGCGTCAACGTCGGGTGCGTGCCCACCAAGACATGGGTCGCCAGCGCCCGCGCGATGCACCTGGCGCGGCGCGGCGCCGAGTTCGGCTTCGACGCCGCGCCGCTGCGTGTGGACATGGCGCGCGTGAAGGCGCGCAAGGACGCCATCGTCGCCGCCTCGCGCGAGGGCGTCGAGGCCTGGATGCGCAGCCTGAAACACACCGAGGTGCTGGTGGGCGAGGCGCACTTCGTCGCGCCACGCACGCTGCAGGTGGGCACGCGCCGGCTGACGGCGCCGCGCATCGTGCTCAACCTCGGCGGGCGTGCCGCGCCGCCGCCGCTGCCGGGGCTGGATGCGGTGCCGACGCTGGACAACGTGTCGGTGCTGCAGCTGGACCGCGTGCCCGAGCACCTGGTCATCGTCGGCGGCAGCTACATCGGCCTGGAGTTCGCGCAGGTGATGCGCCGCTTTGGCGCCGAGGTGACGGTGGTGGAACGCTCGGCGCAGCTGCTGCCGCGCGAAGACGAAGACGTGTCGGCCGAAGTACGCGCCTTGCTCGAGGCCGAGGGTGTGCGCTTCGCGCTCGGCTCCGAGTGCATCGCGCTGGCCCGCGAGGGCGCGCAGATCGCCGTCGGCGCGGCTTGCGGCGACGAGCGGCCGCGCGTCGTCGGCAGCCACGTGCTGCTGGCCACCGGCCGGCAGCCCAACACCGAAGGCATCGGCCTGGCCGAGGCGGGCATCCGCACCGACGCGCGCGGCTACATCACCGTGGACGACCGCTGCGCCACCAGCGCCGAAGGCGTGTGGGCGGTGGGCGACTGCAACGGCCGCGGCGCCTTCACCCACACGTCGTGGAACGACCACGAGGTGCTGCTCGGCCGCTGGTTTGGCGACGATGCGCGCACGCTCGCCCACCGCATCGCCTGCTACGCGCTGTTCATCGACCCGCCGCTGGCGCGCGTCGGCATGAACGAGGCGCAGGCGCGCGCTGCCGGCCGGCCGCTGTTGCGCGCCAAGATGCCGATGCGGCGCGTGGGCCGTGCGCGCGAGGCCGGCGAGACGCAGGGTTTCATGAAGGTGCTGGTCGACGCCGAGAGCCGCCGCCTCGTGGGCGCCACGTTGCTGGGCATGAGCGCCGACGAAGTGGTGCACGCGCTGCTGGACATCATGGCCGCGGGCCAGCCGGTGACCACCATCGAACGCACGATGCACATCCATCCCACCGTGTCGGAGCTCGTGCCCACGCTGCTGCAGCAACTGCGGCCCTGGCCCTGAATCTTTCGGCACCGGTGTAACGCGCCGGGCGCCGCGAGCGAACTCGCGAGTGTGGCGAAGCCTTGCGCTTCGCCCGAACTCTCGGCCGCCGCGCGCGGCGCCGAACGGGAGGCCGCGAAATGAACGAGCCCGCACCGCCCCACGCCGCGATCTCCGCCGTTGAGCTGGAAGTGCTGCGCCGGCGCCTGCTGCGCCAGGCCCGGTTTGCCCTCGGGGACGCAGCCGCCGCCGAGGACCTTGTGCAGGACACCTTGCTCGACGTGCTGCAAGGCGCGCACCGGCACCGCGGCGAATCCACGCTCACCACCTGGGCTTGCGCGATCCTCAAGCACAAGATCGCCGACTGGTACCGCGCGCCGGCACGGCGCGTGATGGTGGCGGCCAGCGGCGACGACACGGCGCCCTTGCCCGCCGCGCTCGATGCGGGCGTCGACGAAAACGGCGCCTGGCAACCCTCGGTGCCGGCCTGGGAACAACCCGAGCAGCACGAAGAACGCCGCCAGCTCCTGCATCAACTGCAGGCGTGCGTGGCCTGCCTGCCCACGCGCATCGGCCGCGTGTTCATGCTGCGCGAGTGGCTGGGCTTCGAGAACGCCGAGATCTCGCGGCGGCTGGATCTCAGCGCCGACAACGTGCGCCAGATCCTGCACCGCGCGCGCCTGAGTCTGCGCGGCTGCATGCAGGGCCTGGCGCGGCCGCGCGGCGGCCGCTGACCGATTGGCGCGAGCCAAACTCGTTCAGAACTTCAGCCGCATTCCCGCCATCACGAAGTTCACCGCATCGAAGGCCGTGCCAGCCCGGTCCAGCTTGTGCTGCTTGGCCCCGGCGTACAGGTCGAGCCACTTCGCCGCGGTGTAGTTGTAGCCCACGCCCACGACATCGGCGCGGTCGCCGGCCAGCGCGAAGTCCTGGCCGCGGCCGACGTCGACCGACACGGCATGGTTGCCGACGATGTAGCCGAGCTTGAGGTAGCCAAACTCCTTGCGCACCAGCGCCGGGTTGTCGTCTTCGCTGACGCCCAGCGCCAGCGTGACGTTGAAGCCGTTGGCGGCGCGCCACGACAGCGATCCGCCCAGTGTGTCTTCATTGCCGCTGGCCCCGCCGCGGCGTTCGCGCGAGAAGCCCAGCGTGGCGGCCACGCGGCCGCCGGCCAGCGGCGAATCGGCCGACACCGCAGCCTCGTGGACGTCGTTGTTGCCCTTGGTGCCGAAGCTGACCGCGGCACTCAGGGGGCCCCACTTCGGCGTGTCGTAGCGGATGCGGTCGTAGCGGCTCTCGAAGTCGAGGTTGCCGATGGTCGCGCCGATCGTCGGCCCGACCACCGCGCCGCTGCGCAAGGCGAAGCCGGCGCCGATGTCGGTAACGCCCGAGTAGTTGATGACCGTGGTGCCTGACAGGTCCACCTCCATGCCGCCGTTGGCGGCGCCGTCGCCCTGGCCGAAGCTCGCCTTGCCCCAGGGCCCCAGCAAGAAGACCTCGGCGTGGCGCTCGTTGAAGGTGGCGTCGACACTGCGCGTGGTCATGCTGATGCTGCTCGACGGATTGGAGGTGTAGCCCACCTCCCAGTTGATGCCGGCGCGCAGGCCGGGCTGCACCTCGTGGGTGCCGGTGAAACGAAAGCGCGTCTGCGAGTTCACGTTGTCGGCGTGGAACAGACGGTTCTGCGTGCCGTCGTCGACCTGCACCAGCAGCCGGTTGACGTGGCCTGACAGCTTGTATTCGAACGCGCGCGCCGGCGTGGCCGCGATGGCCAGCAGCAACGTGGCCGCGCTCAGCGCGACGAAAGTCGGCGCCGCCTGCAAGGCGATGGCAATGCGTGGTTCTCTCATGATGGCCCTTCCGATGAGGTGGTGATGCGCCACTCGATGGACGCCTGCGATCGCGTGCCGCCGGCGGCAGCACGCCCGCGGCCTCTGTCTTTGCGGCACGCGGCGGCGTGACATCGACGACGGCGCAACCGCCGGGTGTCACGGCCGAGCGCGGCGGCGCGACCAATGCTCCAGCGCGCGCGCGTGGCCCAGCGCCCAAGCGCGACGCGCACGCGATGACGCAAGCAGCGCGTAACCTTTTTCGCGGCGCTCGCGAAGTCACTTCCGTAGGCGATGCACGGTGCGTCGCCGCAACGGACCGGATCGCGGCGCTGCGCCGCTGAGCCACGGTCCACTCGATGCAAAGGACCTCGTCGTGAACAAACTCCTCCTCTCCGCCGCCTCTGCTGTTCTCGCCGCCGCCTCTTTCGGTGCCTCCGCGCAAGAGCTGCTCACCTTCAACGACAGCTGGGGCACGCCGAAGTCGCGCGCCGAGGTGCGCGCCGAGCTCGCGCAGGCCATCGCCAGCGGCCAGCGCCTCGCGCAGGGCGAAGCGGGCAACTACCCCCTGCCCGCCACCGAGGGCCGCATGCTCAGTCGCGCCGAGGTGCGCGCAGGGCTGGTGGGCTTTGTCGCGCCGCACCCCGAGGCCGGCGACGCGCTGCCCGGCGCCGCGCCGGGTGTGCGCCTGGCACGGGCGGGCACGTTGGCCGCGCGCTGAACGGTCGCGGCGGGCGCGGCGCCTCCGGACAGGGGCCCGCGCCCTCGCGTGCAGAATGCCGGGCGCGCCGGTCTTTGCGCCGGCCGCCGCCACGGGCATCGATCGGACGGTGCCACGGACGCCGCAAGTCGGAGGGCTGCGCTCTGATCGATCTACACACCGCGGCCACGCCCAACGGCCACAAGGTCTCGGTGACGCTCGAGGAACTGGCGCTGCCGTACGCGGTGCACGCGGTCGACCTCGCCAACGGCGAGCAGAAGACCGAAGCCTTCCGCCGCCTGAACCCCAACGGCCGTATCCCGGTCATCGTCGACCACGCGCCATCCGGCGGCGGCGCGCCGTTCACGGTGTTCGAGTCCGGCGCCATCCTGCTGTACCTGGCAGAGAAGACCGGGCGGCTGATGCCTGCCGGTGCACAAGGCCGCTCGGTGGTGACGCAGTGGCTGATGTTCCAGATGGCCGGCGTCGGCCCGATGATGGGGCAGGCGAATGTCTTCTTCCGCTACCTGCCGGAGAAGATTCCACTGGCCATCGATCGCTACCGGAACGAATCGCGCCGCCTGTTCGAGGTGCTCGACCGGCGCCTGGGCGAGGCCGAGTGGCTGGCCGGCGCCGACTACTCCATCGCCGACATCGCGAACTGGTGCTGGGTGCGCACCTACAAGTGGTCGGGAGTGCACATCGAAGGCCTGCCGCACCTGCGTCGCTGGCTCGATGCGATGAAAGCGCGGCCGGCGTGCCAGCGTGGCATCGAGGTGCCGCAGAAGGTGGCAAGCGCGCTGAAGGACGACGCCGCCACGCAGGCCTTCATCGAACGCGCCCGCCAAAGCGTGCAGCGCTGAGCGGCGCGCGAGTGCGGCGCGCGCGCGCGCAAGGCTAGATTCACGGCCTCGGGCCGACGCAACCCGACCCCAGCCGCCCATCGGAGATCCACGTGCTCACTCTGTACGACTGCGCCACCGCCCCGAGCCCCCGCCGCGCGCGCATCCTGCTGGCCGAGAAGGGCGTCGCATACACCGCGGTGAACGTCGATCTGCGCACCGGCGAGCAGCTCACCGAGGCCTACCGTGCCATCAACCCGCTGGCCACCGTGCCGGCGCTGAAGCTCGATGAAAGCGAGGGCGGCGTGGTGCTCACCGACAACGCCGCCATCGCGGCCTATGTGGAGGCGCGCCATCCGCAGCCGCCGCTCATGGGTACCACGCCGGCCGAAAAGGCCGACATCGCCAGCTGGCACTGGCGCTGCGAGTTCGAGGGCTTGATGGCCATCGCCGAGGCGCTGCGCAACAGCTCGCCGGCGATGGCGCACCGCGCGCTGCCGGGCACGGCGAACTACGAGCAGATTCCGGCACTGGCCGAACGCGGGCTGGCGCGGCTGGCGGTGTTCTTCGACACGCTGGAGGCGCGCCTGGCCGGTCGCGACTGCGTGGCGGGCACCGGCTTTTCCATCGCCGACATCACCGCCGTCGTGACGGTGGACTTCGCGCGGGTCGTGCGCGTGAAGCCCGGCGACCAGCACGTGAACCTGAAGCGCTGGCGCGCCGAGATGGCCCGGCGGCCTTCGATGGCGATGTAGCGCGCCGGGGCTGCGCTGCCGCGCAGCCAAGTGCCCGAGCCTGCGGCTGCGGCGTGGCGGCCGCTCGCCGCGGGCGCCTAGACCGAGGGACGCTCCTGCCGCACGATCATCGTGCGGATGAACCACATCGGCCCGATCGCCACGAGGGCGAAGAACCAGCCGGCCACCGCCCACAGCCACACTTCCCAGAACAGGTCGAGCCGGGCGCGCGCCGGCGCTTCGGGGCTGTAGAGCACGGTGATCTTCTGGCCCAGCGCGATCCGACCGTAGGCCGCCGCGCCACCGCTCTTCACGGTGACGGGCTCGCCGGCAGCGGCCGTGCCGCGCGGCGTGAACGCCACCTGCAGCGAGGGCAGGCGGCCCGCGGGCTTGTCGATCACCGTGCCCTCGGCCCGCTCGGCAAAGAAGGCGTAGTACACGCCGTTGCACGTGGCCCACAGCGCGGGCACGAGGAACAGCGCACCCAGCACGAGGCCGATGCGGTCGAAGAGGCGCCGATGGCGGGCTTGGCTCTGCCGCCAGTCGCGTTCCCACGCGGCGCGCTGCGCCTGCTGCTCGGCTTGTGCGGCAGCGTCCAGCGACCCTTCGGCCATGTCTTCGCCGGTTTCATCATCCTCGTCGGTGGCATGCGCACCTTCGCCCTCGAACCGCTGGTCCGTGGGCCCGAAGCCCAGCCGGCCTTGCACGCGCTGGCGCAGCCGCGCGAAGGCGCTGTGGCGCTCGGCCTCGGCGGGCAGGCGCAGCAGCTCGGCCCCGCTGGCTGCGCGGGCGATCCACCGCCACTGGTCGCTCGGGCGGCGCGTGCCGGTGCCCGAGCGGCCGGTGCGCCATCGTTCATCGTGACGGCACTGCGCCTCGGCGTTGGTGTTGACACGCTGGAACGTGGCGATCGCCGCCCACGGCACGCGGCGCGTCTGGAACCAGCTGCCATCGGCCACGCCCTGGCCGTCGAAGCGCACGGCACGCGTGCGGATGGTGATGAACTGATGCGCCAGCAGCAGGTCCAGCGCGGTCACGCCGAGCAGCAACGCCACGCTGCCGATCGGCGCTTCGTCCCAGCCGGCCATCACGCCGATCAGCGCGGCCACCGTCGCCAGCGCGAAGAAGCCGGCCCAGAAGCGCGTGCCGCGGCGATGCTCGGCCGGCTCGTTCAGCACGTCCTCGGCCTGCGCGGCCCAGCCCACGCGCGCGGCCTGCTCGGCGGTGGCGGTCCAGCCGCGGTCGTCCAGCCACGTCTCGTCGCGCCCCCAGGGCAGGTGCCGCAGCGCCCGCCACGCCCAGGCCAGCAGCGCCAGCAGCAGTGCCTTGGCCACCAGCGGCACGGCCAGCGACATCGGGTCGAGCACGCGCGCGCCGGCTTCGGCGCTTGGGCCGGCCGCCGGGTCGAGGGCCAGCGTGACCTGCTGACGCAGCAGCAGCCAGTCGTGCAGCGGGCGCGGCACGAGAACGCGCGCATGGTGGGGTTCGTTCGGAGCGGCGTGCGGCGGCTGGCGCAGCGCAGGATGGCTTTGCAGCACGCGCTCGTGCACCTCGAGTTCGAGCCAGCGCTCGTCGGCCAGGCTCTCCACGCGCGCGTCGTGGCGCTGCCAGGTGGTGACCGCTTCGTGGTCGGCACGCACCTGGTGCCACAGCATCAGGGCCGTGACGAGGCCCATCGCGATCACCAGCCCGCGCAGGAGGTGATGCGCGAGGCGGGCACCGCGGTGCGCTGCGGCCGTGCCGTCGGTCATGGCGGCGATGATGCCGCCGCCCTCGCGCCGTTGCCCACCGCCGGCGCCTGCGCCGCTGCGCTAGGCCGTGCGGATGACCGAGATGTGCTCGGTGCCGCTTTCGGGCAGCCACACTTCGCCGGGCCGACCGAGGATCTGGCGGATGCCCGCTGCCTCGCGCGGGAAGACCCAGCTGTCGAACTTCTCGCTGGCGATGTCGAAGCGCACCACCGAGTTGGCGCCGAAATCGCTGGCCCACACCTTGTCGCGCTCGTCGACATACACCGCGTAGCAACGCGGGTTCTCGCCCGGCAGCTTCCACTGCTTCCAGCTGGTGGCGCCGCCGCCGCGCACGCGCGGGTCGTGCATCGACAGCTGGCCGGAGTTCCACTCGCTGACCCAGATGCGCCCGGCGCTGTCGCTCCACACGCGACGCGCACCCTGGCGCGGCGTGGGCGGCTCGACGACCGCCGACTGCCCCGTGCGCCGGTCGATGCGCGCGATGTACGAGCCGGCGAGCGAGCACCACCACACGTCGCCCTGCGGCGTGGCGCAGATGCCGTAGGGACCCCGGCCGCGCGGGCTTTCCTGCACCGTGACCTGGCCGGTCTTCACCGCCACGCGGCCGACATACCCGCTCTGACCGGTGAACCACAAGTCGCCGTCACCGTCGAACGCGCAGGTGTTGAGGTTGGCGTAGGGGGTGCCTTCAGGCAGGCGATGGAGCTTCACCTCCCGCTGCGGCCAGCTCACGCGCACGATGGCCTGCAGGCCGCTGTCGGTGATCCACGCCGCCTTGTCAGGGCCCTGGATCACGCCGTGCGGCGACGAGCCGCTGCCCAGGGCGATGAGCTCGGTGGCACCGGTGCGCGGGTCGAACCAGCCGAGGTGGCCGCTGCGCTGCGCGGTGAACCACACGCCGCGGTCACTGGCCGGTGCGACGTCGTGGATGCCGGTGCGCGAAGGCGTCTTCAACGCCCAGGAGGTCATGGCTGCAGCCCGCGCCGCGCCCGGGGTGCCGGCGGCCGCGCCGGCCGGCTGCGCGAAAGCGGGCCCGGCGGCACCCAGCCATGACAACGGAACCGCTGCTGCGGCTGCCATGGCCGCTGCACCGGCCACTTCGCCCAGCCAGTCGCGCCGCGAGACAGCCGCACGCATGACCGGGGTGGGGATCGTCGACTTCATCGCCATGCCCTCCTTGCTGGAACGTGGGGAGAGATTCACCGGCGCCGCGCGAAGATCGCGGGCGCCGCATCCGGTGGTCGGTCAGGCGGGACCCGTTCCTCCGCCTGCCCCGCCGCCCGTGCCGCTGCCGCGCAGTCGCTCTTCGCGTTCACGGCGCGCCTGCGCGATCTGCGCTTCGAACTCCGGCAACGCCAACCCCTTCAGAGCACTGAAGTTGGCCGCCGTCAACGGCGAGCCCTCGAAGCTGCGCAGCAGCAGCGCGCGCTCGCGGCGCTCGGGGTCGGCGGGCAGCGCAACGGGCGCTTCGTCCGGGGCGCGGCGAGGAGGGCGCGCCCCTTCGGTCGGGCGCCCGAACGCTCGATCGCCACGGTTCATGCCGGGCGGAGAACCCCACGCCGGTTGACCGCCCGGTCGCTCGCGGTGGGGCGGCCGGCCGCCTGGGTTGCCGGCACCCCCGCCGGCCCCAGGGCCGCCGGGGCGGCCCACGGCGCTGCCTTGCGGCGCACGATCGGGCCGGTCGGGTCGGTTGGGGGGACCGTCGGGTCGGTCGCCGCGCGCTGGGCGGCCGGCGCGGTCCATGGCACCCCCCCCGGCCGGCGTGCCCGGCCGAGGCGGCCGGGGCGGGCGCGGCGGCCTGCGCTGCCGCTGCGTGGGCGCCGGTGCGCCAGGCATATCGCCGGGCTGCCCGGGCGCCGCCGATACGCCGACCCTGCCGGCCCCAGCGACCCCTCCAGCCTCGCCGGCCCTGCCAGGCTCGCCGGCCCCGCCAGCCTCACCGGCCTGCGGGCCGGCGCCCGCTTCGGCGCGCATCCCGGCGCGTTCAGGCCGGCCTTGCTGCGCCCGCCGTTGCATGACGATCTGACGGCGGCGCTCCAGTTCGCCCCGCGCGGCTTCGACGTGCTCGGCCGCCACCTCGCCGGCGGGCTGGCCGTCGAGGTCGAAACGCTGCGGCGAGGCCACCAGCGCCCGCAGATAAGCCGTGCTCGTGGTGTGCCGGTGCAGGAAGATCGACAGCTGCTTGCGCGTGAAGGCCCCGTGCGAACGGGCCTGGATGTCGGCCTGGATGCGCAGCTTGATCGGCCGCACCTGGCCCGGCGCGAAGAGCGCCGGGAACCGCTCGGCCAGCGTGGCCGCCGTCTCGGCCAGCGTCGGTTCCGGCCGGGTGGGTGCGGCAGCCCGCGGGTCGTGCGCATCGTTCACGGCTTGCGCACGCTGCGCCGCCGAGGCGCCTTCCAAGGGTGAGGTGCTGGCGGTCGGCTCGGCCTGCGGCACCACGGCCGCCGCGGCATCCGCGGCAGCCGCCGACTCCGCCGCCTGGGCGACATGCCGTGCGCCCAGGGCTGGGGAGGCGGTGGGGGCCTTCGGCGCGGAGGCCGGCGCGCCGCCTGGACCGCCAGCTCCCTGCGCGGGTGCCGCCGCGCCCGACGTTGCGCCTTCTGGGCCTTCCGGGCCTTCCGGGCTCTCGGGGCCGTTTGCGCCCGTGGCGCCCGTGGCGCCCGTGGCGCTCTCTCCGCTCTCTCCGTTCTCTGCGCTCGCTGCGCCGGGCGTCGGCCCGCCCGCCGCCGGAGGCGGCAAGTCGGCGCCTTCGTTGTTGCTGTGGTCCTGCATGGCCTGCATTTTCTTGCGCGCGCGGCGGCGCGCCGAGCGGCTGGGCCGGCCGGCGGGCGCGTCGCCGCGGCCGGGTGCCGGCCCGAGGCCCTCGCCGGGCGGCGAGGGTTCGAGCGGCGGCAACACCACCGGCTCGGCCAGGGAGGGATCGCCCGCCACCGCGTCCAGCGGCAGCTGGCGCCCGGCCAGATAGTCGTCGATGCAGCGCATCAGCAGCGGGCTGCGATGGCGCGCCGCCTCGGCGGCGATCTCTTCACGCGTGAGCCACAACGTGCGCACGATCGCGGGGTCCAGCGTGTGTCCGGGCAACGGCGGGCCGACGCGCCCGCGGTAGGCAAAGCGCAGGTAGGTGATGTCTTCGGGTGGGCGCGGCGCCCCGGCCGCGTGGCCGGGCACGTTTCCCCGGCGCCCGCGGCGCGGGCGCACGAAGCGCGCCATGTACACGCCCAGCAGCGCCTCGGGGACGAACTCGCACCCGGTCTCTTCGAGTGCCTCGCGCACCACGGCGGCCTGCGGCGTCTCGCCCGGCTCCAGGTGGCCGGCCGGGTTGTTCAGCCGCAGCCCTTCGGGCGTGTGCTCTTCGACGAGCAGGAAGCGGCCTTCCTGCTCGATCACCGCGGCCACCGTGACGCTCGGGCGCCAGCGCTTGTTCATCTCTCGTCCTCGCCCCGCTTGTCGTGTTCGATCGCCTTGCCATGGGCCGGGGCGCGGCGTGCGCGATGGTAGCCCCGGGGGCAGCCACGGGGGAGGCGGACCCCGCCGTTGTGTTAGCTTCGCTGGCCCGCGCGCCGCCGGTGCCGCCGCCGCGCACGTCTTCCAAGAACGACAGGGCCTTGCATCCGGAAGCGCCGTCGCGCATCGCCCCTGGGCGAACCTGCCGCAAGGACCGCGACCCCCGAGGAGTGAATTCATGGCTTTGCTGATCGGCGTCCCCAAGGAAACCGCCGCGGGCGAAAAGCGCGTCGCCACCGTGCCCGAGGTGGTGGAGAAGCTCATCAAGCTGGGCTTTGCCGTGGCCGTGGAAAGCGGCGCGGGCGACGCCGCCAACTGCGCCGACGACACTTTTCGCGCCGCCGGCGCCGAGGTGGTGGGCTCGGCCGCCCAGCTGTGGGCCAGGAGCGACATCGTGTTCAAGGTGCGCCCGCCCAGCGCCGCCGAAGTGGCGCTGATGCGCGAAGGCGGCACGCTCATCGGCTTCGTGTGGCCGGCGCAGAACCCCGAGCTGATGCAGCAACTGGCCGACAAGCGCGCCACGGTGCTGGCCATCGACTCGCTGCCGCGCCAGCTGTCGCGCGCGCAGAAGATGGACGCGCTCACCTCGATGGCCGGCATCAGCGGCTACCGCGCCGTCATCGAGGCGGCCAACGCCTTCGGCCGTTTCTTCAACGGCCAGGTCACTGCCGCCGGCAAGGTGCCGCCGGCCAAGGTGTTCATCGCCGGCGCCGGCGTGGCGGGGCTGGCGGCCATCGGCACCGCGGCGAATCTGGGCGCCATCGTGCGTGCCAACGACACCCGCGCCGAGGTCGCCGACCAGGTGAAGTCGCTCGGCGGTGAGTTCGTCAAGGTCGACTACGAGGAAGAAGGCTCCGGCGGCGGTGGCTACGCCAAGGTGATGAGCGAGGGCTTCCAGGCCGCGCAGCGCGAGATGTACGCCAGGCAGGCACGCGAGGTCGACATCATCATCACCACCGCGCTCATCCCCGGCAAGCCGGCGCCCAAGCTCATCACCGCCGAGATGGTGAAGAGCATGAAGCCGGGCAGCGTGATCGTCGACATGGCCGCCGAGCAAGGCGGCAACTGCGAGCTCACCGAGCCCGGGCTGGCGGTGGTCAAGCACGGCGTCACGATCGTCGGCTACACCGACCTGGCCAGCCGGCTGGCCAAGCAGAGCTCCACGCTGTACGGCAACAACCTGCTGCGCCTGACCGAGGAGTTGTGCAAGACCAAGGACGGCATCGTCAACGTCAACATGGAAGACGACGCCATCCGCGGCCTCACGGTCATCAAGGAAGGCACCGTCACCTGGCCGCCGCCGCCGCTGAAGCTGCCCGCGCCGCCGCCCAAGGCCGCCGCCGCCGCGGTACCCGCCGCACCGAAGGGCCACGGCCACGGCAGCAGCGAGCCGATGTCGGCGCAATCGCTGGCCATCGTGTTCGGCATCGGCGCGCTGGCGTTGCTGGGCGTGGGCCTGTTCGCGCCCGCGTCGTTCCTGTCGCACTTCACGGTGTTCGTGCTGGCCTGCTTCATCGGCTACATGGTGATCTGGAACGTGACGCCTTCGCTGCACACGCCGCTGATGAGCGTGACCAACGCCATCTCGTCGATCATCGCCATCGGTGCGCTGATCCAGATCGCGCCGCCGCTGACGGGCGCGGCGGGCGACCGGCCCTCGGGCCTGATCCTCGGCATGGCGGTGGTGGCGCTGGTGCTCACCGCCATCAACATGTTCGGCGGCTTCGCGGTCACGCGGCGCATGCTGGCGATGTTCCGCAAGTGAAGAAGAACAACGACAAGGAGCGGACATGACTGCCAGCCTCGCCACCGTCGCCTACATCGGCGCCACGATCCTGTTCATCCTCAGCCTGGGCGGCCTGTCGAACCCCGAGACGGCCCGCCGCGGCAACTTGTTCGGCATCATCGGCATGACGATCGCGGTGCTGGCCACCGTGCTCGGCCCGCGCGTGCTGCCCGGCGGCTACGCGTGGATCGCCGGCGCACTGGTCGTCGGCGGCAGCATCGGCCTCTTCGCAGCGAAGAAGGTGCAGATGACGCAGATGCCCGAGCTGGTGGCGCTGATGCACAGCCTCGTCGGCCTGGCCGCCTGCCTGGTCGGTTTCGCGAGCTACGTCGACACCTCCACCGTGTTCCCGACCCCCGCCGAGAAGACCATCCACGAGATCGAGATCTACGTCGGCATCCTCATCGGCGCGATCACCTTCTCGGGCTCGGTCATCGCCTTCGGCAAGCTCTCGGGCCGCATCGGCGGCAAGCCGCTCTTGCTGCCGGCACGGCACTGGATCAATCTCGTGGGCCTGCTGGTGGTGCTGTGGTACGGGCGCCAGTTCGTGCTGGCGCCGAACATCGCTGCCGGCATGACACCGCTCATCGTGATGACGGTGATCTCGCTGCTGTTCGGCATCCACATGGTGATGGCCATCGGCGGCGCCGACATGCCGGTGGTCGTCTCGATGCTCAACAGCTACTCGGGCTGGGCGGCCGCAGCCACCGGCTTCATGCTCAGCAACGACCTGCTCATCGTGGTGGGCGCGCTGGTGGGCAGCTCGGGCGCGATCCTGAGCTACATCATGTGCCGCGCAATGAACCGCAACTTCATCAGCGTCATCGCCGGCGGCTTCGGCACCGGCGGCGGCGCACCGGCGGCCAGTGCGGGCGGCGCGGCGCAGCCGGCCGGTGAAGTGCAACCGGTGAGCGCTGCCGAGACGGCCGAGCTGCTGCGCGAAGCCAAGAACGTGATCATCGTGCCCGGCTACGGCATGGCCGTGGCGCAGGCGCAGCACACGGTGTTCGAGATCACCAAGCTCCTGCGCGAGAAGGGCGTGAACGTGCGCTTCGGCATCCACCCGGTGGCCGGCCGCATGCCCGGGCACATGAACGTGCTGCTGGCCGAGGCCAAGGTGCCCTACGACATCGTGCTCGAGATGGACGAGATCAACGCCGACTTCCCCGACACCGATGTCTCGATGGTCATCGGCGCCAACGACATCGTGAACCCCGCCGCGCAGGACGACCCCACGAGCCCGATCGCCGGCATGCCGGTGCTGGAAGTGTGGAAAGCCAAGACCAGCATCGTGATGAAGCGCAGCATGGCCAGCGGCTACGCGGGCGTGGACAACCCGCTCTTCTACAAGGACAACAACCGCATGCTGTTCGGCGATGCGAAGAAGATGCTCGACGAGGTGCTGGCCGCGCTGAAGGGCTGAGCCGTCCCTTGCCGCTGGGCGGCGGCGAGTCTGGCCCAGTCCGGACCTGGCCTTGGCTGGCCCAGCGTTCGCCGGTGGCCCGGTTGCCTTTCATTGGACGCCCGGCTAGCGGCTCTTGTGAAAACATCTCGGCCGTCGCTTTAACAAGGCCTGGAATCGGCCGCTCTTGTTCTAGGCCAAGTCGACATGCGACCACCCCGCGGGCTACTTCGTGACCGTGCGCGCCATGGCGACGGCGTCGCGCGTGGTCATGACCGAGGTGAAATACGACCCGCCCAGCTTGAACCAATGGGCGCACGCGCTTGCCGACTCCCCGCTGGACCAGCTCACCACCGTGCACAGCTGGCCCTGGTCGTTGACCGTCCATGTCCCCGTCGCGTTGAGGCGGGCCCGGCCGACCACGCCACTCAGCCGGCCGTCGCCGCTGAGGTTCAGCTCGAAAGGCGCCTGCCGCGCGCCACCGAGGCCGGCGATCCTGGCGCCGGTGAGCAGCGCCTTCACCTCGGCCGCTGAGAGCTGCGCCCCGCCCTGGTCGAGAGCCTCGCCAATCGTCGCCGGCGCCGGCTGTGCCACGGCGCCGGCGCAGAACAGCGCAGCCATCGCGAAGAAGGCGCGCGCGGCCTTGCCGGAAGTGCGCTCCCGTGGGTGCGGCCCCTGCTCAGGCCCGGGCGGCGTGGCGGGCAGCTCGGCGGAGGGTGGCTGCGCAGGCCGCGCCGGCACGGCGGCCGGGAACGGCCAGGCCGGCTGGCCCCTCGGCGGCTGGCCGGCTCGCCGTGGCTTCAACGGCGGCTGCGGCGGCGTATCCGGGGTGTGCGGGGCCAGCGGCGGCTGCCCCTCACCTTCGTGGTGCTTCATGCAGGTCTCCTCGACGCTGGGCGGCCCCCGTGGACCACCTCTCTGCCCCGAGGGTGCCGCGGCACCGTTAGGCAAGTGCTAGCGAAACCGCCTCGGCCAGCGTGAGCGCGGCGCCTTCGCGCCACAGCGAGCGCACCTGCGCCGGCGGCAGCTGCCGCTCGGCCAGGCGCCGGATGCGCACCAGGTAGCGCCGGTCCTGGTCATGCAGCGCGCCGAAGTGCGTGCGCCAGTGCAGGTCGGCGTGGGCCAGCAGGCGCACGCCAAGCTCGGGCCGGCGCAGGCGCAGCAGCGCCCGCGGCAGGTTCCACAGTCCGAACGCCAGGTCGTAGTTCGACATGCTGCGCCAGGCGACGCGGATGCACTCGCGGTAGTCTTCGTTCGCCTCGGTCCAGCGACGCAAGCCGGTGAGGGCGTTGCCACGCACGTTGAGGCACTGGCTCAGCCGCCGCCAGTCGCCCAGCGCCCTGGCGCTGGCTATCACCGGCGCGAGCTGTTCCAGCGTCTGGGCGTGCCGATTGGCGTTCTGCGCGCACACCGCCAGGTTGTAGCGGCCGCTGTCGATGGCGTGCTGGTTGCCCGTGCGTTCCCACAGCGCCAGCGCCTGCGCATGCAGCTGTTCGCCTTCGGCGAAGCGGCGGTGCAGGCGGTTGATGACAAACGCGCGCAGGGCCAGCAGGCTGGCGCGCAGTTCGGTGTCCGGATCGGCGGTGTTTGCCACGGCGGCATCGGCGGGCTCCGCCGCACCCCCCGCCCGCCCGCCTGTCGCACCAACTGCCACACCACCCGCCGAGGCGCCCCACTCGCCGCCCGTGCCTCCCAGCAGCGCCGTCGCCTCGTCCAGCAGCGGCTCGACCCGTTCAACGCCGTGGCGGCTGCGCCAGCACACGCGCGCCAGCGCATGCAGCGCCCGCGCCCGCTGCCGCATGTCCAGCGCCTCGCAGTCCACGCCGCGTTCGGCATGCGCGAGGGCCGCCTCGGAGCGGCCCGCGGTGAACAGCAGCGGCGCGACCAGGCTGTGGCCGCGCGCCGCCTGCACCGGGTCGGCCACGCGCTCCACCGCCGCGCGGGCCAGCGCCAACCCCTCGGCGGGCAACTCCACGTCTTCGAGGCAGCGGCGAAGTGCGAGCAGCAGCTCGACGGCCTCGTGAGGCGCACCGTCGTGCACGGCACCGGCCATCGCGGCGACAAGGTTGGGCATCTCCTCGCGCAGCAGCACCAGTGGCGGCGTGCGCGGCAGGGCTTCGACCCAGCGCCGGGCCCAGCGGCGCAGCGAGGCACGGTGGCGTGCCAGGTCACCCGCCGGCAGCCGGGCGGTCGCAAACTCGCGGATCGGCTGGTAGATCGCGAAGCGAAGGTCGCCGCCGTCTGCGGCAGGGCGCGCCACCAGCAGCGAGTGCGCCACCAGCTCGTCGAGCAGCAGCGTCGCGTCGGGGCGGCTGGCCCGTGCCACGGGGGCGCCGATGGCCTGCGGGCGGTTCTCGCGCTCGCCGTCGAACAGGCCCTCGGCGACCACCTGCGCCGCCTCGCCCGTGAAGCCCCCGGGGAACACCGTCAGCGCCGCCAGCAGCGCTGCCGGGGCGGCGGCAAGCTGGTCCCAGCTCCACTCGATGACGCGCTGCATCGATGCGTGGCGCGCGTCGTGCGCGCTGCGCGGCCCGCTGCGCGCCAGCAGGTCGAGCTGCGGTGTGCCGGTACCCTCGCGCAGCCGTTCGAGCATCTGCGCCGGCGCGATGCTGCGCACGCGCGAAGCGGCCAGCTCGATGGCCAGCGGCATGCCCTCGAGCGCACGCGCCAGCTCGGCCAGCACCGCTGCGTTGCGCGCGCCGAGGTGGAAATCGGCGCGCGCCGCGCGCGCCCGCTCGACGAACAGCGCCACCGCGGGGTTGGCCGCCGCCTCGGCCACGCCAGCCTCTGCCGGAGGCAACGGCAGCGCATCGGCCGGCACCGCGACTTCGCCATCCAGCGCCAGCACGCGGCGCGAGGTGGCCAGCACATGCAGCCCAGGCAGCGCACCCAGCCAATGCGCCAGCGGCTCCTGGCCCGCGGGCACCAGCTGTTCGAGGTTGTCGAGCACGAGCAGCACGCGCCGCCCGGCCAGGGCCTCGACGACCGCGGCCAGCGGGTCGGCGCCGCCCTGGGTCACCTGCAACACGCCGATGACGGCGTCCAGCAACTGGGCCTGCGTGGTGCAGGCGGCCAGGGGCACGAAGGCAATCAGGTCGAAGGCGTGCGGCCCGGGGTCGGCTGCGGCCAGGCGGTGCGCGGCCTCGACGGCCAGCCGCGTCTTGCCGCTGCCGCCCGGCCCGGTGACCGTGACCAGCCGCCCGGCCCGCACGCGCGCGGCCAGCGTGTCCAGCGCAGCGGCCGCCCCGATGAGGCGCGTCAGGTAGTGCGGCAGGTTGCGGCGCGGGTCGCCGGTCAGCCCCGCAACCGCCCGCGCATCCAAGGCCGGAATCGGTTCAACGCCGCGGGCGGGCGCCGGCGTCGCGGCGGCCACGTGGGCCGGCGTGCCGACCTCGGCGCGCGGGCCGGGGTGCGGGCCGGGCGGGGCGCGATGCAGCCGTTCGGCCAGCCGTTCATCGAGGGCGGCCAGTTCCCGCCGTGCGTCGTCGATCCACTCGTCGTAGTAGCCCGGCATGAACTCGCCGAGGTAGAGCGCACGCGCCTCGGCAGCGTGCCCGGCCCGAGCCAGGCGCTCGAAGGCCTGCACGTCGCTGGCCAGCCCCGCCGGCGCCACGCGCACATGCACGCGGTCGGCCAGCAGCACCGGCGCGCCGGCGGGGCCGCCGGCCTCGAGCAGCGCCTTCAACGTGGACAGGGCCTGCCGCAGCCGGTTGCGGCCGACGTCCAGGCCCACGCCCGGCCACAGCAGCTCGATCAGCTCCTCGCGCGCATGGGCGCGCTCGGGGGCGCTGGCCAGTCGCGCCAGCAGCGCGGCCACGGCGCGCGAGGGGAACCGCTCCAGCACCTGCGCGCCATCGCTGGCCTGCACCGCGCCTAGCAGGCGCACCTGCCAACGCGCGGCGCGCGGCGCGTGCGCCGAAACGGCAGCAGGGGGCGCCGCAGCCGCTGCGGCGCGGGCCGACCCGTCGTCGTCGATAGCAGGGTTCGCAGGACCGTGGGCCACCTGGCATCCATCGCGCGGCAGCGCCGCAGGCGGTGCGCCACGGCGGTGGAGCGGATTCTAGGCAGCGGCCCGCCGCGGACCCGGTCATTCCGACCGTCAGCCACGAGCCATCCCGCACCGGCTGGGGCGGCGCCGGCGGCGCGCACTGCGAGAATGCGGCGCGCGACCGAACGCGGCGTACCACCGGCTCTTGCGACATGCTCGACGACATCCCCACCCTGCGCCGGCGCCTGGCCGGCCGCGCCGGCGCGCACGAAGCGTTGATCGCCGAGGTGCTGGCCCGCGCCGCCGCGCCCGAGGTGGCGCATGTCTTCACGCACCTGTACCGCGAGGAGGCGCTGGCCGCGGCGCGGCGCGCCGATGCGCTGCCGGCCACCGCGCTGGCGGCCGCGCCGCTGTCGGGGCTGCCGGTGACGATCAAGGACCTGTTCGACGTGGCGGGCGAGACCACGCTGGCCGGCTCGGTGGTGCTGCGCGGCGCGGCGGCAGCCACCGCGGACGCACCGGCCGTGCAGCGGCTGCGCGCCGCCGGCGCGGCCATCGTCGGCAAGACCAACATGACCGAGTTCGCCTTCTCGGGCGTAGGCATCAACCCCCACTACGGCACGCCGGTCAACCCGGCGGCGCGGACCGCCTGCGGCGATGGATGCATCCCCGGCGGCTCATCGTCCGGCGCGGCGGTGTCGGTGGCGCTGGGCTTGGCAGTGGCGGCGCTCGGCTCGGACACCGGTGGCTCGATCCGCATTCCGGCAGCGCTGTGCGGGTTGGTGGGCTTCAAGAACACGCAGTTGCGCACGCCGCTGGCCGGCGCCTTCTCGCTGTCGCATTCGCTGGACACGGTGTGCGCGATGGCGCGCACGGTGGCCGACTGCCTGCTCGTCGACGGCGTGCTGGCCGGCACGCCGCTGGCAGTGTCGGGGCGCGACTCGGTGCGTGGCCTGGCGCTGGCGGTACCGCGCACGCTGATGCTCGACGCGCTCGAACCGCCGGTGGCGCAGGCCTTCGAGCGCGCGCTCTCGCGGCTGTCGGCCGCCGGAGCGAGGGTCACCGAGATCGCGCTGGCCGAGCTCGGCGAGATCGGTGCCATCAACGCGCCGGGCGGCTTCTCGCCGGTGGAGGCGTACGCCACGCACCGCGAGCTGTTCGCGGCCCGCCGCGCCGACTATGACCCGCGGGTGGCCACGCGCATCGCGCTGGGCGAGCGCGTGCTGGCCGCCGACTACATCGTCATGCAGCGGCGGCGCGCCGACTGGATCGAGCGCGTCAGTGCACGGCTGGCCGGCTTCGACGCGCTGGTGGCGCCCACGGCGCCGATCGTCGCGCCGCCGATCGCGCCGCTGGCCGCCAGTGACGAGGCGTTCTTCAAGGTCAACGGCCTGTTGCTGCGCAACACCTTCGCCATCAACTTCCTCGACGGCTGCTCGTTCTCGCTGCCCTGCCACGAGCCCGGCGCGATGCCGGTGGGCCTGATGCTCAGCGCGCCGCGCGGCCACGACGCGGCGCTGACCGGCGTGGCCTTGGCGGCAGAGGCGCTGCTGTCGCCCGGGCTGCCCGCCGCGCCGCGATGAACCCGCCAAGCGGCGAAGGCGGGCCGCGCGGGCTGCGCCTGTTCGTCGCCGAGCCGCTGCCCGCCGCCGGGGCAGACTTCGACCTGCCCGCAGGCCCGGCGCGGCATGTGATGGTGCGCCGGCTGCAGCCCGGCGCCACGCTGCATCTGTTCGATGGCACGAGCGGCGTCGAGTGGCCCGCCGAGGTGCGGGCCATCACCCGCCGCGGCGTGCGCGTGCGGCTCGGCGCGGCGGCACGGCCCGCCGCGGCGGCCGAGCTGCCGATCGCCGTGACGCTGGCTTTCGGCATGCCCGGCAACGAGCGCGCCGACACCCTGGTGGAGAAGGCCACCGAACTCGGCGCAGCCGTGCTGCAGCCGCTGGCCAGCGAGCGAACAGTGCTGCGGCTGGCCGGCGAACGCGCCGAGCGCAGGCGCGCGCATTGGCAGGCCATCGCCGCCGCAGCGTGCGAACAGTGCGGGCGCGCACGGGTACCTGTGGTTCACGACGTGCGCGAGCTGGGGCCCTGGCTGAGCGAGGTCTCAGCCGTCCGCGACGCAGCCGGCGCGAAGGCGCAGCCGCCGGGCTTCCTGCTCAGCACCGCGCCCCAAGCGCCACCCTGGCGCAGCATGTGGCCGGTGTGCGCGCGGGCCACGCAGGCCGTGCTTCTGAGCGGCCCCGAGGGGGGCTTCAGCGCCGCGGAGGAGCAACAGGCGCGCGCCGCCGGCTTCGCCGCCATCTCGCTGGGCCCGCGCATCCTGCGCGCCGACACCGCGCCGCTGGCCGCCTTGGCCGGGCTGGCGCTGAGCCTCTGAACCTATCGAGGCCCCACAGGCCCGTGCCAACGACGGGGCCGGCGCCCACCCCGCAGGCGGGCTGACAAACCCGCGTTGCCGGTGGGCCCGGGCCCAGCCCAGAATGGCCGCGCACGCGACCTCGCCCGCCCGCTTCGGGCACAGACAAGACTGACCAGAAGGAGCCACACCATGGGCCTGCTCGACTCGGTGATCGGTGCGCTCGGCCAAGGCGCCGGCGGCCAGCCCAACCCCCAGGCGGCGTTGATCAGCGCCATCGTCGGCATGCTGGCCCAGGGCGGCGGCGCGGGGGGTGGCGGTGGCCTGGGCGGCATGCTCGGCAGCGCGCTGGGTGGTGGCAATGCAGGGATGGGTGGCGGCAGCCTCGGGGGCCTTGGCGGCCTTGTCGAGCAGTTCGCGCGCGCAGGCCTGGGCGATGTTGCCAAGTCGTGGGTCGGCACCGGGCAGAACCTGCCGATCTCGCCCGATCAGCTGAGCCAGGTGCTCGGCGGCGAGCGCATCGGCTCGATGGCCAGCCAGCTCGGCATGAACCAGGGCGACCTGCTCGGGCAGCTCTCGCAGATGCTGCCGCAGGTGGTGGACAGCCTCACGCCGCAGGGGCAGATTCCCCAGGGCGACATCCAGGGCATGGGTGACCAGCTCGGTGGCCTGCTCGGCGGGCTGCTGGGCGGCCGCCGCTGAGGATGCCCGGCGCCTGACGCCGCACCCGCAGCCGCACCGGCTACCCTGCCGCACCCGCAGCCGCACCGGCTACCCTGCCGCCTCGCGAGCCGCAGCCGTGGCTTCACGGCCGGCTCCGGTCGCTGCCGGCAACGGCCGCGTCAGCGGTCTTTCGGCTCGGCCAGCAAAGTGGCGATCGCCGCTCCGACCCCCAGGTCCTCCTCGGCGCCAAAGCCCGTGCGCCGCAACCGCCCGGCACGGTCGATCAGCACCAGGCTCGGCGTGCCCTGCAACGCGTAGCGCCGCATCGTCTGGGGCAACGGGTCGCGCGCGGTGCCCGCCTCGCTGGCCGCGTCCACCCCCACCGGGAAGCGGATGCGATGCTCGTACAGGAAGGCTTCCAGCGACACCGGGGTCATCGCCGCGTGGTGCTCGAACACGGTGTGCAGCCCGATCACCGCCACGTCGTCCTCGCCGGCGAACGCCTGGGCGATGCGCTGCGCCTGCGGCAGACCATGGAAGACGCAGCCCGGGCACAGCATCTGGAAGGTGTGCAGCACGATGACGCGGCCGCGCAGCTCGTCGAGCGCCAGCGAGTCGTGGCCCGCCGGCAGGTTGAACCAGCGACTGGTGGCCCAGGGTGGCGCGGGCGGCGAGGCGGCGCCGGGTGAGGTGAGGTCGAAGCGCATGGGTTCAGGGCGGCAGGGTTGACGGGGGCAACGTCGCCAGGCGGCCTTGGCGGGCCCGCGGCCCGCGGACCGGCGCGTCGCGCCCCCGGGGCCCGAGGTTCTCAGGGCCGCCAGGCCGAGAACACGTGGTCATTGTCCTTGCGCGCCTGGTGGCAGGCATGGCAGGCGCTCGCCGCGTTGGCCCCCACGGCGCGCTCGGTCTTCGAGTCGCCCTTGAAGCCCTCGTAGCCCCAGCCGCCGGTAGCGGCATAACGGCGGGAGTCCTTGACCATCACGCCCAGCACCTTGCGCGCGCCCTCCTGCACGGTGTTGTCGGCACTCTTGGCCTCCAGCAGGTCGAACACGATGACCGAGCCGTCGGCGAACTTGCCGCCGGCGCGGTAGCCGGCCAGCGCCTGCTTGTTGGCATAGAGGTGGTGGATGCCGCCGAAGGCATCGAACAGCGCGTGGCCGGGTTGGATGACCATGCTCTTCACATGCGTCCACTCGCGCCAGCCCTGTGGGTAGGCCACCGGCGGCGGGTCGGCCGCCTGCAACGCCGCCGGCAGCGCAGCCAGCACGAATGCCGCCGCGGCCGCCTGTGCGCTCCAGCGCGCCATCGTGGCCCTGGCGCGCGCGCCGCGCTCTTTCGCCCCCGCCAGCGTCATCTGCTCAACCCGCTTCACCGCCTTGTTCATCGTGCGCTCCTAGAATGGTCTGCACATTCAAGCACCTGTGCGCTGCGCCGAACAGCAGGCACAAAGTGGTGACCGGGGCACGAAACAGTGTCGATTGCGAAGTTCCAGGCCACGCCCTTCCCGGCCGAGGCGAAGAGCCCGGCCCAGGCCTGCGCACACGCCGCTACGGCCCGCCCGGCCGTGGCGCGCATGGTCGAAGACATCGTCGGCTGCAAGTGGTCGCTGGCGGTGCTGGGGGCCGTGCGCCGCGGCGTCGTGCGACCCGGCGCGCTGGAGCATTCGATCGACGGCCTGTCCAAGAAGGTGCTCAACGAACGGCTGGCCAAGCTGGTGCGCTTCGGCATCCTCGAGAAGCACAGCTACGCCGAGCTGCCCCCGCGCGTGGAGTACCGGCTCACCGGCTTCGGGCTCGAGTTCTGCTCGCTGCTGGACGGCATCGAGGCGCTCGAACGCAAGCTGGGCGAGGGACGCACGGGCTGACAATCGCGAGCGTGAACCCGACTTCCGCCCCGTCCACCTCAGGCACCGCCAACGCCCCCACCCCGCCCTGGGCGGCGCGCACGCCGCTGCTGCATTCGCTGCCCCTGGTCGCGCGCGGCAAGGTGCGCGACATCTACGCGGTCGGGAGCGACCGCCTGCTGATGGTGGCCAGCGACCGACTGTCGGCCTTCGACGTGGTGATGAAGGCGCCAGTGCCCGGCAAGGGCCGGCTGCTCACGCAGATGGCGCTGTTCTGGTTCGGCAAGCTCGCCGGCGTGTGCCCGAACCACCTCACCGGCCAGGCGCCCGAGAGCGTGGTGTCGGCCGACGAGCGGGCGCAGGTCGAAGGCCGCGCGATGCTCGTCAAGCGGCTCACCCCGTTGCCTTGCGAGGCCGTGGTGCGCGGCTACGTCGCCGGCTCGGGATGGAAGGAGTACACCAAGAGCGGCACGGTGTGCGGCCAGCCACTGCCCACGGGCCTGTCGATGACGACGCCGCTGGCGCAGCCGATCTTCACGCCGGCCACCAAGGCGGCCGTGGGCGACCACGACGAGAACATCTCCTTCGCACAGCTCGAAGGCCTGCTCGGCGCGGCGCGCGCGGCCGAGCTGCGCGCCGCGGCCCTCCGCCTCTACCTCGCCGCGCGCGACTTCGCGGCCACGCGCGGCATCGTCATCGCCGACACCAAGTTCGAGTTCGGGCTCGACGCGGCCGGCACGCTGACGCTGATGGACGAGGTGCTGACCCCGGACTCGTCGCGCTTCTGGCTGGCCGACGAGCTGGCGCACGGCCGCATCGTCGCACTGGACAAGCAGCCGCTGCGCGACTGGCTGGCCTCCACCGGCGTCACCGGCGGCGCCGAGCAGGCCGCGCTCGACCTGCCGCCGGCGGTGATCGACGGCGTGCGCGAGCGCTACGAGCGCGCGTACACGATGCTGTGCGCGCCGCCCGGTGCGGCGCCCGGAGGCGCACGATGAGCGTCTCGACGAACCACTTGCGCGTGCTGCGCTTCGCGGCACTGGCCAGCGGCCCGCGGCTCATCGTCACCGGCGCGGTGCACGGCAACGAGACCGCCGGCACGCGCGGCATCGAACGTGTCGTGCGCGAAGTCGAGCGCGGCGAAATCGACATCGTGCGCGGCAGCGTCACCTTCGTGCCAGTGTGCAACCCGCTGGCCTACCGGCACCAGCGGCGCATCGGTGAGCGCAACCTCAACCGCCGCCTGCTGCCCGGCGACGCCCCCGAGCAGTACGAAGACCATCTTGCCAACGTGCTGTGCCCGCTGCTGGCCGAGCATGACGTGCTGCTCGACCTGCACAGCTTCCGCAGCCCCGGCCGGCCGTTCGCGCTGCGCGGGCCGGCCGACAACGATGGCGCGCTGGAGCCCTTCGCCCACGAAGCGGCCGAGGCACGGCTGGCCGCGCACCTGGGCGTTGCGCGCATCGTCGACGGCTGGCTCGACGCCTACTCGCGCGGCGTCGCCGAGCGCCGAGCGCGCGGCCTCACGCCCGGCGCGGTGAACGAGCACCCGGCCTACGGCATCGGCACCACCGAGTACATGCGCTCGGTGGGCGGCTACGCGGTCACGCTGGAGTGCGGCCAGCACGACGACCCGGCCGCGCCGGGCGTGGCCTACCACGCCATCCGGCAGACGCTGGCGCTGCTGGGCATCGGCGAACTTGCGCTGCACGAGCCCGCGGCACCGTTCGAGTGCCTGACGCTGGCGCGGGTCATCGACCGCCACGCCGAAGCCGACCACTTCGTGAAGGCGTGGACCAGCTTCGACCCGCTGGCCGCCGGCGAGCTGATCGCGCTGCGCGCCGACGGCAGCGAGGTGCGTGCGCCCGAGCCCGGCTACATCGTGTTCCCCGACCATGCCGCACTGCCGGGACACGAGTGGTTCTACCTCGGGCAACGCAGCGCGCGCAGCCTTGCGCCTGGGAAGGGGTGACCGAACCCCTGCGTGGGGCTCACTCAGCCTGAGTTCGGCGGTTGCGCGTTCGAGGCGGGTGGCGCGCCAAGGCCGCCGGGTGGTCGGCTCCGCGAATTTCCTCTTCGGGGGGCCGAGCTGCGCTCGGCCCCCCGATGCCCTCTTGATTTCGCTGCGCCGACCACCCGGCGTCCTTGGCGGGCACGCGGATCGTTCGCCGCGCGCTCGAACCCCGCAGCGTGTGCCTGGACCGGGCCACCGGGGTGCCCTGCGCAGCGAAATCAAGGGTGCATCCGAGGGCCTTGCGAAGCCAGGCCCTCGGAGAAGGACATTCGCGCAGCAGGGCACCCCGGCGGCCCGGTCCCGCCACCACGCAAGCAGTGCGCCCGATGGCCTTCAAACGAGGTCACGCCTTCCGAGCGGCAGCGCCGGACATGGCGCCTGCCGGACCGCCGGCACTTCCTCGTGTGACCCAATCACCAACGCCGCGAATTTCCACGGGGGCCGCGGGCCCTGTCACGTCGGTGCGCGCGGTGTCCCTTGCGCGGTGGAGGGCCGCCCCCGCGCGAGGGATGGTCCACCCCCGCAAGGCGGTCCAATCATCCCGCCCCATCGAGTGATGCGTTGGGCGCGGAGATTGGCTATGCAGTTCGATGAATGCTTCGAAGGCGAGTACCGCATCTTCGTCGGCGCGCTGGACGCGCCGCGCGGCGACGGCTACATCGCCGCCGTGGTGGTAAGCCGGCTGCTGCCTTGCGACGGCGCGGCACCCGCCATGGCCGAAGGCAACGCCAACGCCCCGGGCAGCCGGCGTGCCCGCGAGGTCTGGCGCGACGACAGCCTGGCCTGCGGCTACCGCTGGCCCACGCCCGAGGCAGCCTTGCACTACGCAAAGAACCGCGCCCGCGAGATGGTGCGCAAGGCCTCGCCGATGCTGGCGCACCCGGCCTGAAGGCCCGCCGCCGCAGGCGGCTCGCGCCGGGGCTCGGGAGGGCGGCCTGCCCGCTCAGACAGAGGCCGCCTCGATAATCCTCGCCATGCAAGCGGCGGCGCGGCAGCGCATCGTGGTGGGTCTTTCCGGCGGTGTCGATTCCGCGGTCAGCGCCTGGCTGCTCAAGTGCGCCGGGCACGAGGTCGTCGGAATCTTCATGAAGAACTGGGAAGACGACGACGACAGCGAGTACTGTTCGAGCAACGCCGACTTCATCGATGCCGCGGCGGTGGCCGACGTGATCGGCATCGAGCTGGAGCATGTCAACTTCGCGGCCGACTACAAGGACCGCGTGTTCGCCGAGTTTCTGCGCGAGTACCAGGCCGGTCGCACGCCCAACCCCGACGTGCTGTGCAATGCCGAGATCAAGTTCAAGGCGTTCCTCGACCACGCGCTGCGGCTGGGCGCGCAGAAGATCGCCACCGGCCACTACGCGCGCGTGCGCGCAGTAGCCGACGCCTCGCGCCCGGCGGGCGAGCGCTTCGAGCTGCTCAAGGGCCTGGACCCGGTCAAGGACCAGAGCTACTTCCTGCACCGGCTCACGCAGGCGCAGCTGGCGCGCACGCTGTTCCCCGTGGGCGAGCTGAGGAAGACCGCGGTGCGCGCGCTGGCCGAGCAGATCGGCCTGCCGAACGCGAAGAAGAAGGACAGCACCGGCATCTGCTTCATCGGCGAGCGCCCGTTTCGCGAGTTCCTCTCGCGCTACCTCAGCCACGCGCCGGGGCCGATGCTCGACGAGAGCGGGCGCGAGCTCGGGCGGCATGTCGGCCTGAGCTTCTACACGATCGGGCAGCGGCACGGGCTGGGCATCGGCGGCATGCGGCCGCCGGACCGCGCGCGCCATGCCGGCCAGGAAGTCGGGCGCGGCGACCTGCACGAACCGTGGTACGTGGCGGCCAAGGATCTTGCGCACAACGCGCTGCGCGTGGTGCAGGGGCACCAGCACCCATGGCTGCACGCCACGGCGCTGGAGGCCTTCGACTGCGCCTGGGTTTGCGGCCGGCCGCCCGCGGCGGGCCTGTACGGCGTGAAGACGCGCTATCGCCAGGCCGATTCGCCGTGCACGCTGCGCCTGCTGGGGCCCGAGGGAGGCTTGGGCGGCCCGGCCGGGTTTGCGCTCGACTTCGCGCCGCCGCACCTGCAATGGGCCGCGGCGCCGGGGCAGAGTGCCGTGCTCTACGACGGCGAGGTCTGCCTCGGCGGCGGCGTGATCGAGCGCGCCACGGTGCCCGCGCTGGACGCCACGCCGCTGCACCTGCTGGCGCCGCCGCCCCGTCGGCGCCCGGCGGCGAACACCCGTCGCACTGCCCGGCGATTCGTCACCTGACGGGCGGACCGTCGTCACGCTGCCGGACAATCCCGCGCGCTGACGCCCAGGACCTGCGCTGGCCAAGCGGCTCACCCGGTCGACCCGGCTGCCGGCGGCTGGCCATCGGCCCCGATTCGCCAGCGACCGCGCCCATCCCACTACATCCGCCATGTCTGTCACCCTGCCCCCTGCCGGCAATGCCCCCCGGCTGAACCCCGCCGGACCCAAGCCGGGCGCTGCCAGCCCCGTGGCGCGCCGCCGCCGCCGGCGCTGGCTGTGGGCCGGCGTGGCCGTGCTCGTCGTCGCCGCGCTCGGCTTCGGTGCCGCCAACCGGCCGCAGGAAGTGCAGGTCAGCAGCGTGCTCAGCGCCTACCCGTCGGCGCAGTACGGGCTGCTCACGGCCTCGGGCTACGTGGTGGCGCAGCGCCGCGCGGCGGTCTCCAGCAAGGCCACCGGGCGCCTGATCGAGCTGCGCGTGCGCGAGGGCAGCGTGGTCAAGGCCGGCGAGCTGATCGGCCGGCTCGACGCCGCCGACGTGGCGGCCACGACGCAGGCCGCGCAGGCCGGCGTGCGCCAGGCAGAGGCCGGCAGGGCGCAGGCCCACGCCGGCGAGAAGCAAGCCCAGGTGGAGCTGGCCAATGCCCAGACGGAGCTGAACCGCGTGCTGGCGCTGGAAAAGCAAGGCTTCGTCTCGGCGCAGGCGGTGGACGCCGCGCGCCGCCGTGTCGACGCCGCCCGCGCCACCGTGGCCGCGGCGGCCGCCGGCATCGCCTCGGCCGAAGGGGCGCACGCGGTGGCGGGTGCGCAGCTGCGCGTGCAGCAGGTGCAGCGCGACAACACCGAGATCCGTGCGCCGTTCGACGGCGTGGTGCTGGTGAAGAACGCCAATGTCGGCGACCTCATCACGCCGTTCTCCAGCGCCGGCGGCACGCAAGGCGCCGTGGTGACGATGGCCGACATGGGCACGCTCGAAGTGGAGGCCGATGTCTCCGAGGCCAACGTGGCCAAGGTGAAGATCGACATGCCGGTGGAGATCGTGCTCGACGCGCTGCCCGGCGAGCGCTTTCGCGGCACGGTGGTGCGCATCGTGCCGACGGTGGACCGGGCCAAGGCCACCGTGATGACCAAGGTGCGCTTCGAGCAGCTGGACACGCGCATCCTGCCCGAGATGAGCGCCAAGGTGGTGTTCCTCACGCAGCGGCCGGGCGATGCCGACTTCAAGCCCGTGGTGGCCGTGAACCCCAAGGCGGTGGTCGAGCGCGAGGGCCGCAAGGTGGTGTTCCGCATCGGCGGCAGTACGAAGGAGCCGCTGGCCGAGCTGGTGCCCGTGACCCTGGGCCGCACGCTGGGCGACGCGCTCGAGGTAACCGGCGCGCCGCTGAAGGCCACCGACCGCGTGGTGCTCGGCCCCGGCGACAAGCTGCGCCATGGCGCGCGCGTCGCGCTGGCCGGCAAGTGACGCGTGCTGTGGGGCCCGCCTCGATGAGCGAAGCCGCGCCGCCGCTCATCCGCATCCGCGGCCTGGTCAAGACCTACCGGCGCGGCGGGCAGGACATCCCGGTGCTTCAGGGCCTGGACCTCGATGTCGCCGCCGGTGACTTCATCGCGCTGATGGGCCCCAGCGGCTCGGGCAAGAGCACGCTCTTGAACCTCATCGCCGGCATCGACAAGGCCACCGCCGGCACCATCGAGATTGCCGGCACCGACATCGCCACGCTGGGCGAAGGCGAACTCGCCGACTGGCGCGCGGCCAACGTCGGCTTCATATTTCAGTTCTACAACCTGATGCCGGTGCTGACCGCGTTCGAGAACGTCGAGCTGCCGCTCTTGCTGCAGCCGCTGTCGGCCCGCGAGCGCCACCAGCGCGTGGACGAGGTGCTGGCGCTGGTGCAACTGACTGACCGTGCCGACCACTATCCCAACGAGCTCTCCGGCGGCCAGCAGCAGCGGGTGGCGATCGCGCGCGCGCTGGTCACCTCGCCGCAGCTGATCGTCGCCGACGAGCCCACCGGTGACCTCGACCGCGCTACCGGCGAGGAGGTGCTGAACCTGATGGCCGGGCTGGTGCACGACCTCGGCAAGACGATCGTGATGGTCACGCACGACCCCAAGGCGGCGGCACGCGCGCGGCGCCTGGTGCACCTGGAAAAGGGCGTGCTGGTCGACGAAGTCGAGCCGGCCGCGCCCTGAACCGGCCGCCGCGGCGCCTGGGTTCACACCGCCATGTTCGTGCTGCGACTGCTGCTGAAGAACGCCTTCCGGCACCGGCTGCGCACGTTGCTCACGATGGTGGGGCTGGTGGTGGCGGTGTGCGCCTTCGGGTTCCTGCGCACCACGGTGGATGCGTGGTACGCCGGCGCCGAGGCGAGCAGCAGCACGCGGCTCATCGTGCGCAGCGCCACGTCGCTGACGGTGCCGCTGCCGCTGGCCTACGCCGAGCGGCTGCGCGCGGTGGAAGGCGTGGCCAGCGTGAGCTGGTCGAACTGGTTCGGCGGCATCTACCAGAGCGAGCGCAACTTCTTCCCGCAGTTCGGCGTGGACCCGCCGAGCTACCTGGCGCTGTACCCCGAGTTCCGCTTGAGCGAACAGGAGCGGGTCGCCTGGCAGCGCGACCGCAAGGGCGCCGTGGTCGGCCGCAAGCTCGCCGAGCGCTTCGGCTGGAAGATCGGCGACACCGTGCCGCTGCGCGGCACCATCTACAGCGGCACCTGGAGCTTCACCGTGCGCGGCATCTACGAGGGCGCCGACGAAACCATCGACGAAGGCCAGATGCTCATCCAGTGGGCCTACCTCAACGAGGTGGTCAAGGAGCGCACCAAGGGCCGAAGCGGCGACTTCGTCGGCGTGTTCGTCATCGGCATCGACGAGCCGGCCAACGCCGCGCTGGTGGCGCAGCGCATCGACAGCCAGTTCCGCAACTCGGTGGCCGAGACGATGACCGAAACCGAGAAGGCCTTCCAGCTCAGTTTCGTGGCGATGAGCGAGGCGATCCTCGTGGCGCTGCAGGCGGTGAGCGTGATCATCATCGTCATCATCATGGCGGTGATGGCCAACACGATGACGATGACGGCGCGCGAGCGGCTGGCCGAGTACGCCACGCTCAAGGCGCTGGGGTTCGGGCCGGGGTTCGTGGTGCGGCTGCTGTTCGGCGAGAGCCTGCTGATCGCGCTGATCGGCGGGGTGCTCGGCATCGCCGCCACGTTTCCGCTGGCCGCCGGCTTCAAGTCGCTGGTGGGCACGCTGTTCCCGGTGTTCAACGTCTCCGCGTTGACGATGGCGCTGCAGTTCGCCGCGGCGTTGGTCGTCGGCCTGGTGGCCGCGGCCTGGCCGGCGTGGAAGATGAGCCGCATCGACATCGTCGCGGGGCTGCGGCATGTGGCGTGAGGCCGCAGGGTGCGCCCTTTGGCCCACGCCGGCGGCTGCGGCATGCACGTGAACCGCTGACATGCGCGCCGTGCCGCTGGCCTACATCGCGCGCAACCTGTGGGTGCGCCGCGTCACCACCGTGCTCACCGCGGCCGGCATGGCGCTGGTGGTGTATGTCTTCGCCACCGTGCTGATGATGACGGAGGGCATCCGCACGACGCTGGTGGCCACCGGCCAACCCGACAACGTGCTCGTGCTGCGCAAGGGCGCCGGCGCCGAGATCAACAGCGGCATCTCGCGAACGCAGGCGGCCATCCTGGAGACGCTGCCGGGCATCGCCACCGACGCCGCCGGCCACCCGCTGGTCAGCAAGGAGCCGGTGATCCTCAACAACCTCGTCAAGCGCGGCACCGGCCGGCCCAGCAACGTGGCGATGCGCGGCACCGGCGAGCGCGGCCTCGTGCTGCGCCCGCAGGTGCGCATCGTCGAGGGGCGCATGTTCCGGCCTGGCAGCGCTGAGGTGATCGCCGGCCGCGCGGTGGCCGCGGGCTTCGCCGGGGTGCAGGTGGGCGCCACGCTGCGCTTCGGCGGGCGCGAGTGGACCGTGGTGGGCCTGTTCGACGCCGGTCGCAGCGGCTTCGACAGCGAGATCTGGGCCGATGCCGAGCAGTTGATGGCGGCGTTCCGCCGCAACGCCTACTCGAGCGTGGTGTTCAGGCTGGCCGATGCCGAAGCCGACTTTGCGCGCGCCACCCAGCTCATCGACGAGGACCCGCGGCTGAAGCTGGAGCCCAAGCGCGAGATCCAGTTCTATGCCGACCAGAGCCGGGCGCTGGCCACCTTCATCAGCTACCTGGGCACGGCGCTGGCGGTGATCTTCAGCATCGGCGCCATCGTCGGCGCGATGATCACGATGTTCGGCAGCGTGGCCTCGCGCGTGGGCGAGATCGGCACGCTGCGCGCGCTGGGCTTCCGCCGTGGCGCGGTGCTCTCGGCGTTCCTGCTCGAGGCGCTGGGTCTGGCGCTGGTGGGCGGGGTGCTGGGCCTGGCCGGCGCCAGCTTCATGCAGGCGGTGGACATCTCGACCACCAACTTCGCCACGTTCAGCGAACTGGCATTCCAGTTCACGTTGACGCCGGAGATCGCCGTGCAGGCGATGGTGTTCGCGCTGGTGATGGGTCTCGCGGGCGGGTTCCTGCCGGCGTGGCGCGCGGCGCGGTTGAAGATCGTCGATTGCCTGCGCGCGGCGTGAGGGCGGCGCGCGCGCGCCCACTCAGGCGCGCGACGCCTGCACCGCAGCGACCAGGGCGGCCGGCGCGTCGCTGGTGGCCAGGTGGTCGATGCCGAACATCACCCCGACCGTGAGGATGGTTGCGAGGGCGAGGGAGGCGAGGCGGTGGCTGGTGATCATGGTGGGCTCCCGGGTGGGTGACAGCGCGTTGCGTTGTCGGGACTATCGACTTCGGGGCCGGTTGGGTCGAGGGGCGCGCGATGAACTGCGGGCGGCAAGGGATCGCCTGCGCGGCTGGGCGATCAGCCGGAGCGGCCCGGCCCGTGCCCGGCGGCCACGGCGCGCCTGGTGTAGCGTGGGCGGCCGCGCCCGGCGGCCGGGCCGGGCCAACGACCCATGAGCGACGACCTGCTGCTGGCCATCGACTGCGGCACGCAGAGCCTGCGTGCGCTGCTGTTCGATGCGCAGGGCGCCCTGCATGCCAAGGCACGGGTGGCGCTGACCGACTACCGGCGGGCGCGGCCCGGCTGGATGGAGACGGCGCCGGAAAGCTTCTGGGGCGCGCTCGTCGCGGCATGCCAGGATCTGTGGGCTCGGGCGCCGGCGGCGCGGCAGCGCGTGCGCGGCGTGGTGCTGACCACCCAGCGCGGCACCGTCATCTGCCTCGATCGCGACGGCCGGCCGCTGCGGCCGGCGATCGTGTGGCCCGACGAGCGCCGGGCACAGGTGCGCGGGCCGCTGCCGCTGCACTGGACGCTGGCCTTCGCGGCGCTGGGCCTCTCCGACACGATCCGCACGTTTCGCGAGCAGGCCGAGGCCAACTGGATCGCCCAGCACGAACCTCACGTGTGGCAGCGCACGCACAAGTTCGTGCTGCTGTCGGGCTACCTGCACCACCGCCTCACCGGTCGCCTGGCCGACGGGGTGGGCAGCCAGGTCGGCTACCTGCCGTTCGACTTCAAGCGCGGGTCGTGGGCCGGCCGCTTCGACTGGAAGTGGCACTGCCTGCCCCTCGCGCCGCACCAGCTGCCCGAACTGGTGCCCAGCGGCTCCATCCTCGGCGGCGTCAGCGGCGCGGCGGCCGTCGACACCGGCCTGCCCGCAGGGCTGCCGGTGGTGGCCGGTGCGGCCGACAAGGCCTGCGAGGTTCTTGGCGCCGGCTGCGTGACGCCGCAGCAGGCCTGCCTGTCGTACGGCACCACGGCCACGGTCAACCTGTGCACGCCACGCTACGTGGAGCCGGTGCCGCTGGTGCCGCCCTACCCGGCGGCGCTGCCCGGGCACTACAACACCGAGGTCCAGATCGCACGGGGCTACTGGCTGGTGAGCTGGTTCGCCGAGCAGTTCGCGCATGAGGAGCGGGCGCGCGCCGCCGCCGAGGAATCCAGCCCCGAGGCGTTCTTCGACGACCTGCTCGCGGCCACTCCGCCCGGGGCCGCCGGCCTGATGCTGCAGCCGACCTGGAGCCCCGGTGTGCGCGTGCCCGGCCCGGAAGCGCGCGGCGCGGTGATCGGCTTCAACGAGACGCACACCCGGGCGCACCTGTACCGCGCCATCGTCGAGGGGCTCGCCTACGGGCTGCGCGAGGGCCTGGAACGCATCGAACGGCGCAGCGGCGCAAGTGTCGCGGTGCTGCGGGTGGCCGGTGGCGGCTCGCAAAGCGACGCGGCGATGCAGATCACCGCGGACCTGTTCAATCGGCCCGCCGAGCGGCCGGCGCTGTACGAAGCCAGCGGCCTGGGCGCCGCGGTGATCGCGGCGGTGGCGCTCGGGCTGCACGCCGACTTCCCGACCGCGGTGCGGGCCATGACGCATGTCGGGCGCCGCTTCGAGCCCGACGCTCGCAACGCGGCGCTGGACGAGAGGCTGTATCGGCGCGTCTACCTGCGCCTGTACGCCCGGTTGCGGCCGCTGTACCGGGAGCTGAGGGCGCTGGGCGCCGAGGCGCCGGATTGAGCGCCCGGTGCCGGGCCGCTGGCCGCAGATGCTGGTTTGTCCGCCTCGCCACGGGCCCCTGTGGTGGCAGAGTGCGGCCTCGGCGTGCCGGCGGCTCTTGGCGGCCGGCCCGAGCGGCGCGGCGACGTGCGGGGGGTCAGCCCCCCAGGCAAGGAGCGACGAATGAACAGGACCATCCGACGGGCAGCCTGCACCGGCCTTGGCGTGGCAGCCGCCCTGGCCGCTCCGCTGGCCCAGGCGCAGGAAGTCGGGCTCGACGTCTCGGTGGGCGCACGCGCCTGGTACACGGAGTGGACGACCTTCGGCTACCACCCGGGCACCGACCCCAACCTGGCGCTGACGCAGACTTCAGGGCCTGGCCAGTGGGTGACGCTGCCCACGGTGAGCCTGCGCTACGGCAGCTTCTTCGGCTCGCTGAGCGCCTTCCCGTCCACGCCCTTCGAATTCACCGACGGCAGCGCCGGCAAGCGCTCGGAGTCGGACCTCAACATCGGCTACTCGGTGTTGCCGGGGCTGGGCGTGACGCTGGGCTACAAGCGCATCGCGCAGCGCGGCGAGGTGTTCCGCTACGAGCCCAAGGGCCTGGTGCTTGGCGTCAGCGGCACCGCGGCGCTCAGCGGCCCGCTCTCGCTGTACGGCGCCCTCGGCGTCGGTCGTCTGAAGACGCCCAGTGACCCGCGCCCCGAGGTCGTGAAGTTCGACGCCACCTATCGCCTCACTGAAGTGGGCGTGGCCTATGCCCTGCCCAGTGCCGACGGCATGCTCGTCAAGCGCTGGACCTTCACGGCCGGGCACCGCATCCAGGTGATGCGCTCGAAGGATGCGTTCACGACGGCAGCCGGCCTGTCTCAGGACGGCATCGACACCACGCAGGGGTTCACGCTGGGCGTGCTGGCCACGTTTTGAACGCTCCGGGGCTTGGCCGTCGGTCCGGTTCGCCCCAGGCGCCCGGCTGGCGGTGCGTCCGGTTCAGAACGCCGGCGGCACGTCGGCTTCGCCGGGGCACCCGGCAAAGCAGAAGCGGCCGGTGAACGACCCATAGATGAACGGCGTCTGACGCTTGCGGAAGTCGCGCAACGTCTCGGTCTGCACACCGGCGGTCACGCGCTTGAAGAACTCCTCGATGACGAGGCCACGGGTGCCGATGTGCTCGAGCACATGGCGGGTGAGCGGGCCGTTGCGGCCCTCGCCGTCGAACGCCGCCTCCCTGGAAGCGGTGGCGTAGAGCACCATCGTGCCTTCAGGTGCATCCGTTACCGGCGCCAGGCCGGTGGCAGCGCGCGCGCCGGCCTGCAGGCTGCGCAGCAGCGCCGAGCGGCCCGCCGCACCGCGCCCGGGCGAATCGTCGAACAGGTCGTTGCGGCAGGCATCGAGCACGACGAGCTGGAAGCGCGCCGGCTTGCCGCCGCGCAGGCGCGCGAAGAGTTCGTCCAGACCGTACAGCACGCGCAGCGGGTCTTCGGCTGCGGCTTGCGGCTCGGCGCGGGTGGGGATCAGGTAGTTGGCGTTGGCCGCCTGCACGCCGTGGCCAGAGTAGTAGAAGACGCCCACGGCCCGGGGCCCGGCCTGGGACAGCTGTGCCACGTACTCCTGCACGTGTCGCGCGAAGTCGGCGCGGTCGCGCAGATTGGTGACGCACCGGGTGCGGAAGCCCAGCCTCTTCAGGGCGGCACACATGTCGGTGGCGTCGTTGCCGGGGTTGACGAGGACCGGCGCGTTCTCGTACGCGGCGTTGCCGATGACCAGCGCCACGCGCGGCGAGGCGCTGCCGCCGCCGGTGGCGCAGCCCGCGAGCCCGACCGCCGCAGCCAGAACAGATCGAGCCAGCGCACGCAGCGTCGCAGCCGATGTCCGGTCGGCACCGCGGGCGGGCGTACCGCCGCCGCCGGCACCGAAGGAGGCGCAGCCTCGTCTAGACGTCGATGTTGGCCGCGCGCAGCGCATTGCTCTCGATGAAGTCGCGCCGCGGCTCCACCTCGTCGCCCATCAGCATCGTGAAGACGCGGTCGGCCTCGATCGCGTCTTCGATCTGCACCCTGAGCAGCCGCCGCACGGCCGGGTCCATGGTCGTCTCCCACAGCTGCTCGGGGTTCATCTCGCCCAGACCCTTGTAGCGCTGGCGCCCCACGGTGCTCTCGGCCTGCTGCATGAGCCACGCCATCGCAGCGCGGAAGTCGCCGACCTTCTGCTCCTTCATCCTCTCGCCCTCGCCACGCTTGGCGGTGGCCTCTGGGCCCAGCAGCCCCTGGAAGGCGCGGCCGGCCTCGGCCAGCGTGGCGTAGTCGGCGCCGTGCACGAAGTCCTGCCCGATGACGCTGCTCTTGACGTTGCCATGATGGCGACGGCTGATGCGCAGGAAGTGCTTGTCGGTGCGCGGGTCGACTTCGGCGGTCACGCGGGCGTCGGTAAGCGCAGCCTGCAGCGCTGCGGCGCCCTGGGCGGCCGCCGACGCGGTGTCGAGATCGAGCGCCAGGCCGCTGCCGATGGCCCGCAGCGCATCACCGTCCATCCAGTTCGACAGGCGCTCGATCACCGCATTGGCCATCAGGTAGGTGCGGGCCAGCGACTCGAGCGCGGTGCCGTCGATGCGCGGGCGACCGGCGGCGCCTTCAGGCGGCACCGGGGCCGCGGAGCCATCGGGCAGGACGGCGGCGCCGTCCAGGGCCACCTTCAGCAGGAAGGCGTCGAGCTCGTGGCCGTCTTTCAGGTACTGCTCGTGCTTGCCGTGCTTCACCTTGTACAGCGGCGGCTGCGCGATGTAGATGTGGCCGCGCTCCACCAGCACGGGCATCTGGCGGTAGAAGAAGGTCAGCAGCAGCGTGCGGATATGGGCGCCGTCGACGTCGGCGTCGGTCATGATGATGATGCGGTGGTAACGCAGCTTGTCGATGTTGAAGTCGTCGCTGCCGATGCCGGTGCCCAGCGCC
>JAEUPD010000109.1 GCA_016788525.1 Rubrivivax sp.
GACCTGTTCCGCTCGGTCGAGCCGGAAGACCTGATCAAGTTCGGCCTCATCCCCGAACTCGTCGGCCGGCTGCCCGTGGTGGCCACGCTGGGCGAGCTCACCGAAGAGGCGATGATCCAGATCCTCACCGAGCCGAAGAACGCGCTCGTGAAGCAGTACCAGAAGCTGTTCGCGATGGACGGCGTGGAGCTGGAAATCCGGCCGTCGGCGCTGTCGGCCATCGCCCGCCGTGCGCTGGCCCGCAAGACCGGCGCCCGCGGGCTGCGCTCCATCCTGGAGCACGCGTTGATCGACACGATGTTCGACCTGCCCACCATGGACCGGGTGGCCAAGGTGGTGATCGACGAGCACATCGTGGAAGAGGGCGCCAAGCCGCTGCTCGTCTACCGCGAGCACAAGGCCAGCGCCTGATGCCCTGGGCCGGGCGCCGTCGATCGCCCGAAAAGCGCGCTGCCGCTTCAGTCCGGCCGCGCCGCGCCGATTGACCAGATTGGCTTGTAATTCCCGTGCCGGGCCCCAGATGGGCCGGTGAAAGAGAGGTCCACAGATGTCCGGCCACACCCCCCTGCCTGCCGAGCCCATCACGCTGCCGCTGTTGCCCCTGCGCGACGTGGTGGTGTTTCCGCACATGGTGATCCCGCTGTTCGTCGGGCGCCCGAAATCCATCAAGGCGCTCGAGGCGGCCATGGAGTCCGGTCGCCAGATCATGCTGGTGGCCCAGAAGGCCGCCGGCAAGGACGAACCGAAGGCCGACGACATGTTCGATGTCGGCTGCGTGTCCAGCATCCTGCAGATGCTCAAGCTGCCCGACGGCACGGTCAAGGTGCTGGTCGAGGGCCTGCAGCGGGCCACCACCAACCAGGTCTCCGAAGGCGACGGCTACTTCTCCGGCGAGGTGGTTCCGGTGCCGCCGGACGCCAATGCCAGCCCCGAGGTGGAGGCGCTGCGCCGCGCCGTGACCCAGCACTTCGACCAGTACGTCAAGCTCAACAAGAAGATCCCGCCCGAGATCCTCACCAGCATTGCCGGCATCGACGATGCCGGCCGCCTGGCCGACACCATCGCCGCGCACCTGCCGCTCAAGCTGGAGGCCAAGCAGGCCGTGCTGGACCTGTTCGGGGTGGACAAGCGGCTGGAGAAGCTGCTCGAGCTGCTGGAGCACGAGGTCGACATCCTCCAGGTGGAAAAGCGCATCCGCGGCCGCGTCAAGCGCCAGATGGAGAAGAGCCAGCGCGAGTACTACCTGAACGAGCAGGTCAAGGCCATCCAGAAGGAACTCGGCGATGGCGAAGAAGGCGCCGATCTCGAGGAACTGGACAAGAAGATCAAGGCCGCCAAGATGAGCAAGGAGGCGCGCAAGAAGGCGGAGAACGAGCTGAAGAAGCTCAAGCTCATGTCGCCGATGAGCGCCGAGGCCACCGTGGTGCGCAACTACATCGACGTGCTGGTCAACCTGCCCTGGGCGAAGAGGACCAAGATCAAGCACGACCTCTCGTTTGCCGAGCAGGTGCTCAACGAGGACCACTACGGCCTGGAGAAGGTCAAGGACCGCATCCTCGAGTACCTCGCGGTGCAGCAGCGCGTCGACAAGGTCAAGGCGCCGATCCTGTGCCTGGTAGGCCCCCCGGGTGTGGGCAAGACCTCGCTCGGCCAGAGCGTGGCGCGCGCCACCGGCCGCAAGTACGTGCGCATGGCGCTGGGCGGCATGCGCGACGAGGCCGAGATCCGCGGCCACCGCCGCACCTACATCGGCTCGATGCCGGGCAAGGTGCTGCAAAGCCTGTCCAAGGTCGGCACTCGCAATCCGCTGTTCCTGCTCGACGAGATCGACAAGCTGGGCATGGATTTCCGCGGTGACCCGTCATCAGCGCTGCTGGAGGTGCTCGACCCCGAGCAGAACCACACCTTCAGCGACCACTACGTCGAGGTTGATTTCGACCTCTCCGACGTGATGTTCGTCGCCACCAGCAACTCGATGAACATTCCGCCGGCGCTGCTGGACCGCATGGAGGTCATCCGCCTCGCGGGCTACACCGAGGACGAGAAGCTCAACATCGCCCGCCGCTACCTTTGCCCCAAGCAGGAGAAGAACAACGGCGTCAAGGCCGGCGAGCTCGAGCTCACCGACAGCGGCATCCTCGGCATCATCCGCTACTACACACGCGAGGCCGGCGTGCGCTCGCTGGAGCGCGAGATCAGCAAGGTCTGCCGCAAGGTGGTCAAGGGCTACCAGCTGAAGAAGTACGAAGGCAAGGTCGTGGTCGAAGAGGCCAACCTCAACGACTTCCTCGGTGTGCGCAAGTTCGACTTCGGCCGCACCGAGAAGAAGAACCAGGTGGGGCAGGTGGTGGGTCTGGCCTGGACCGAGGTCGGCGGTGACCTGCTGACCATCGAAGCGGCCGTGATGAACGGCAAGGGCAACATCATCCGCACGGGTTCGCTCGGCGACGTGATGAAGGAGTCGGTCGAGGCCGCGCGCTCCGTGGTGCGCAGCCGCGCGCGGCGCCTGGGCATCAAGGACGAGTTGTTCGAGAAGCGCGACATCCACATCCACGTGCCCGATGGCGCCACGCCCAAGGACGGGCCGAGCGCGGGCATCGCGATGACCACGGCCTTCGTCAGCGCGCTCACCGGCATTCCGGTGCGCGCCGAGGTGGCGATGACCGGCGAAATCACGCTGCGCGGCGAGGTCACGGCGATCGGCGGCTTGAAGGAGAAGCTGCTCGCGGCGCATCGCGGCGGCGTGAAGAAGGTGCTGATCCCCGAGGAGAACGTCAAGGATCTGCAGGACATCCCGGAGAACGCGAAGGACAAGCTCGAGATCGTGCCGGTGAAGTGGATCGACCAGGTGCTCGAGCTTGCGTTGGAGCGCAGCCCCGAGGCGCTGCCCGATGACGAATCTCCGCCGGTGGCCGACGACTCGGCGAAGTCCGTGCAGAAGGCGGCTGCCGCTTCTGCGACGCCGGCCGTGGCTTCGGGCGATGGCTTGCCGCATTGAGATGGTCGGGAACTCCGCTATACTGCGCGGCTCATGCGGGAGTAGCTCAGTTGGTAGAGCGCAACCTTGCCAAGGTTGAGGTCGCGAGTTCGAGACTCGTCTCCCGCTCCAGGATGCGCTAGGCAAAGAAGGGGAAGCAAGGCGCTTCCCCTTCTGCTTGGCAAGCCCCACCGGCGCGATAGCAAAGCGGTTATGCAACGGATTGCAAATCCGTCCAGTCCGGTTCGACTCCGGATCGCGCCTCCAAGTTCTTGTGCGTTGACGGGCAGTTAGCAGACACCACCACCACTCCGCGGGTGTTTTCGCGGGTCACGTGTTGGAAGGGTCTGGAATGTCCAAGGATCTTCACTCCGCCGGTACGCCGGGCGCCGATCGTTGCAGCGATCAGGCAACAGGCGAGGGGCCTCTGCGGCCCGCGATCGACGCGCGCCGCGAGGCGCGCGCTTCGATGCTTGCGCAGCGCTTGGCCACGGTCGTGGCGCTGCTGAGCTGCTGGCGCCGCGGCCTGCCGCTGGCGACCGAGGCCGGCGTGCCCGAGCTGCTCGCCGGCGACCCCGCATCGGTGCGCCAAGTGTCCATGCGCGCCATTGGCGAGCTGCTCGCCGAAGCGGAGATCACCTTCGCCGACATTGACGGGCCCGAGCGGCCCGACCTGGCGGTGATGTTCGCGCGCGGCCTGGCCGAGACCATCGAGGCGGCGCTGTGGAACACCTGCACGGGCGACGGGCCGCCCTTGTCGTGCCGCGACCTCGAGGCCGCCGCGCAGCAGGTGCAGGACTACGCCGGCCAGGCGCTGCAGTGGCTCGGCGACGGCGCGCCCGCGCAGGCGTCTGCACAAGCTGGCCAGCTCGCCGCGGAGGTCGCATGAATGCCGCTGACGCTGGCGCCTGCGCCGATCGCCTGTTCGATGCCGTGGCCGTGCTCGAGGCGCTGGGCGCGCGCCTGGCCGAGCTGGGCGATGAGCCCTCTGCCTTCGACTACGACGCGGCCGGCATGCTGCGCCGCCTCGTGCGCCAGGCCACGCACACGCTCGAGCAGGTCGGCGACCGGCTCATGAGCGAGCCGGCCACCGAGGCGGAGAGGGCCGCGGCCACGCAAGCGCTGGCCGCCCTCAGCGCCGCTGCGCGGCGTCAACAAGGGGCGCGCGAGTGAATGCGCCCGACCTGCAATTGCCGCTGCGCGACGGCTCCATCCCGCTGGCACGCCTCATCGATGCCTACATGGCCGCATGGACGGGCCGCGACACCACGCGCACGCAGCGCCTGGCCTTCTGGCGCGGCGCCCTCGGGCACGTGCCCTTCGGCGAGGTCAACGACGACGACATTCACGCCGCGCGCGAGCAGCTCGCGCAGCAGCGCGGGCGCGTCTACTCGGGCCGCGATGCCGAAGGGAAGGTCATCCTGCGCGCCAAGCGGGGCAAGCTCAGCGGCCCGACGCTGAACCGCTACACCGTGGCCCTGTCGGCCGTGTTCACGTGGGCCATCCGGCAGCGCATCGCGCCGCGCAACTTCGCAAACCCCGTGCGCGCGGTGCCGGCCTTCCCGGAGAACCCGGGCCGCGTGCGGTTCCTGAGCGACGAAGAGCGCAAGCGGCTTCTGGCTGCGTGCCGCGCGTCGAAGTGGGAGCGGCTGTGGCTGCTGGTGATGCTGGCCATCACCACCGGCGCGCGCCGCAGCGAGCTGATCGGCCTGCGTTGGCGAGACGTCGACCTTGAGCGGCGCGTGGCCTACGTGGCGCGCACGAAAAACGGGGACCCGAAGGTCATGCCGCTGGTGCCGGCCGTGCTCGCCGAGCTGCAGCGCTTCGCGCCTGGTGCGAAGCCCGATGCCCTGGTGTTCCCGGCCCGCCTGCGCGCCGATCATCCGATGGCGTTTGAGGACCGGTGGCGCCAGGCGCTGAAGGCCGCGCGCGTGCAGCGCTTCCGCTGGCACGACCTGCGGCACACCTGCGCGAGCTACCTCGCGCAGCACGGCGCCTCGCTGCTCGAGGTCGCAGACGTGCTCGGGCACAAGACCGTGCGCATGGCCGCGCGCTACTCGCACCTGAGCGCAGGCCACCGCGCGGCGCTGGTGGAACGGGTCATGGGAGAGATTCGATGACGCGCGAAGAGAAGCGAGAAGCGGGCAAGGCGGCCCTGCGCGAGGCCCTCGCGGCCTACAACGCCTGGCGCAAGACCTTCGGCAATGCGGAGGCATTGAGCAAGGCGGCCGCCGATAGAAAGGCTGCGCTACGGCTCGGCCTGGCCCTCGGCGAGGTCGGCGCGGCGCTCGAGCCGTTCATCGGCGGCCCCGATCGCTCCATGGGGCCGGTTGCCGCGCTGCTTGGCGCCGCAGCCCTGCGTGGGTGCGTCATGAGCGTCCGCGAACACGAGATGACCATCAGCGACCTGCGCGACTGCATGCTCCGGCTGGGTCACGTGGTCGCGGCCGTCGAGCAGCTCGAGCACGAGGCCGCTCGGGGCTACAGCCAAGACCAGGTGCGCTGGGTGATGGTGGCCGCCGACTTCTGGCTCGCAAAGACCGGCGAGCCGCCGAAGCCCGCGGGCATCTTCTGCGACCTGCTCGACGAGATCCACAACGAGACAGCGGGCGAGGGGCCGCCGGCGGTAGCTCAGAGCGCGATCCGTACTGGCTTGAAGGTCTGGAGTTCGCTGCGGCCAGGCGGCTGCTGAGCGCCGCTCCACCTCGGCCGGGCCGGGGACGAAAACCGAACGCCTCGCCATCGCGAGGCGTTCTGGTTTCTGCGCGTTGACGCTCGCAGCATTGGCTTCGGGCGCGCATCCACACCAATGGATGCGCAGCCGAACCGACGTGGAAGGCTGCAACTGACCCGTCAACGCCAAGATGACTACTGCCACCAAACCACCCATGCCCGCGGACCCCGGTCCGGATGGGCTGCCGAAGCTTAGCGACTGGCTGACCGTCGAGCAACTGCAGGAGCGGTACCGCGAGTACTACCCATCGATCAATTCGATCCGCTGGGCGCTGCGGGTCAACCGTCCCCACCTGCTCAAGCGCGAAGCGCTCGCGCCCGTGGGCCGGCGCAAGCTGATCCACCCCGAGCGCTTCGAGGCCGCCGTGATCGACGCGGGCATCGCGGCTGCGGGCAACGAAGCGGAGGCCGCGTGAAGCGCGACCGCCGAGGCTGCGCCGCTGGGCCGCCACGCCGGCCGCCGCACACCGCATCGCGTGTGCATTGGGCCAGGCTGCCCCGCGCCCCTCAAGCGCAGGGCGCAGGCGCGCGCGATGCGCACGAGTTCAGTGACGCACTGAACGCTCAAGAGCCGGTCGATGGGTCCTTCCTGGGCATTCCCCTCCGGGGTAGTTCTGACCCCGTTCGGGGTGTAGTCAGTAAGGGGTGGACCAAGTGAACCGGCCGAACGACCCGCTGCCGGCCCGCGTTTGTGCAGGCACCCCCGGCACAAGTGCAGGCGCCGGTGCAGGCTGGCACGCGGCGCAAGTGCTTGTCACGGCTGCCGTTTCGCGCTCTGTGCCGGCGGTGCAGGCGCTGCGCCCGCGCACACATGCGCGCCTGCGCGGCTGCGCGCGCTACGGGCGCCCCGGCGTGCGCGCACGTGGTTCGCACGCGCCTGCACGCTACACACCCTGCACAACGCGTAGGGAAAGTTGAGGGGATGGGCATGAGGTGGAGCAGCCATGCGTCAGACCTTCCGCAGCACTGGAAGGGCCCGCTGCGGCGCGCCTTCAACGTGCGCGCCAACGAGCTCGTGGGCGTCAACACCGAGGCCGGGCCGCTGCTTCGGGCCGAGCTGCGTGTTCACGTCGAGTCCTTCGAACGCTCGGCGCGGCCCAGGCCGACCGCCGAACGCACCGCAGCTTTCATCGCCGAGGCGACCTTCGCCGACCTGTTCGAACCCCGCCGCCTGGCGGCCCACCGTGAGGGAGTCCCCGCGTGAACCCATCGAACCTGCGCGAGCTGCAGAGGCTCATCACCGACACCGTCGGCAACAGCACGGCCGTCGTGCTGGTCATCTCGCCCCGCCCGGCCTCGAGCAGCTCGGCCACCGGCCGCAGCGCCGCGCCGCGCCATAGGCTGCGCCGAACCCCGGACGTGGTCGACTTCGTGCGCGACTGGACGAGCGGCGCCACGCCGCTGCCCGTGGGGCCGGTGGCGTCGACCGACTTCTTCTCGGCCTTCCTCACATGGGCCGATCGCCTCGGGCGCCGCGTGTACGCCTCCGACCTGAACACCTTCGTGCCCGCCGCGATCGACGCGGGCGGGCTGCGCAAGCGTCGCGCGCGCTTCCGCATCGGCGGCGACCGCGGCCAAGCCATGGTGTTGTGCCCGGAGGGCGCCGAGAACTGCGGCGGCCCCGAGCTGGGTGGGAAGCTGGCCGACTTCCGGCTCTCCCTCGCCCACTGGTGCGAGCACGCGCAGGCGTCTGCACGCGCCGAGCCGCTGGCCGCCCCCTCACTGGCGATTGATCGCTGAAGTGCGGCGCTTGGCTCCTCCGCCAAGAGGGAAGGGGCCATCCCTGATTCACCGTGCAACTGGAGTCCATCGATGCAGACGAAGACAGTGCTTGACCTGGCCGCAGCGCCTATGCCCGCGGACGGCCTGGAGCGAGTCCGCGCGAACGTCGCGCGCCTCGGAGGCGGCGACGGCTTCGTCGGCATCTGGTTCCCGCAGACCTCGGTGTGCTTCACCGGCGTCGGGCTCGCGGGCGAGCTGATCACTTGGTCGATGTTCCCGGCGCCGAGCGAGCAGGCGGCCCGCGAGGTGGCCGAGGTGCATCACCGGCACGCCGAAGGGCAGATTGACCGGCTGCGGGCGGCGCAAGCCGAGTCCGCGCGGCTGCTCGGCCGGCTCACGCAGCACTGAGGGACGGCCTGTGCAGTCTGGTTGCCGCTGGCTGGCGCCTGGCGCCACACTGGCCGCACGCGGAGTCGGCGACGACCCTGCGCAAGGTGCGAACCGCCGAGCATGCCGCCGGCACCTTCGCAACCGAGCGCGATGGGCCGCCGACCATCAGCGGGCCGGAGGCCCGACTTGCCAGCGCCAGGCGATGCCATCCCCTCGGGGAGGCGTCTTCTTCGTCGTCGGCCGGTCGGGCTTTCTTGCGAGTGCTCGGACGGTCGAACAGCACATGTTGACCTCATGACACAGCAAACGCGCTTCTTCCGCCTCGAGCCGCGGAGCCAGCAAGGCGCCGAGTTCGAGGTGTCCCTGGCCAGCGACTTCCCGTGCGATCGCGGCGGCTACCTCGAGATTCTCGATATGGCCGCCGGCGCGATCGACATGAGCCGCGCCAAGGACGGGTTGCCGCTGCTCAGCGACCACTCGCGCACGCGCCTCGGCCGCATCCACAACCTGCGCACCGATGGCCGAAAGCTTCGGGGCCTGCTGCGGTTCTTCGACACCGAGCAGGGCCGCGAAGCGCGGGCCGAGGTCGAAGGTGGACACCGTGAGGTGTCCATCGGGTATCAGATCCTCGACACCGAGCAGCAGAAGAGCGGAAGCGTGGTGATCGTGAGGCGCTGGATGCCCTACGAGGGAAGCATCGTCGCCGTGCCTGCCGACCCCACGGTCGGCATCAACCGATCAATCACCCAAGGACAACACCCCATGACCACTCTCAACACCGACCCCGGCGCGCACGACGACCAAGGCGGCCAGGCCGCCGGTGGCGGCATGTCGCGGGCGCAGCGCCGCGCTGCCGCCCGCCAAGACTCCGCCGAGGCAGCGCGCGTCGATGCGATCAATCGCACGGCGCAGAACTACGGCAAGTGGCTCGGCCCGGCCGATGCGTCGGAGGCCATCGCCAACGGCAGCACGCTCGAGGAGTTCAACGCCATCATCATGCGCCGCATGGAGAGCGGCGCCACCGATGCGGGCACGCTCCCTGGCATCCCCGAGCAGCGCGGCGCCTTCGCGGGCTTCAGCCTCGCGCGCTACGTGCAAAGCGTGCTCGACCCAGCCGCTTTCATGCGCACGGCCGGCCTCGAGCGCGAGGCGACTCGCGAGCTGGGCCGCCAGGCGCCGCTTGCCCTGGAAGGCTCGATGGTTCCGCTGTCGGCCATCTTCGTGGCGAGCGGGCAGCGCGACATGAGCGCGGGCAGTTCGAGCCTGGGCGGCAGCTTCGTGCAGACCAGCATCATGGGCGGCGAGCTGATCGACGCGCTGCGCGCCCGCAGTGTCGTCGTGCGCCTTGGCGCGCGCGTGCTGCCGGGCCTGCGCGACCCGATCGCACTGCCGAAGAAGACCGCGGCCACCGCGGCCGGTAGCTGGCTCACTGAGACCGGCGCGGCCAACGCGACTGACGTGTCGACCGGCCAGGTGACGCTGTCGCCGAAGCGCATCTCGGCGTATGTCGTGGTGAGCAAGCAACTGCTCATGACGAGCACGCCCGTGGCCATCGAACAGATGATCGCCACCGATCTTCGGCAGACGCTCGAGCAGGAGCTGGACCGCGTGGCCATCAACGGCACGGGCAGCAGCAACCAGCCGCGCGGCGTGCGCAACGCTGTCGGCGTGGGTTCGGTCGTCGGCGGGACCAACGGCGCGCAGCTGGCCTGGTCGCACATCCTCGACCTCGAGGCGGCTATCGAGAATGCTGACGCGATGACCGACCTGGCCACCGCTGGCTATGCCATCAACGGCAAGAGCCGGTCTTGGCTCAAGCGAACGATGAAGGTGAGCGGCCAGCCGGGCGGCATCGTCATGGGCGACACCCCGCCGGACGATGCGGGCATTGTCAACCTGAACGGGTACAAGGCCCTCACGAGCAGCAAGCTCCCGAGCAACCTGACCAAGGGCACAGCCTCGGGCATCTGCTCTTCGGTGGTGTTCGGCTGCTGGTCGAACCTGGTCATCGGTCAGTTCGGGCCCGGGATCGAGATCATCGTCGACCCCTACACGCTGGCCACGACCGGCCAGGTGCGTGTCATCGCCAACCTGTTCGCCGACGTGGCCGTGCGCAACGCGGTGAGCTTCGCGGTGATGGATGACGCGCTGACCGCGTAACGCGATCAAGGCCCGGGCGGGAGGGTGATGCCTCCACAAAGCCGCCCAGGGCCAGCGGGAACGGCGCGCAACCCGCCGGCCATGCCTCGCGGACGTGGTCGCCAAGCGCGCCAACCTTTGTGCAGACGCCTGCCCGCGTTTTGCCCTGTCAGCCTTCAAGCCTTTCGCGGATCAGTGGCCACGCCGCGAGGAGCAGTGCTGCCAGTGCGATAAGCAGGCTCGCGCGTGCCCACGTTGCCGAATCGCGGGCTCCAGCTTCTCGTGCCCGTGCACGTCGACCCAATCTTGCACGTCCCGAACGGATGTGAAGTTGACCATCTAATCCCTCTTCGCCTGTCCGCCTCGGTTGGCATTGTGGAATGCTGGGCCTCGAGCTTCGGGCCTTGCGACGCGGCCAGGCGGGCCGGCGGGCGCTGGTGAGGGCTTGGGCCTGGCCTCGAGCTTCGGCCCTCGAGCTCGGCCAGGCGGGCCGGCGGGGCGCTGCAGGGGCCCTCAAGCTCGGCCAGGCGGGCCGGCGGGGCGACGGCGACGAGGAGGCGATGATTGACCTGCCCCGCCGCCAGCTCGTCTTCTCCGAGATCATTCGCCCGTCGCTCTACGCCGGCATCGAGTACGAGGGGATGCATGCCCGTCGCTGGTACCCGATGGGCGAGGGTCGTCGCGCTGTTGTTCTCGACCCCGCTGTCCAGTTCGGATCGCCGATCGTGGCGCACGCGGGCATTCCAACAGACATCATTCACGCGGCTTACCTGGCGGAAGGGCGCGATCGAAGCGCCGTTGCCCGCATCTTCAAGATCGAGCCGCGCGACGTGGATGCGGCTGTCAAGTTTGAATCCAAGCTCGCGGCTTGAGGTTCTTCTTCGACAACAACCTCTCCCCGCACATCGCGCACGCGATGCGCGAGCTGTCGGGCACGCTGGCGAATGTCTCGGAGGTGGTGCACCTTACAGACCGCTACCGGCGATCGGCACCTGACATTGAGTGGGTGCGTGGCCTCGATGCCGACGGCCCGTGGGTGGTGCTCTCCGTCGATAGGTTCAAGAAGTGTGGCGGCGCTGAACGAGAGGCTCTGAGGAGTAGCGGGCACACCGTATTTCTGCTCGAGTCTCAGTGGCTGAAGCAGACGTTCTGGCTTCAATCCGAGCGCATGGTGCGCTGGTGGCCGCAGATCGTGGCCCAAGCGGGTCTGGTGGAACGTGGGGCCTTTGTTGTGCCCTGGCACCACTCAAGCAAGTCCAAGTTCACAGCCGTCCGGCTGTGAGCGGCCCTGCTCAAGACTGCGAAATCCGTTGGTGCAAACATTGCGCCAAGTGGTGTACAAACGCGCCTGTGAGTGTCTGAGCGGGCTTGCAAATCCGTCCAGTCCGGTTCGACTCCGGATCGCGCCTCCAGGTTGAGCAACGGCCCGCGCCCCGCGGGCCGTGTTGTTTCCGGGGCGCGCCCCGCGCCTTGTTGCACGCGGCGCGCTCTGCGCGTGGTGTCGCATCCGGCGCGCTCTGCGCGCCGTGGGGGTCAGCCGGCGTCGCGGTGGTACTCGGCGACGCGCAGGACCTCGTTGCGCGATCCGAGGATCACGCTGACGCGCTCGTGCAGCTTCCTGGGCGCCACGTCGAGGATGCGCTCCAGCCCGTTGGTCGCCGCCCCGCCGGCTTGTTCGACGAGGAATGACATCGGGTTTGCCTCGTACATGAGGCGCAGCTTTCCGGGCTTGTCGGGCTCGCGCCTGTCCCACGGGTACATGAAGATGCCGCCGCGGCTGAGGATGCGGTGCACGTCGGCCACCATGCTGGCCACCCAGCGCATGTTGAAGTCCTTGCCGCGCGGGCC
>JAEUPD010000015.1 GCA_016788525.1 Rubrivivax sp.
GGTCACCCAGATGTTCTCGCGCCGCACGCCCAGCTTGACCAGCAGCCCAGGCAGGCCAGCGCCGCGGCACCGGCGCCCGAGGTCACGAGCTTGACCTCGCCGATGGCCTTGCCGGCGACCTTCAGCGCGTTGAGCAGCGCCGCGCCGACGACGATGGCGGTGCCGTGCTGGTCGTCGTGGAAGACGGGACTCTTCATGCGCTCGCGCAGCTTGCGCTCGACGTAGAAGCAGTCCGGCGCCTTGATGTCCTCGAGGTTGATGCCGCCGAAGGTGGGCTCCAGCGCCGCGATGTGATCGACCAGCTTGTCCAGGTCGCGCTCGGCCATCTCGATGTCGAACACGTCGATGCCGGCAAACTTCTTGAACAGCACCGCCTTGCCTTCCATCACCGGTTTGGCTGCCAGCGGACCGATGTCGCCCAGCCCGAGCACCGCGGTGCCGTTGGTGACCACGGCCACCAGGTTGCCGCGCGCGGTGTAGCGAAAGGCCGTGGCCGGGTCGGCAGCGATCTCCTCGCAGGCCGCGGCCACCCCGGGCGAATAGGCCAGCGCCAGGTCGCGCTGGTTGGTCATCTGCTTGGTGGCGCTGATGGCCAGCTTGCCCGGCGTGGGGAACTCGTGGTACTCCAGCGCCGCCCGCCGCAGCTCGGCGGCACGCTCCTGGCTGCGCAGCATCGCGGCATCCGCGGCGGGGCTGGTGGACGTAGGGGTCGGGCCGGCGGGCCGGGCATCATCGGCGCGGGACATGGATCGTCGCTCCTGCGGCAGGGGCCGTGTCGCCCGTCTGCGCTCGTGGGGGTCCGGTGGGGGTGCGGGATTGTGAAGGAGCCGCCCTCACGACGCTGAACCCGGCGACCCAGGCACCCGCGGCCCGGCCGAGCCCTCGAAGCCGAGTGTCGAGCGCACGCCACCGGCGTGCGATTCGCAAAACTGCGTACGCCGCGTCCGCAGCCCGGGCAAGATACTGGCTTGGACAGCGATGGCCAGCCATGCCCGTGTGCCCCACCCCCGTGACGCGGCAGCGAGCGCAGGAGCGGCAGCGGTGAGCGCTGCGCCGCGGCGCTGGCGCCGCCTGCTGCTGTGGGGCCTGCTGCTGGCGCTGCTGGCCGTGGCGCAGACGTTGCTCGTGGCCCTCACCCTGCGCTACGAGGCATGGCGCGTCCATGGTGCGGCCGAAGCAGCCGCAGCCGAGGCCGGCGCCACCCTGCGCCGCGACCTGCTGCGGCTGACCCATGCGCTGCAGGCGCAGTCGGCGGTCAACCCCGCCGACGCTGCCTGGCGTGCCGCCGCGACGGCGCTGCTGCAGGGCAACACCGCGCTGCGCCGCATTGAAGCCCGTGACACCGGCTTTGCCGTCGTTGCCGCGGCCGACTCGATGCTCGGCCCCACGCCGTTCCAGCGCCTGGCGCGCGCCGAACTGACCGCCGAGGTCGACATCGCCTGCCGCGAAGCCCAGCGCAGCAACGCACCGGCGTTCTCGCGCAGCTATTTCGCCCCGCTCGCCGAGGGCACGGGGCAGGAGCTCACGGACCTGTGCGTGCCGGTGCGCCGCGAAGGCCGCGAGGCCGGCTACCTGGTGGCCAGCATCGCGCTGCCGGCGGCGCTGGAGGCGGCCGGCGCGGCGGCCCAGGTGCTGCAGCGCCACGAGCTGAGCCTGGTCGAAGCGGACGGCGCGCGCCTGGCCCGCGCCGGCGCGCGCCGCGGCGCCGGGGTCCACATGGCCGAGCACACGATCGACCTGCCCGGGCAGCCGCTGCGCCTGCGCGCCGACAGCCTGGCCGGCCATCCCAGCCTGATTCCGAACCTCACGCTGGCGTTGGTGCTCGGCTTGTCGCTGGCGCTGTTCGGGGTGGTCTTCGCGCTGGCACGCGACGTGCGCCGCCGCGCGGCGGCCGAGCAGGCCCTGGCCGACGCCCTGCGCTTTCGCAAGGCGATGGAGGACTCGCTCATCACCGGGCTGCGCGCGCGCGACATGGACGGCGCCATCACCTATGTCAACCCGGCCTTCTGCGCGATGGTCGGCTTCAGTGCCGACGAGTTGCGCGCCGTGCGCCCGCCGCAGCCGCCGCCGTACTGGCCCCCCGAGCGCTTGGCCGACTACGCGGCCCGCCAGCTGCAGCGCCGGGCGGCCTCCGACGAGGGCGACCACGCCGCGGCCGAGCCGCGCGAGGGCTTCGAGATCCTGTTCGTGCGCAAGGACGGCGAGCGCTTCCCGGCCATGGTCTACGAAGCACCTTTGCTGGACGGCGAGGGCCGCCAGACCGGTTGGATGAGCGCCGTGCTCGACATCAGCTCGCAGCGACGCATCGAAGACTTGTCGCGCCAGCAGCAGGAACGGCTGCAGGCCAGCGCCCGCCTGGCCACGATGGGCGAGATGGCCTCGTTGCTCAGCCACGAGCTGAACCAGCCGCTGGCCGCCATCGCCAGCTACGCCAGCGGCTCGTTGAACCTCCTGCACGCGCCCGCCGCGGCGGGCGGCCCCGTCGCCGGCGGCGAGACCGCTGGCGCCACGCCCGCCGCCGAGCTGGCTGCGCTGCTGGGCCAGGCGCTGGCCCGCATCGCCGAACAGGCCGAGCGCGCCGGCCGGGTCATCAAGAGCGTGCACGATTTCGTACGCCGGCGTGAGCAGCTGCGCGAGTCCGTTCCCGCCGATGCGCTGTTCGATGCCGTGCTGCCGCTGGTGCGGCTGCAGGCACGCAAGAGCGCCACGCAGGTCGAGGTCGAACTGCCGCGCCCGCCCGAGCGCATGCCGCGCGCGGTGGGCGACCGCACGATGCTCGAACAGGTGCTGCTGAATCTGGCGCGCAACGGCATCCAGGCGATGGAAACCGAGACCCCGGCCAGCGAGCGCCGCCTCGTGCTGGCGGCACGCGCAGACGCCGCCGGCCGGGTGGTCTTCGAGGTGCGCGACGCGGGCCCGGGCATCGCCCCGGGGGTGGCCGCGCGCCTGTTCACGCCTTTCTTCACCACCCGCGCCGAGGGCATGGGCCTCGGCCTGAGCCTGTGCCGGACGGTGATCGAGCAGCATGGCGGCACGCTGGAGTTCGCCGCCGGTCCGGGTGGCCGCGGCACCCTCTTCCGCTTCACGCTGCCGGGCCCGAAGCGCCGCGCCGACCATGCCGGCGCCGACGGGTCCGCCGGCCCGGCGCCCGCCGCCGCCTCGGCGTTGCCACCGAGGGAATCCGCCCCCGAAAGCGGCGACACTGCCGGGGGCCGCCGCCTTGCCGACGCGGCGGCCGCCGAGCTTGTCGATCCCGAACGCACCGCCCCTTGATGCCCGCCGCGCCCCCGTGGCACCGGGCATCCCCGTGGTCTACGTCGTCGATGACGAGGAGGTGGTGCGCGATGCGCTGGCCTGGCTGCTGCGCTCGCGCCGGCTGCTCTCCGAGCCGTTCGCCAGTGCCGACGCGTTTGCCGCGTGGCACGCTGCGCAGCCCCAACCCTGGCCGCGCACGCCGGCATGCATGCTGCTGGATGTGCGCATGCCCGGCACCAGCGGCCTGGCGCTGTTCGAGCGCCTGGCCGATGCCGGGCTCGCCCCGCTGCTGCCGGTGATCTTCCTCACCGGCCACGGCGACGTGCCCACCGCGGTGGCCGCCGTCAAGCGCGGGGCCTTCGACTTCGTGGAGAAGCCGTTCTCCAACAACACGCTCGTCGACCGCGTCGAGCAGGCCCTGGCGGCCAGTGCCACCGCGCTGGCCGCCCGCGCCGAGCAGCGGGCCGCCGCCGACGCGTTTGCCGAGCTCACCGATCGCGAGCGCGACGTGATGCGCCTGGTGGTCGAAGGCCGGCCGAACAAGCTCATCGCCGACGAGCTGAAGATCAGCGTGCGCACGGTGGAAGTACACCGCGCCCGCGTGTTCGACAAGATGCACGTGCGCTCGGCGGTTGAACTGGCCAACCTGCTGCGCGACCGGGGTTTGGCATGAGCGCGCCGGGCCGCTCCCGAGCGCTCATGCCGAAGCGCTTCAGGCGCGGAGGCCATCGTATGAGCGCGCCGGGCCGCTCCCAAGCGCTCATGCCGAAGCGCTTCAAGCGCGGAGGCCGTCGCATGACCGCGGCGGGCCGTTCCCGACCGCTCATTCCGCAGCGTGCAGCGCGAAGGGCAGTGCGGTGAGCGCGCCGGGCCGCCCCTTGGGCGAGTTCGAGCTGATCGAGCGCTTCTTCAAGCGCCGCGGGCGCACCGCCGCGCCCGCCACGCGGCCCGCCGGGCGCGCGGTGGCGCTGGGCATCGGCGACGACTGCGCCTTGCTGACGCCCGATGCCGGCATGCAGCTGGCCATCTCCACCGACATGCTGGTGGAGGGGCGCCATTTCCTGCCCACCGTGCCGCCGCGGCGGCTGGGCCACAAGGCGCTGGCGGTGAACCTGTCGGACCTGGCGGCCTGCGGCGCCGAGCCACTGGGCTTCACGCTGGCCCTGGCCCTGCCGCGCGCCGACCCGGCCTTCCTCGAGCCCTTTGCCGCCGGCCTGTTTGCATTGGCCGACGAGCATGGCGTGGAGCTGATCGGCGGCGACACCACCGCCGGGCCGCTGAACATCTCGGTCACCGTGCTGGGCCAGGTGCCTGCCGGCGGCGCGCTGCTGCGCCGCGGCGCGCGCGCCGGCGACGACCTGTGGGTCAGCGGCCAACTCGGCGACGCGCGGCTGGCGCTGGAGGTCTTTCGCGGCAACGTCGCGCTGGGGGCCGCCGAGTTCGAAGCCGCGCGGCTGGCCATGGAGTGCCCGCAGCCGCGCGTGGCGCTGGGGCGTGCGCTGCGCGGCCTGGCCAGCGCCGCCATCGACCTGAGCGACGGTCTGGTCGGCGACCTCGGCCACGTGCTGGCCGCGTCGAACGTCGGCGCGGTGATCGACGCCGACGCGCTGCCCCGCAGTGCTGTGCTGGCGGCGCAGGCCCCGGCGCTGCAGCGCCAGTGCGTGCTGGCCGGCGGCGACGACTACGAGCTATTGTTCACCGCGCCGCCGCAGCACCGCGCCGCGGTGGAGGCGGCCGGCCGGCTGGTGGGCGTGGCCGTCACGCGCTTCGGCCGCATCGACGCCGCGGCGGGCCTGCAGGTGCATGACGCGGGCGGCCGCGCGGTGGAAATGGACTGGCGTGGGTTCGACCACTTCGCTGCCTGACGTGCAGACCGCGCAACCCGCGCAACCCGCGCAACCCGCGCAGACCGCGCAGACCGCGCAGACAGCGCAGACGGCGCCGGCCGACCGGGCGGCCTCGGCACACGAGCCCGCCGCGCCACGCCCAGCGGTGCGCCCAGGCTTCGCCTTCATGCGCCGCCACCCGGCGCACTGGGTGGCCTTCGGCTTTGGCAGTGGCCTGGCGCCGCGCGCGCCTGGCACGGTGGGTACGCTGTGGGCCTGGGCAGCGTTCCTGATGCTTGACCCGTGGCTCAGCGCCGGGGCCTGGGCGGCAGTGATCGCCGCGGCCTTCGGCTTTGGCGTGTGGGCGGCCACGCGCACCGCGCAAGGCCTGCAGCTGGCCGACCCAGGCGCCATCGTGTGGGACGAGGTGGTGGCCTTCTGGCTCGTGCTGTGGCTGCTGATGCCCGCGCCGTGGTGGGCGCAGCTCGCGGCGTTTGCGCTCTTTCGCTATTTCGACGCTGCCAAGCCGGGGCCGGTGCGCTGGGCCGACGGCCTGTTCAAGATTCGCCCGACCGCGGGCGCGCCGCCGACCATCGGCTGGCGCCAGGGCCTGGGCATCATGCTCGACGATCTGGTCGCGGCGGCGTGCGCGCTGCTGCTCATCGCGGTGTGGGTGCGCTTGTGGAACACCTGAAGCCTGACCATGCGCTTGGTTCGCCATCGTTGGCGCCGCCGCTGGAGCCGCTCGTCCTCACGCTGGGCGAGCAACTGCGCAGGCGCGGTTTCTCGATGGCCAGCGCCGAGAGCTGCACCGGCGGTCTCATCGCCGCGGCGTGCACTTCGGTGGCTGGGTCCAGCGACTGGTTCGAGCGCGGCTTCGTCACCTACAGCAACGCCGCCAAGGTGCAGCTGCTGGGCGTGGACGAGGCGCTGATCGCCCGCCACGGCGCGGTCAGCGAGGAGGTCGTGCGCGCGATGCTGGCCGGCGCGCTGGCGCGTGCGCCGGTGCAATGCGCGGCGGCGGTGACGGGCATCGCGGGGCCCGGCGGCGCGGTGCCCGGCAAGCCGGTCGGCACCGTCTGGCTGGCTGTCGGCACGGCCACGCTCGGTGACGTACGTCGGCTGCAATTGGCCGGCGACCGCGCCGCGGTCCGCGAGCAGACGGTGCACATCGCGCTGCGCGCACTGCTTGCCTTGATGGAGCGGCCCGATGCCGGTGCCGCCGTCTGACGCGGGGCACCCGGCGCCGCCCAGCGAGGCGCCCACCAGCGGCGGCGCCCCGCCCATGAAGGTGATACTCGCTGGCGACCTGGACGCCGGCGAGTGGGCCGCGTGGCACGCCGCGCTTGCCGCCGCACTGCCCGAAGCCCAATGGCTGGACGCCGAGGCCGCGCGGCGCGACCCCACCGCCGTGCAGGTGGCGGTGGTGGCCAACCCGCCGCCTGGCAGCCTGGCGGGACTGCACCACCTGAAGCTCATCCAGAGCCTGTGGGCGGGCGTCGACCGCCTGCTCGCCGACCCCACGGTGCCCGCGGAGGTGCCCCTCGCACGCATGGTCGACCCGGCGATGAGCGCGGCGATGGCCGAGACCGCGCTGTGGGCCGTGCTGGCGCTGCACCGCGGCTTCTTCGCCTACCAGCAGCGCCAGCGCGAAGGGTTGTGGCGCCAGCACCGCCAGCGCCGCGCCGCCGAGGTGCCCGTGCTCGTGCTGGGCCGGGGCGAGATGGGCGGCCGCGTGGCCGCCGCACTGCGCACGCAGGGGTACCCCGTGACGACCTGGGGCCGTGGCGGCCCGCCGCTGCAGGCGCAGCTGGCCGCCCACGAGATCGTCGTCAACCTGCTGCCGCTGACGCCGCAGACCCGCGGGCTGCTCGATGCGCGCTTCCTGGCTGCGATGCCCCCGTCCGCGGCGCTGGTGAACCTCGGCCGCGGCGCGCACGTCGTCGACGCCGACCTGCTGGCGGCACTGGACAGCGGCCACCTGCGCCACGCCGTGCTGGATGTCTTCCACGCCGAGCCGCTGCCGGCCGCCCACCGCTTCTGGCGGCATCCGCGCGTGACGATGCTGCCGCATGCCGCGGCGTTGACCGACCACGCCAGCGCCGCGCAGGTGGTGGCGGCCAACCTGCGCGCCCTGCGCGAAGGCGCCGTACCGGCGCATCTGGTGGACCGCGCCCGCGGGTACTAGTGGGCACCGCGGCGCCCGCGCGGCCAGCCGACTACTTCGCCTGCAACCGGGTCAGGTGTTCGAGCAGGGCCATGATGCGCGTGCGCACGAACTGCGCCTGGTTGTACGGCAGATCAGGCAGTTGCTCGGCGGCCTGGATGGTGTAGTCCAGGCCCCACACCGGCATCTCGCGGGTGCCGTGCCCGCCGCCGGCGCCCTCGATGGCCGCGTAGGTCTTGGCGACGGGGAACACGCCGCCGTTGCGCTGGGCCATCGTCGTCAGGTCGGGCGGCGCCTTCTTGAGGTGCGCGGCCAGCGGCCCAGCGCCCTTGCCGTCCAGGCCGTGGCACACGGCGCATTTGGCGTTGAACTCGCGCTGGCCGAAGTCCGGCCGGGGTTGCGCCGTCACGGCCAGCGGCATGGCGCCCAGCGCCAGCGCAGCCGCCAACATGATTCGGGTGCTGCTTTGCATCGTGGTGTTCCTTGTAGGGCCGACCACCCACCGCCTCCGTGACGGCAGTATCCGCGCGTCGGCCCGGCGGCTCTTGAGGCCGATCAAGGGCTGGCCGTTCGCACGGGCGCAGCCCACAATGCCCCCGCGGCAGGTGCCGCGTGGAGGGGCAAGCAATGGAGCAACTCAGCATCACGCCCGGGTCGGCGGGCGGCGAACAACCGCGCGCCGTCGAAGGCGGCCGCGGTGTGGCCTGGTGGTCCGAGGCCTGGGCGTTGTTCGCCAAGAACGCCGGCATCTGGATCGTGCTCGGGCTGATCCTGTTCGTGATCATGGTCGTGTTGTCGCTCATTCCGCTCATCGGCTTCGTTGCCACGTCGCTGCTGCTGCCGGTGCTGGCCGGCGGCTGGATGGCGGCCGCAGAGCGCACCGACCGCGGTGGCGGCGCCGTCGAGGTGGGAGACCTGTTCGCCGCGTTCAAGGGCGAGCGCTTGAATCAGCTGCTCGTGGTGGGCGCGCTGTTCCTGGTGATGGTGGTGGTGATCGGCGCCGCGATGTTCGTGCTCGGCCTGGGTGGCGTCATGGGGGCCATCGCGGGCGGCGCGCGGCGCAGCGCCGGCGGGGTGATGGCGGGCATCGGCATGGGCCTGTTCGCCCTGGCCGTGGGGCTGCTGCTCGGCCTGGTGGCGACGATGGCGGTGTGGTTCGCCACGCCGCTGGTGGCGCTGCGCAACGTGGCACCGGTGGAGGCGATCAAGCTCAGCTTCGCTGCCAGCCTGAAGAACGTGGTGCCGTTCCTCGTCTGGGGCGTGATCTACATCGGCGCGGCAATCGTCGCTTCGATCCCCTTCGGCCTGGGCTGGGTGGTGCTGGCACCGCTGCTGATGTTGACGGTGTACACGTCGTACAAGGACGTGTTTGGCGGGTAGCGCGCGGGTGCCCGGCGCCCGCCCTTTGCGTCGCCACAGCACGGCGGCGTCGGCGGCGTGGACGGCACGGCTGCATGCCGTGAGGGCAGCCGGATCGGTGGGCCGGCTGGCCGCAACAAGCTGTGCGTAATGGGCGCGCGCACAGGCGCGACGAACCTGGTCCACCCCACCCCGTGCCTGCCGGAGCCCCTCATGCTCATCCCGCGCCAACCCGTGCCTGCGCTGCAGGTTCCCACGCTCGACCACGGCGAGTTCAACCTGGCAGCCGTGACCCCACGCGCGCTGACGATGGTCGTCTTCTATCGCGGCCTGCATTGCCCGATCTGCCTGAAGTACTTGCTCGAGCTAGGCCGCCTGCTGCCCGAGTTCCACGGGCGTGGTGTCGAGGTCGTCGCCATCTCCGGTGACACGCCGGAGCGCGCGCAGGCCATGGCCGGCAAGCTCAAGGCGCCCGATCTCCGCCTGGGCCATGGCTTGCCTCTCGCCGTGGCGCGGGCCTGGGGCCTGTACATCAGCACCTCGCGCGGCACAACCTCCTCCGGCATCGATGAACCGGCGTTGTTCTCCGAGCCGGGCCTGTTTCTCGTGCGACCCGACGGCACGCTGTACTACGGCGCCGTGCAGACCATGCCGTTCGCGCGCCCGAACTTCGCCGAGCTTCTGGCCGCACTGGACTTCGCGCTGGCCAAGGACTATCCGGCACGCGGCGAGTTCACCGGGGCCCTGTGATGGCCCGGTCATCCTCGAGTCCCGCCCCAGGTCCGGCGTTGCCCGCGCGTTCACGCCTTCGCCGCGCGTTGCTGCTGGCCGTGTCGCACGGCGCGGTGGGGGCAGTCGGCTTCGCGGCGGGCATCTATGCGCTGCCGATCCTGATCGCGCCGGATGCCCCCAGCGCCGCGGCGGTCGGAGCCGCGGCCGGCGAGGCGCAGTTCGAGGCCGCCTTCAAGCGCGACCTGGCCGGCAGCGACGCGCTGCACTGGGGCGAAGGCAAGGTGTCGGTGGGCCGCAGCGCCGTGGCCCTGCACGGCCGCCTGGCGCCCGGGCCGGACTACAAGCTGTACCTGGCGCCCGAGTTCGTCGAGACCGAAGAGCAGTTCCTGCGCGACAAGCCCCGCATGGTGCGCGTGGGCGACGTGAAGACCTTCGAGAACTTCATCGTGCCGATGCCGGCGGGCATCGACCCGGCTCAGTACACGACCGTCGTGGTGTGGTGCGAGACCTTCGGGCAGTTCATCACCGCGGCGAAGTACCGCTGAGCGGCCGCCACGGCCAGGCCCTGCGCGGCTTTCGCGGCGCAGCGCGCCTCGGCCCCGGCCTCCTGCCGCCTATGCGCGCAGCGCCAGCGCACCCCCGGGCACTTCCAGGCCGGGCTGCAGCAAGAGCAGGACCAGGTGGCGCAGCGCCGGCCAGGCGCCACGTGGCCAGCGCGGGTGTTCGAGGCCCTTGCACAAGCCGTCGCAGATGCGCGCCGACTGCAGCCATGCCTCGGCGCGCGCCGCCGTGAGGCGCGGCAGCACGCGCTCGAACAGCTTCTCCTTGGCGCCCCACACGCGCGCTTCACGCAGCGCCATCGGCAGCGGCTGGCCGGCGTCCAGAGCCGCGCGGGTGCGCACCAGCGCGCGCACATCCTCGGCCAGGGTCCAATGCAGGTAGACGGCCGATTCGCCCTCGGCTTCCAGCGCCGTGAGCATGCGCAGCGCGCGCGCGGTGTGGCCCGCCCACACCGCCTCGGTGAGCTTGGCGATGTCGTAGCGCGCCACGTCCAGCACCGCGGCTTCGATCTGCTCGAAGCCCAGCACGCCCGCCGGGTGCAGCAGCGCGAGCTTCTGCAGTTCCTGGTGCGCGGCGAGCAGGTTGCCTTCGACGCGGTCGGCGAAGAACGCCAGCGCGCGCTGGCCCTCCTCGCCCTCGGGCACGCGCTGGCCCTGCCGCGCCAGGCGCTGCGCCAGCCAGGCGGGCAGCGCGCGGCGTTCGATCGGATCGAGCCGCACACTTACGCCGGCGGCATCGAGCGCGCCGAACCATGCCGACTTGGCCTGCTGAAAATCCAGCCGCGGCAGCTGCACCAGCGTGAGCACGTCGTCGCCGAGCTGCTCGCAGTAGCGCTGCAGCGCCTCGCTGCCGTCCTTGCCGGGCTTGCCCGAAGGAATGCGGATCTCGATCAGCTGCCGCTCGGCGAACAGGCTCATCGACTGCGCGGCGCCGAGCACCCCGCTCCAGTCGAAGTGCGCGCCGCTGACGGTGAACACCTTGCGCTCCGAAAAACCGGCGGCGCGCGCGGCGGCGCGCAGTGCGTCGGCGGCCTCTTGCGCCAGCAGCGGCTCGTCGCCGTGCAGCGTGTACAGCGGCTTCAGGCCCCTGGCTGCGCCCTGGGCCACGTGCGCTTCGAACTGGTCGAGCTTGAGCTGCATCGTGGCTCAGATACGCAGCCGCCCGGACCCAAGGGCCCGGCTCCTCGCCAGGCACGACTGCTGCGCCGGGCAATCCGCGGCCAGGTTCGCCCCCCTGGGTGGACGCGCCGAAGGCACTTCGCGAGGCGCCGGATTCATACCTTGATCGACGCGAGGCGGCGCATGACCTGCGCCACCACGTCGGACTGCATGTCGCGGAACAGCTCGCTCTCCTCGTGTTCCTTGGCCAGCGCGAAGCTCTCGCTGTAGCTCATGTCGCGCGACAGCAGCAACTGCACCTTCGGAATCAGCTCGCGGCCGTCCGGCGCGGTGACGCGAAACTCGAAGCGCAGCCGCAGCTGCAGTTCGCGCACCTGCGCCGCCGCGGTGCTGGCCACCACGCTGCGGGTGCGCTGGTCGGCCAGCGCCTGCAGCACGACCTCGGCCTTGGCCGGGTCTTCGAGCAACTGCACCTGCGCGCGGATCTGCCGCCGCAGGTCGTCGGCCAGCGACGAGCGCGGCTCGAAGCCGGTGAGCGCCAGGCTGCGGAACGCCAGCCTGGGCGGCTGGCGCAGCGTGAAGCCGCAGCCGCCCGCGGCCAGCGCGGCAGCCAGCGAGGCACCCAGCCAGGCCCGCCGGTGCGGCGCCGCGTCAGACCACGACATTGACCAGCCGGCCAGGCACCACCACCACCTTGCGCGCCGGCCGGCCTTCGGCAAAGCGCTCGAACTCGGGCGCCGCGATGGCGGCCGCCTCGATCGCGGCCCGGTCGGCCGAGGCCGGCACGCGAATCGCGCCGCGGTGCTTGCCGTTGACCTGCAGCACGAGTTCGACTTCGTCGGTGACGAGCGCGGCTTCGTCGACCGCGGGCCAGGGCGCGTCGATCAGCTCGCCATGCTGCGCCGCATAGCCCAGCCCGGCCCACAGCGCGTGCGTGACGTGCGGCGCCGCCGGGTACAGCGCGCGCAGCAGGATCGACAGCGCTTCGCGCCGCACCGCGGCGTCGACCGGGGTGTCGGCGAGGATGGCGCCCTCGATGGCGTTGAGCATCTTCATCGCGCCGGAGACGACGGTGTTGTATTGCAGCCGGTCGTAGTCGCTGCTCACTTGCCTGAGCAGCAGGTGCATCTCGCGCCGCAGCGCCAACGCGCCCTTGCTCGCGCCGGTGGTGTCGGGCGCCGGGTGGGCCAGCGCCGGGGCCAGCCTGCGCGACGTGGACCACAGGCGCGTGAGGAACCGGTAGCAGCCGGCGGCGCCGGAGTCGGACCACGCCGCGCTCTGGTCGGGGGGGCCGGCGAACATCACGAACACGCGCGCCGTGTCGGCACCGAACTTGGCGATGATGTCCTTGGGCTCGACGACGTTGTTCTTGCTCTTGGACATCTTCTCGATGCCGCCGAGCATCACCGGCCGGCCGTCGCTCTTGGCGGCGGCACCGGTGGGGTGGCCCTTGTCGTCGTAGGTGATGTCGACTTCGGCCGGGTAGAACCAGCGCTTCTTGCCGCCCTCCTCTTCGCGGTAGAAGCACTCGTTGAGCAGCATGCCCTGCGTGAACAGCTTGCGGAACGGCTCGTGGAAGCTCACCAGGCCCCTGGGCCGGCCATCCGGCCCAGTGATCTGGATATCGCGCATGGCCTTGGTCCAGAAGCGCGCGTACAGAAGGTGCAGCACGGCGTGCTCGATGCCGCCGATGTACTGGTCCATCGGCATCCAGTACTCGTTGCGCTTGTCCACCATCGCCAGTTCGCTGTCGGGGCAGCAGTAGCGCATGTAGTACCAGGCGCTGTCGACGAAGGTGTCCATCGTGTCCGTCTCGCGCCGCGCCGCCTTGCCGCATTGCGGGCAGGCGACATTCAGGAACGAGGCGTGTTTGTTGAGCGGATTGCCGCTGCCGTCGGGCACCAGGTCCTCGGGCAGCACGACGGGCAGGTCCTTCTCCGGCACCGGCACCGTGCCGCAGCCTTCGCAGTGGATGATCGGGATCGGCGTGCCCCAGTAGCGCTGGCGGCTGATGCCCCAGTCGCGCAGGCGCCAGGTGGTCTTCTTCTCGCCCAGGCCCTTGCCTGCCAGCGCGGTGGCGACGGCATCCACCGCCAGCGGGTGCGTGAGCCCGCTCCACACGCCGCTGTTGAC
>JAEUPD010000174.1 GCA_016788525.1 Rubrivivax sp.
CACGACGCGGGCACGGTACGGCGCGCTCTTGTACCAGGTGGGCGGCAGGCCGAGCACCGGCCACGGGTAGCAGCTGCACAGCGTGCACACCACCACGTTGTGCTGCTCGGGCGTGTTGGCCACGGCCACCATGTGCTCGCCTTGCCGTCCGTGGTAGCCGAGCGAAGCAATGGCCGCGGTGGCGTCACGCAGCAGCCAGGCGCGATAGTGCGGGTCGACCCACGCCCGAGCCAACACGCGGGCGCCATTGCGCGGACCGATCTTCGTCTGGTACGTGTCGATCAGGACATCGAGCGCAGCGGGGTCGATGTAGCCCTTCTGCGCGAGCACCGTGACGAGGGCCCGCACGCGCAAATCCATCGGGCCGAGTTCGCTGTGCTCGTGCTCGTGCTCGTGCTCGTGCTCGTGCCCGTGTTCGTGTTCGTGTTCATGGTGATGACCTTGGCCACCACCAGGTTGCGGCCTGCCCGCGCGGCCAGCGTCGTCGTCAGGCGTCGGTCCCATCGGGCGATGGTAGCGCCCGGCTCACCACGCGCCGAGCGCGCGGCCGCCGAGGATGGCCCCGAGAAACACCGGCTGGTGGATCATGTAGAAGCTGAGCGGCCAGCGCCCCAGCACCGCCGCGGGGGCCAACGCCCGTGGCACCGGCCCGGCCAGCAGGTCGCGCCGGTGGACCAGCAGCCACTGGCCCGCGGCCAGCCCCCACAGCATCACGCCAAGCCACGGCAGCACCGGCACCCAGTCCTCGGTGATCGGCTTCTTCGTCACCAGCCCGATCCAGTGGGCATACGGCGCGTTGAAGAACGGGTCGCGCACGAACTGGGGCAGCGCGATGGCCAATGCACCCAGCGGCCACAGCCACGCCTTTGCTGGCGCGGCCAGGCGCGCAAGGATCAGCATCACCGCAATGCCGTGCAGCACGCCGAAGCTGATCCAGCTTCTCGGAAACATCAGCGCCGATCCCAGGCTCACCAGCACCGCGCAGCCGGCGATCTGCGCCCAGCGGCGCCAGAAGCGCCTGGGGAACCTCGGCCCACCCGCCTCCCCATGCAACGCCACCGCCTGCCCCAACCCGGCACAGAAGAGAAAGAGGCTGACGATGACCGTGCGCTGCTGCGTCCAGAACGGGTCGCGGTAGAAGTTCTGCGGCGGCATCAACCCGTACAGGTTGAGGTCGAAGCCGAGGTGGAAGCCCGCCATCCACACGATGGCCACGGCGCGCAGCACGTCGAGGCGCTCGAAGCGTTCGCCGCCCGACGCGGCAAGGAGGGAGTTCAATCGGTCTTCTCGTACACGTCGGTGAAGCCCCGGCCGTCCCACGCGTACAGCAGGATGGCCGCATGCAGGCAGCGGCTGGCCGGCCCCGGGCGCAACAGTCCCACGCACTGCCCGCGGTCATGGCGCACGCTGCGATAGACCACGCCGTTGGAGCCGCGCGCGCGCAACGCCAGGCCCAGGCGCCTGGAAGTGCTGTAGTCACCCGGGTGATACACCGCCGCCGGCACGCAGCCCGGTGGGCGCAGGTCGTGCAGGCGGCCATCGACATGCACGTGGTACAGCCGCATCGGCAGATGCGTCGGCCGCTCGCCGGTGGCGGCAAGGAACCGCCCGTGGTGATGGCGGGTCTCGGCGATGGCGGTAGCGCGCTCGCGGGCGGCATAGAACATGCCGAAGCTGCCATCGGAGAGGCGGCTGCCTAGCGTATTGACGTGCGTGAACGCGGCCATGATCGGCCCGCTGCCCGGCCCGTAGGCGCGCTCGGCGCGTGGCACGCGCTCGATCTCGCCGAGTTCGTCGCGCACGCGTTCGTTGGTCATCGCCTCCAGGGCGTAGAGCGCCTCGAAGTCCGCGGCATCGGCCACGCGGTCGAACAGGTTCACCGGCGGGTGCCGTGTGGGCACGATGCGGCAGGCGGTCGCCCAGCGCACACGGCGCGCCGGCAGCGAAGCGGCCAGCGCCTTGAAGTCGTCCGGCGCGGCAGGGGCGGCTGCCGCGCTGCCCATCCGGCCGGCCGTCACCGCCTCGCCCCGCTCAGGCCCACCCGCCACCGCGCACACCATCGAGGTACACGCGCACCGCGTGCAGGTCGCTCACGTTCCCAGCCAGCATGCGCGCCAGCGCGCTGCGGCCGCCGAAGGGCGCGGCGCTGTTCGGCTGCCGCACCCAGGCGTCCGCCGCGGAAGGCTCGGGCAGCAGGATCTGCAGGCTCTTCCAGATGCCCAGCAGGTAAGACAGCCGTTCCAGCGTGTCACGCGGCAGGCTGGCTCGTTCAGGATGCCGGCGCCAGGCGAAGAACGTACTGCGCGGTGGCTGGCCGAGCAGGCGCAGCTGCTCGTCCACGCTCAGCTGCCAGGCCGCAGCGATGCGCTCGAAGGCGCGCAGGCCGGCGCCAGCCAACTGACCGGGCTCGAACGCGGGGGGGGCCGCCTCAGGGGCCAGCACGGCACTCATTGCCTTGCCTCATCAATCCAGAACTGAACTATGAGGCAATTCTAGTCCGGAAGAAGACTCAACAAGCCACCCCACCCCCAAGCAGCAGCGGCAGCAGCCGCGCCGCGGTGCCGCGCAGCAGGTCATGCGCCACGACGTCGATCTCGCTGTCGGCCGGGTTCAGGATGACCACCCGCGCTCCTGCCCGCCGTGCTTGCAACGCCAGGCCCGCCGCCGGCCACACCGCGCCCGAGGTGCCCACCACCAGCATCAGCTGGCACTCCCGGGCCGCGCGCTCGGCACGCGCCAACGCGGCCTCGGGCAGCGCTTCGCCGAACCACACCACCGCCGGCCGAGCCAGGTTTGCGCAGCGTGCGCACTTCGGCGGCTGGCCCTCGTCCGCGTCGGCCGGGTCGCATGGGCGACCGGGCACCGCGGGGTGGCGGCAAGGCTCCAGCCACTGGTCGGCGAGGATGTCGCCGTGCAGCCGGATGACCCCGGGTTGCCCGGCGCGCTGGTGCAGGTCGTCGACGTTCTGCGTGATCACCGTCATGCTGCCCGGGTGCCGCCGGGCCCAGGCTGCCAGCGCCACGTGCCCGGCGTTCGGCTCGGCGCGGCGCACCCCTTCGCGGCGCTCGACATACCAGCGGTACACGCGGGCCGGGTCGGCGCGGAAGCCCTCGATGCTGGCCAGCGCCTCTGGGTCGAAGTTCGCCCACAGCCCGGTCAGCGCGTCGCGAAAGGTCGGGATGCCGCTCTCGGCGCTCATGCCCGCGCCGGTGAGTACGGCCACCTGCCGGGCGTCCCCCAGCGCGTCACGCACGGCAGCCAGGCTGCCGCCGGCGGGTTGCTGTTCGCTCAGCGCCACGCGGGCCGCCTGTGGCAGGTGCCGGGCCCCGACGACCTCAGTCCGCGAACCGCCCGCCGGTCTCGGCCATCTTCACCACCACCACCGCCGGCTCGAAGCGCGGCCCGTACCTGGCAGCAAGTTCACGGGCGCGCGCCACGAAGGCCTTGGCCCCCAGCGCGTTGACGAACTGCAGCGCGCCACCGTGGAACGGCGCGAAGCCCCAGCCGAAGATGCTGCCGATGTTGGCGTCGGCCACCGAGCGCAGCACACCCTCTTCGTAGCAGCGCGCGGCCTCGTTGGCCTGCGCGAACATCAGGCGGTCGATCAGCTCGCGCTGCTCGGGCTGCTGCGCCGCCGGCGGGTACAGCTTGGTCAGATCGGGCCACAACGACTTGCCTTCCTCGGTGTAGTCGTAGAAGCCCTTGCCGGCCTTCTTGCCGACGCGGCCGATCTCGCACAGCTGGCGGATCACGCCCATCCCCGGGTGCTCGGGCAAGCTCTTGCCTTCTGCGGCGAGATCCTTCTTCGTCTGCTCGGCCACGTGCATCGACAAGCTCAGGCTCACCTCGTCCTGCAGCGCCAGCGGCGGCATCGGCATGCCGGCCTGCAGGCCGGCCACCTCGATGCTGCGCGGGTGCACACCCTCCTTGAGCATCGCGATGCCTTCGGTCACGTAGGTGGCGAAGACCCGGCTGGTATAGAAGCCACGGCTGTCGTTGACGACGATGGGCGTCTTGCCGATCTGCAGCACGTAGTCGAAGCCGCGGGCCAGCGTCTCGTCGCTCGTCTGCTTGCCGACGATGATCTCCACCAGCGGCATCTTGTCCACCGGGCTGAAGAAGTGCAGGCCGATGAAGCTCTTCGGCCGCGCGCTCGCCTGCGCCAGGCCGGTGATCGGCAGCGTGCTGGTGTTGGACGCAAACACCTTGTCGGCCGCCAGCACCGCCTCGGCCTTCTTCGTGACATCAGCCTTGATGGCACGGTCTTCGAACACCGCTTCGATGACCAGGTCGCAGCCGGCCAGGTCTTCGTAGCGCGTGGTCGGCTTGATCTTGGCCAGCAGCGCATCGCGCTTCTCGGGCGTGCTGCGGCCCTTCTTCACCGCCTTGTCGAGCAAGCCCTGCGAGTAGGCCTTGCCCTTGTCGGCCTGCTCCTGCGTGGTGTCGAGCAGCACGACCTCCATGCCGGCCCGGGCCGACACGTAGGCGATGCCGCCACCCATCATGCCGGCGCCCAGGACGCCGAGCTTGCCCACCTTGGCCGGCGGCACGCCCTGCGGGCGCGAGGCGCCCTTCTTGATGGCGTTGAGCTGGAACCACAGCGAGCCGATCATGTTCTTCGCTTCCTGGCTCATCACGCAGGCGGCGAAGTAGCGACTCTCCACCACGCAGGCGGAGTCGAAGTCCAGCAGCCCGCCCTCGAAGATGCAGCTCATGATGTGCTGCACCGCCGGGTAGTTGCCGTAGCTCTTGGCGCTGGCGATCGAAGGCGCGATGGCCAGCATCTGCACCACGCCCGGCGAGCGGCTGTCGCCGCCGGGGATCTTGAACTTCGGCTGGTCCCACGGCGCGGCAGCCTTGGGGTTGGCGGCAATCCAGGCGCGCGCCTTGGCCATCAGTTCGTCGCGGTCCTTGGCGAGATCGGCCAGCAGCCCCATGCCCTTGGCCTTGGCCGGCGCGATGTCGGCGCCCTCGGCACAGATCTGCATGGCCTGTTGCACGCCCACCAGTCGCAGCAGCCGCTGCGTACCGCCGCCGCCCGGCAGCAGCCCGAGCTTCACCTCGGGCTGGCCGAGCTTGAGCTTTGGGTCGTCGAGGGCGATGCGCGCATGGCACGCGAGGGCGATCTCGAAGCCGCCGCCCAGCGCGTGGCCGTTGATCGCCGCCACCACGGGCTTGCCCTGCGTCTCGAGGCTGCGCAGCACCTTCTTCAGCGCCATGGAGCCTTCGAACGGCTCCTCGGGCTTCGTCCACTTCACCAGGCCGTCGAGGTCGGCGCCGGCGCAGAAGTCGGCCTTGCCGCTGGTGAGGATCAGGCCCTTTGCGGCCGGGTCGGCCAGCTTGGCCGGCAACGCCGCCAGCCCCTCCACCAGCGCGCCGGCCAGCACGTTCATCGGGCGGCCCGGCAGGTTCATCGTCGCGACGAGGATGCCGTCGCTGCCCAGTTCGGTGGTGATCGCGTCGCTCATGGTCAGACCCGCTCGATGATGGTGGCGATGCCCATGCCACCCCCGACGCACAGCGTGGCCAGGCCCGTGGCGAGGTTGCGGCGCTCGAGTTCATCCAGCAGCGTGCCGAGGATGACGCAGCCGGTGGCCCCCAGCGGGTGCCCCATCGCGATGGCGCCGCCGTTGACGTTCACGCGGTCCATTTCCACGCCGAGGTCGCGCGCGGTCTTCATCGGCACCACGGCGAACGCCTCGTTCACCTCGAAGAGATCGATGTCCTTGGGCTGCATGCCTGCCTTGGCCAGCGCCTTGCGGCACGCCGGCGTCGGGCCGGTGAGCATGATGGTCGGCTCGCTGCCGATCACCGCGGCCGCCCGGATGCGCGCGCGCGGCTTCAAGCCCGCCTTCTGGCCCGCGGCCTCGTTGCCCACCAGCATCAGCGCCGCACCATCGACGATGCCGCTGCTGTTGCCGGCATGGTGGATGTGGTTCACCCGCTCCACCGTCGTGTACTTGCGCAGCGCGGTGCCGTCGAAGCCCATCTGGCCGATCGTCGCGAAGCTCGGCTCGAGCTTGGCCATCGCCTCGGCGCTGGCGTTGTCGCGGATCGTCTCATCGCGATCGAGCATCACGAGGCCGGCGATGTCGCGTACCGGCACCAGGCTCCTGGCGAAGCGGCCCTCGGCGCGCGCAGCGGCTGCACGGCGGTGCGAGCGAAGCGCGAAGTCATCGACATCGGCCCGGCCCCAGCCCTCCAGCGTGCCGATCAGATCGGCGCCGATGCCCTGCGGCACGAACCCGGTCTTCTGGTTGATGCGCGGGTCCATCACCCACGCGCCGCCGTCGCTGCCCATGGTCCAGCGGCTCATGCTCTCCACGCCACCGGCCACCACCAGGTCTTCGAAGCCGCTCTTGACCTTGGCCGCCGCCAGGTTCACCGACTCGAGCCCGCTGGCGCAGAAGCGGCTCTGCGTCACGCCGGCCACGGTCTGCGCCCATTCGGCATCGAGCACTGCGGTGCGCGCGATGTCGGCGCCCTGCTCGCCGATCGGCGTGACGCAGCCGAGCACCACGTCGTCCACCAGCGCGGTGTCCAGCGCGCTGCGCTGCTGCAGCGCCTGCAGCAGCGTGCGCAGCAGCCACACCGGCGTGGCCTGATGCAGGCTGCCGTCCTTCTTGCCCTTGCCGCGCGGCGTGCGCACATGGTCGTAGATGTAGGCTTCGGTCATCGCTTCCTCGCTGGCATGCAACGCGACATCGAACTCACTTGATCAGGAACTTCAACAGCTGGTCGGCGAAGCGCCCGTACGGCGGGCCGATCCACTTCAGTGCCGACACCGGCGCCTGGTAGAACACCGGGCGCAGCTTGGAGAAGGTCTCGAAGCCTTCGCGCCCGTGATAGTGGCCCATGCCCGATGGACCCACGCCGCCGAACGGCAGGTCGTGCTGGCCCACGTGAAAAAGCGCATCGTTGACCGACACGCCGCCGCTCATCACGTGGTCCAGCAGGCGCTGCACGGTGCGCGCATCCTTGCTGAACGGGTAGATGGCCAGCGGCCGGTCGCCGGCATTCACCGCCGCGATCACTTCCTCCAGCCGCTGGTAGCTGCGCAGCGGCAGGATGGGGCCGAAGATCTCGCGTTGCATCAGCGCACAGTCGGCCGGCGCATCCAGCACGATGTGCGGCGCGATCTTGCGCGCGGCCGCATCGAAGGCCGGCCCGGGCAGCAGCGGCAGCACGCGCGCGCCGCGCTCGCGCGCTTCGTCCAGCGCGCGCAGCAGGCGGTCGAACGAACGCTGGTCGATGATCGAGGTGTAGTCCGGCGAAGCCAGCGTCGGGTAGCGCGCAGGCACGATGGCCTCGGCCAGCCGCACGAACTCCTCGACCTTGCCCGCGGGCAGCCAGGCGTGGTCGACCGAGGTGCAGATCTGCCCGGCGTTCATGTACTTCACGAACAGGATGCGCTCGGCGGCGGTCTGCAGCGGGAAGTCGTCGCAGACGATGGCCGGCGCCTTGCCGCCGAGTTCCAGGGTCACCGGGCACAGGTTGGCGGCCGCGGCGGCCATCACCGCGCGGCCGGTGGTGCCGGAGCCCGTGAACAGCAGGTGGTCGAACGGCAGCTTCGAGAACTCGATGCCCACGCCGCCCGTCTCGTCGAAGATCTGCAGCTTCTCGGGTGGGAAGTAGGCCGGGATCTTCTCGATCAGCAGCGCAGCCAGGTGGCGCGAGTTCTCGCTCATCTTCACCATCGCGCGGTTGCCGGCGGCGAGGATGGCGGTCAGCGGAACGAAGCTCAGGTTGAGCGGGAAGTTCCACGGCACGATCACGCCGACCACGCCCACGGGCTGCGGGATGACGCGGTTGCTGGCCAGGCCGAAGACCATGCGGTCGATCGGCCTGCGCTGCGGCTTCATCCAGCTGCGCAGATGGCGTTGCGCGTGCCGGATGCCGTCCACCACGGGCACCACCTCGGCCAGCACCGTTTCATGCCGCGACCGATGGCCGTAGTCGGCGCTGATGGCCTCGCAGATCGCCTCGCGGTGGTCCTGCACGAAGCGGGCGAGCTGCGCCAGGCGCTGGCGCCGCACCGCGAGGCTCGGCATCGGGTCGGCGAGCCAAGCCTCGCGCTGGCGCTG
>JAEUPD010000244.1 GCA_016788525.1 Rubrivivax sp.
GCACACGTGCTCGTAGTCGGCGTTGGCCTTGCTCTCTTCGGGCTTGAAGCGCTTCTGGCGCAGCATCAGCTCCTTGAAGTCGACCTGGTGGCCGTCGAAGTCGGGGCCGTCGACGCAGGCGAACTTGATCTCCTTGCCCACGGTGACGCGGCACGAGCCGCACATGCCGGTGCCGTCGACCATGATGGCGTTCAGCGACACCATCGTCTTCACGCCGAAAGGCCGCGTCGTCTCGACGCAGGCGTTCATCATCGGCAGCGGGCCGATGGCCACCACGAGGTCGGGCCGGCCCGGCCCGGCCGGGCGCTCCAGCACCTGCTGCAGCGCGGCGGTCACGAAGCCCGGCTTGCCGTAGCTGCCGTCGTCGGTGCAGACGAGCAGCTCATCGCAATGGCGTCCGAACTGCTGCTCCCAGAACACCAGGTCCTTGGTGCGGAAGCCGATGATGCCGGTGGTGCGGTTGCCGGCCTCCTTGAAGGCGCGCAGCTGCGGGAACACCGGCGCGATGCCCAGCCCCCCGCCCACCAGCACCACGTGGCCGACGTTGGCCACATGCTGCGGCAGCCCGAGCGGGCCGACGAAGTCGGCAAACGCGTCGCCTTCCTTGTAGTGGTCGCGCATCTCCAGCGTCGTCTTGCCCAGCGCCTGCACCACCAGCGTGACGGTGCCGCGCGCGCGGTCGTAGTCGGCCACCGTCAACGGGATGCGCTCGCCGCCCTCGCGCAGCCGCAGCATCACGAAGTGGCCGGGCTGCGCCGACCTGGCGACATCGGGCGCCATTACCTCCCACAGGAAGGTGGTGGGCGAGAAGGCCTCGCGGCGGACGATCGGGTACATGACGGGCGCCCCTTCCTTCTTTCAGGCGGGTTGGCGGTCGGGTCGGCGTGGCAGCGGGCCGGTCGGGCACAACAACACCCTTCCGCTGGGCAAGCCTCAACGGTTGTCTCTGCTCTTCTTTCACCTGTCGCGGTGCGATGCCATGTTGCGAATCGCGCCCGGCCCGCGTGTTGCCGCAGATCAACGGTTGGGCGATGTGCCGCCAGCTTCTCGGATGCCGGAATCGCATCGGCGGCGCGGCAACGACTGCGCGCACCGCCTTCGCCGAGGTCCGCGGGGCGCGACTCGCGCCGACTTCACCGATGTTTACGCGGCACTCCCGCGCAAGGGTGTGCGCGGGCTGGCACGCATGCCGTTGTGGGCGGGAGGCCCGGCGGTACCGGGCTGATCCGGAGCCCCCCATGAGTTCAAGCAGGTTCACGCTGGCCGCGGCCACGGCCGCCATCGCCATCGCCGGCACCTTCGCCGTGACCGCCGCCCAGGCACGCGGCGCCGATGTGCAATGGTCGGTGACGATCGGCGCGCCCGTGCTGACACTTCCCGTGCCGACCCCGGTGGTGGTGGTCGCGCCGGCGCCGCGGCCGCCGGCGGCGCACTGGCCGGCCGTGCGCGTCGCCCAGGGGGTGCCCGTGCACATGCACGGTCGATTCCGCGAACCGACACGCTGGGACGTGGACGGCGATGGCATCCCCAACCGCCACGACCCGCTCTACAACCCGGCATGGGACCGCAATGGCAACGGCGTGCCCGACATGCGCGAGCACCGCCGGGACCCCCGCCATGGGCCCCATGGCGGTCGAGATCGCGACCGCGACGGCATCCCCAACCGCCACGACCGGCACGACGACCGGTACGACCATCGGCACCACGATGGCCATGACCATCGCCCGTGGCGTGGCGAGGGGCGCGGTCCGCGCTGAACCCAGCCCGGCCGCGCATGCGGCTCGGGCCGAGGGCGGCCGCGGGGCGCCGACGCGCCTGACCGACAATGCGCGCGCCCGCTCCAGCGCCTCGAACCCCGCATGACCCGGCCCACCCTGCTGCTGCACCTGGGCGGCGCGGCTTGAAGCTGCGCCGCACGCTGCTCGCCACCGGCGCGGCCGCCGTGGCCGGTGCCGCGGCGGCCACCTGGACTCTGCGCCCGCGCCGGCCGGCGCCCCGCGAAGTCGCGCCGCTGCCCGCACTCCGTGGCGCGGGTCACACGTCGGGAGAGCGGCCGCCCAACGTCCTGCTGGTCATGACCGACCAGGAGCGCGCCGACCTGCCCGCGGCGCTGCCGCTGCCCGGCCATGAGTGGCTGCGCGAGCACCACGGCGTGAGCTTCGAGCAGTTCCACGTCAACACCACGCCCTGCTCGCCTTCGAGGTCCAACTTCTACTTCGGCCAGCACACGCAGCGCACGCGCATGGTGGTCAACCTGGGCGTCTACCCGGAGCCCGAGATTCCCGCGGCGATGCCCAGCCTCGGCCACTACTTCCGCGCCAACGGCTACACCACCGCCTACAAGGGCAAGTGGCACCTGAGCGAGCTGCGCGCGCACTACGAGCTCACCTACGGCCACTACCCGCACTCGCGCGACGCGCTGGAGCCCTTCGGCTTTGCCGACTACAACTTCGACGGCGACCCGCACGGCGCCACGTGGACCGGCTACAAGTTCGACGCGCAGATCGCCGCCGAGGCCGCGCATTGGCTGCACACGCGCGGGCGCGGCAGCACGGCGCCCTGGCTGCTGGCGGTGAATTTCGTCAACCCGCACGACGTGATGTACGTCGCCACCAGCCAGGTGCAGGTGGCCTCGCGGCTGAGCCGGGACTACCTGGCGCCGCTGGCCGGCCCGCCGGCCGATGCCTTCTATGCGCGTCGCTGGAACCTGCCGTTGCCAGCCAACCGGCACGACGACCTCGCGGGCAAGCCGTGGGCACACCGCAACTACCGCGAGTTCTGCGACATGGCCTTCGGCCGCGTGGCCAACGACGAAGCCGCTTGGCAGGCCTACCAGGACTACTACTTCAACTGCATCCGCGACGCCGACCGCCACCTGCTCACCGTGCTGAACGCGCTCGAAGGCAGCGGCGAGGCCGCGCGCACCATCGTCGTCTTCACCGCCGACCACGGCGAGATGGCCGGGGCCCACGGCCTGCGCCAGAAGGGGCCGTTCATCTACCAGGAGAACACGCGCGTGCCATTCATCGTGCGCCACCCCGACGTGCGCGGCGGCGGCACGCGCACCACGGCGCTGGGCAGTGCGGTGGATCTGATCCCCACGCTGCTGGAGCTGGCTGGCTTCGAGCGCGAGCGCATCGCATCCGCCTATCCGCAGCTGGCGGGCGTCTCGATCGCCGCCGCGGCCGCCGAGCCGGCCGCGCGCACCGAGCGCGACGCGCGCGGCCACCTCTTCAACTACAACGTCACGCACTACATCGACACCGCCTTCGCCGCCGAGCTGAACCTGCGCGGCGCCGCCGCCGACCGCTGGATGCCGCTGCGCGCGCTGGCTGCGGGCATGCGGCCGTTCCCCGGCCGGCACCAGCCGGCGTTCTTCCGCGGCATCCACACCGGGGCACACAAGTTCGCTCGCTACTTCAAGCCCGCCGAACACCACCGGCCGCAGGACTGGACCACGCTCACGCAGCACAACCAGCTCGAGCTGTACGACCTGCAGGCCGACCCGCTCGAACTGGACAACCTGGCCGCCGATGCCGGGAAGGCCCGGCCGCTGGCGCTGGCGCTCAACAAGCGCCTGGATGGGCTGATCCAGCGCGAAGTCGGCGAGGACCTCGGCGACGAGCTGGCCGGCCCGGCGTTCCTCAAGCGACTCTGACCCGAAGCACCATGGGCCCGACCGCGCCTGCACCCCACGCCACGCCGGCGGCGCCCGCGCGGCGGGCTACCCGGCGGCTCGTTGCCGCCGCGCTGCTGCTGGCCGCCGGGGTGCTCGTCGGGCTGGCCTCGGCCTGGTGGTCGGTGCGGCCGCAGGCGGCCTTCGGCGCGGCCGTCGGGCCCTGGCGCGTGAGCCTGCTCGCCGGCAGTGCCGACGCCGACGCGACGACGCGCGCCCGCGTCGCGCTCGGCGGCCTGCTGGCCCTGAACCGCTCGGAGACGATGTACTACGTCGCCACGCACGACAGCGCCGGCCGGCCGCTGCGCGCGCGCTGCCGCTACCGCATCACCGGCGCACCGCCTGCCGCCCGGTGGTGGAGCCTGACGGCCTACGCCGACGACTACTTCCTGTTCGCCGACGACGCGCGCCGCTACAGCGTCAACGGCGCCAACGCGCGGCTGGACGAACGCGGCCGCTTCACGGTGTGGACCGGGCCGCAGGCCCCGCCGCCCTCGGCCGCGCCGTCCGCGCCCGGCGGCGCGGGCGGCGCGGGCGACACATGGCTGCCCACGCCGGGAGATCGCGGCCTCGTGCTTACGCTGCGCGTGTACAACCCGCAGCCGCTGCTGCAGGCGTCGCCATCGAGCCTGGCGCCACCGGCCATCGAGGCCGAGGGGTCCTGCGCATGAAGGCGCCCGGTGCTCCCTCGCCCTGGCCACGGCGCCTGCTGGGCCTGGGCTGGGTGGTGGCCATTGCCGCCGGCACGCACCTTCTGGCACTGTGGGCGCTGCCCCGCGCGGGTGATGCACCGCGCGATGTCGGTGGTGGCGGGCGACGCGCCACCGGCCCCGACGCTGCCGCCGATGACCGACCACACGCAGCGCCGCATCGTCATGCCCAGCCCCGACCTGCTGTATGCCACCTGCGTGTGGAACGTGGCCGAGCGGCCGCTGCGCATCAGCGCCGATCTGCGCGGCCTGCGCTACGGGTCGGTGGCGCTGTACGCGGCCAATTCCGACAACTCCCTGGTCATCAACGACCGCCAGGCCGGCGATGCGGCGCTGGACCTGTGGCTGGTCGGCAGATCTTCCGGTCCAACGCCGGTGGCTCCTGCCGGCGCGCGCACGGTGGTCGCGCCCAGCGCCCGCGGGCTGCTGCTGATGCGCGTGCTGGTGGGCGATCGCGAGCGCGACCTGCCCGCCGCCGAGGCCACGCGCGCCATGCTGCGCTGCGAGCCGGGCTGAGCGCCGGGCCGGGCGGCCGCCCCGGCGCAGGCGCCGTACGGCTGCTGCCTCGGCAGGCAGCAGCATGCGGCGCTGCGACAGGCCGGCGCTATTTCTTCAACGGCACGTCCACATACGTCCCGGTCGTGTCGTCGAAGCGGTGCGTGCGCATGAAGGCCGCGGTCTCCTTCTGGACCTCGGCGCGCGACAGCTTGGAGATGTCACGCGGCGCGCCCTTCAGCGGCACCCAGGTGCCCTTCGACTCGTCCCAGCGGTTGGCGCGCATGAACTTGTCGCGCTCGGCGCGGATCTCCTCCCGCGTGAGCACGCCCTCCGGCGGCTTCGCGCCGGACTTCAACACGTAGTTGCCAACCTGCTCGTCCCAGGCATGCGTCTTCAGGAACGCGATGCACTCCGAGCGCACCTCAGCCCGCGTGCGCGGGCAAGTCGGGTCGGCCGCGGCCTGTGCAGACGCGGCACCCGCGGCGAGCACGCCGGCCCCGGCCAGCAGCACGGTCACCCAATCCCTGGTCTTCATCATCGACTCCTTCTCATGCCGTTCATCAGGCACGCAGCGCCATGCTAGGGAGCGGCGAGCCGACCCCGTTGCGTGCACTCAATGAACGAAGCCGCAGCGATGTGCGGCACGGTCGCGCGCCAAGGCTCGGCGCTGCGCGCCTCAGCGCGTGACGATCGGGAAGGTACCTGCCGGCTTGTCCAGCAGCGTGAAGAAGCGGCCGAGGTCCAGCCGGCTGCCGTCGATCTTCGTCTCGTCGGACAGCAGCAGGTCCCCGGCCCCGGCGCGGCCCGTCATCATGCGCAGGAAAAACGCCTTGGTCAGCGTGAGCGTGGCGTTGGCGTTGGCGTCCGGCGGGGCCTTGCGGTGGTGCAGCACGCCGTGGTCCAGCCGCAGCACGTGGCTTTCCTTCAGGTCGGAGAAGACGAGGTTGATGGTCAGCTTCGTATCGGCGGCCTTCGGTGCGTTCAGCGCCGCGGCCATGGCTTCGAGAAAGCGCTCGATCGGCGTGTGCTGCAGCATGTCCACCACGGTGTCACGGCCCAGGCCCTTGTCAGGCGGGCCCTGGCGCAGCTCCAGCGCACCGGTGAGATAGAAGTTGCGCCACGGCGCCGACTCGGCGAGGTACCCCATCTGCTCGAAGCTGCGCGCCATCAGCTCCTTGGCCGCAGCATGCTTCGGGTCGGCGAAGACCACGTGCCGGGTGACTTCCGCCGCCCAGCGGAAGTCGCCGGCATCGAAGGCCTTGTGCGCCGCGGCCAGCGCGCGCTCGGCCCCGCCGGCCAGCTCCACGTAGCGCCTGCCGGCTTCCACCGGCGGGTGCGCGTCCAGGCTCGCCGGGTGCGCATCGAACCAGCCGAGATACGCCTGGTAGACACCCTTCACGTTGTGGCGAACGGTGCCGTAGTAGCCGCGCACGTTGAGGTGGTCCTGCAGGGGCTTGGGCAGCGTCAGCGTCTCGGCGATCTCGCTGGCGATGAGGCCGGCGTTCATCATCCGGACCGTCTGGTCGTGGATGTACTTGTAGATGTCGCGCTGCTTGACGATGAAGTCGGTGATGCGCTCGCGCCCCCACACCGGCCAGTGATGCTGGTTGAACACCACCTCGGCGCCTTGCACCTGCGCCAACGAGGCGTCGAGGTAGGCAGACCACTTCAGCGCGTCGCGCACCTTGGCGCCGCGCAGCGTGTACAGGTTGTGCAGCGTGTGGCTCATCATCTCGGCGCCGCAGAAGGCCTTCAGTTCCGGCAGCGCGAACACGAACTCCGAGGGCGCCTCGCTGCCCGGCACGTTGTGGAAGACGAAGCGCACGCCGTCGATCACGTGTTCCTCGGTCGCCTTCTCCACCCGCAGCGTCGGCGGCAGGATGCCCACGCTGCCGAAGGCCACCGCCTTGCCCAGGCCGGTGTCCACCGCGCCGCTGGCGCTGCGGGGCAGCCGGTTGCCGTACATGTAGGCGGCGCGCCGGCCCATCGCGATGCCCATCAGCACGTTTTCGCTGGTGGCCTCTTCCATGAAGCCGGCCGGCGCCACCACCGGCACATTCCGCTGCCGGGCTTCCTCGGCGGTGATGACACCGAGCGCGCCGCCGAAGTGGTCGACGTGGCTGTGCGTGAAGATCACCGCCGACACCGGCCTGTCGCCCAGGTGCTGGCGCGCAAACGCCATCGCCGCGGCGGCCGTCTCGCGCGCGGTCAGCGTGTCCACCACGATCCAGCCGCTGCGGCCTTCGATGAGCGTGATGTTGGCGAGGTCGAAGCCGCGCAGCTGCCAGATGCGATCGGCCACCTTGAACAGCCCCGCCTGGTTGTTCAGCAGCGCCTGCCGCCACAGGCTCGGGTTGACCGTGGGCGGCGCGGCGCCCTGCACGAAGGCGAAGGCGTCGAAGTCCCAGATCACCTCGCCCGCGGAGTTCTTCACCTGGCGCATCGGGCCGGTGGGCGCGGCCACGAAGCCGCGCCGTGCATCGGCGAACGAAGGCGCGTCGGTCAGGTCGGCGGCCACGGCCACGGCGCGGTGGGCGGCCGTGACGGCGGCCGTGACGCCACCACCGGCATCGGTGCCGCCGCCTTGCGGTGGCGCCGGGCGAGAACACGCCGCCGCCAGGGCGACGGCCAGCACCGCCACAGCGGCGGCGGGCGTCCGGGCCGCCGGCCGGGTGACCGCGGCCGCATGCTTTCGGGGCCCCATGTGGTCTCCTTCATCCCAGCGGCGAGGTGCAGGCGGCGGCGGCCGCCGCGCGCGCCTTCACTGCGCCTCGATCTTCGCTTCGCGGATGGCGCGCTCCCACTTCACCGTCTCGGCCTTGTTGCGCGCCGCCAGCTGCTCCGGCGTGCCGGGGTCGATGTCGAAGCCGATCGACTCGAACCTGGCCTGCAGGTCCTTGGCGTTGGCCGCGGCGTTGATCGCCTGGTTGACCTTGGCGATCACGTCGGCCGGCGTGCCCGCCGGCGCGAACACCGCGAAGTAGGCGATCAGCTCGTAGTCCTTCAGGCCGAGCGCCTCGTTCACCGTGGGCAGCTCGGGCACCGCGGCGGCGCGCTTGGTGGAGGTCACCGCCAGCCCGCGGATCTTGCCCGCCTTGTGCTGCGGCACCGTGACGCCGAAGTCGGCGGTGAAGATGTTCACCTGGCCGCCGATCAGGTCGGTCATCGCCGCCGGGCCTGCCTTGTACGGAATGGCGTTGAGCCTGATGCCGGCCATGCTGGCCAGCATCTCCGACGACACCTGCTGCGAGGTGCTGGCGTAGGCGAAGCTCACCTGCCCGGGCTTGCCCTTGGCCAGCGCCACCAGTTCCTTCAGCGTCTTGGCCGGCACGTCGTTGTTCACCGCCACCATCAGCGGCACCGAGCCGAGAAAGCCCACCGGCGCGAACGCCGTGTCCTGGTCGTAGGGCAGCTTCTTCATCAGGAACTTCAGCGCCGCGTTCGTGCTGTTGGTGCCGACGAGGAAGGTGTAGCCGTCGGGCGCGGCCTTGGCCACTTCGGCCGCGCCGAGCATGCCGCTGGCGCCGGGCTTGTTCTCGATGACGACGCCCTGGCCGAGGGTGGCCGCCATCTTCTCGGCAAAGGCGCGGCCGATCTGGTCGGTGGCGCTGCCGGGGGCGAAGGGCACGACGAAGCGGATGGGCTTGTTCGGCCAGGGCTGGGCCGAAGCGGTGGCGCCGGCCAGGGCCAGCGCGGCTGCGGCGAGCCAGCGGAAGGTGGGCTTCATGCGGTGTTCTCCTGTCGGGGCGGATCGAAGCGGGTTCGGCTGGGGCAGCCGGCGCGGAAGTCTACGGGGCGGCCGCCGGCTCGCCGCCGCGTTCACGGCGGCAGCGGCAGCGCCAGCAGGGCCGAGGCGAGCGTCTTGCCGTGCGCGTCCAGCGCCAGCGAGCGCGTCACGCCGCCGGCCAGCGCCTCGTCCATCACGAAAAGCAAGGCGGCCAGGTGCGGCAGCGCGTGGCGCACCACGCCGCCGCGCACCACGCCGCGGTAGGCCTCGCGCACCCGCTCGGCGGTGAGCCAGCGCTCGAGCAGCGGGTAGTCGGCGAGGTCGAGCGCGATCACCGCCAGCGTCGCGCGGTTGCCCTTGTCGCCGCTGCGCGCGATGGCGATGTCGCCCAGCTGCCGTGCGCTACGCGCCGGGCTCATCGCACCCACTCCAGCAGCTGCACCTGCGGGCGCACCGCCGCGCGCGGCACCAGGCACGACGCCACGGCCAGCACCTCGCGCACCGACTGCGTGACGCCCCCGCCACCGGCCGGGCCATTGAGGTACAGCGCCTCCACCTCGCGGCCGATGCGCTCGGCCTGGCCGCGCGTGGCGCAGCGCGCGGCCAGACGCAGGCGCACTTCGTACGGCTCGCTGCCCGGCGTGCCGCTCGACGCCGACGCGGCCCCATGCATCGCATTCACGCCGATCAGCTCGGCGCGCTGCTCCAGCGCGCCAAGGCCGGCGCCGCGCAACCGGTGCGCCAGCACGCCCAATGCCAGCTCGCCGCGTGCGCGCGCGCCGGGGCCGGCGTAGGAGATCTGGCCTTCGCCGATGAAGCCGTCGCGAACGCCGAGGCTGGCCTTCAGGTGCAAAGGCCGCTCGCTGCCCGAGGCGCCGGACACCGCCACGCGGTCGACGCCCACTTCGCGCAGCCGCACCTGCGAGAAGTCGGCCGTCACGTCAGGCTGCAGGTAGCGCGCCGGGTGCTCGATCTCGTACAGCAGCTGCGCGGTGCAGGTGAGGCGGTCCACGCGCCCGCCGCTGCCTTCGAGCTTGGTGATCACCGCATCGCCTTGGGCATCCACTTCCGCCAGCGGAAATCCGACCTCCTCCAGCCGCGGCACGTCGAAGTGCCCGGGCTGGGCGATGTAGCCGCCGCTGACCTGCGCGGCGCACTCGAGCAGATGCCCCACCGCGATGCCGCGGCCCAGCAGCGGCCAGGCGTCGGCCGCCCAGCCGTGGTGGTGCATCAGCGGCGCGAGGAACAGCGCCGGGTCGGCCACGCGGCCGGTGATCACCACGTCGGCCCCCGTGCGCAGCGCCGGCAGCAGCGCCTCGGCACCGAGGTAGGCGTTGGCCGACACCAGCCGCCCGGCCAGGGCGGCGCTGGTGCGCGCCCCGCCGATGTCGTCCAGCAGCGGCACGTCGTTCTCGTGCAGCCAGGGCAGCACGTCGTCGCCGGTGACCACCGCCACGCCCAGGCGCGGCAGGTCCAGTTCACGCGCCAACTGCAGCGCCGCCCGCCCGGCGGCCACCGGGTGCGCCGCGCCCATGTTGGTGACGATGCGCGTGCCGTGCCGCAGGCAGGCCGGCAGCACGGCGCGCAGGCGCTCGGCCAGGAGCGGGTCGAAGCCCGCGCCGGGGTCACGCAGCCGGGCCAGCTGTGCCAGCGCGATGGTGCGTTCGGCCAGGCACTCGAACACCAGCGCATCGAGCTGCCCGCGCTCGGCGAGGTCGCGCGCGGGCTCGATGCGGTCGCCGGCGTAGCCGGCGCCGGCGCCAAGGCGGAACGGGCGGGTCATGGGCGCGACCGCAGCCTGGCCCGAGCGGCTGGCCGCTTCAGCCGAACATGTCCGGCTGCGTCTTCGCCAGCCGCTCGTAGACCGGCTGGAAGTGCAGCCAGCCGATGTATTCGCTGCCCACGTGCTCGCGGCTGTAGCGCGCCTTGTCGGGCGGCACCAGCCTGGGCGCGATGCCGGTGGCCTCCAGCATCAGCTGCTGCTGGCAACAGCGCTCCAGCGCGATGAACCAGAACGCGGCCGCCTCGATGCTGTGGCGGCTGGCGGTGATGAGGCCATGGTTCTGGTGGATGGCCGCCTTCACGCCCTTGAAGGCGGCGGCGAAGTTGTGGCCGGCGTCCTCTTCCACCGCGACCTTGCCGCCCTCTTCGCTGATGACGACATGGTCCTCGAAGAATGCGCAGGCGTCCTGCGTCACCGGCGGCAGCGGCCGGCCGAGCGCGGCGTAGGCCACGCCGTGCACGGTGTGCGCATGGCACATGGCCACGATGTCGGGGTGCGCCTCGTGCACTGCGGCGTGCAGCACGAAACCGGCGCGGTTGATCGCGTACTCGCCCTGCACGACCCGGCCCTTGTGGTCGGCGAGGATCAGGTTGCTCATCTTCACGTCGGCGAAGTGCACCGCCATCGGGTTGGTCCAGTAGAGCTCCGGGCGCTCGGGGTCGCGGATCGTCAGGTGCCCGGCAAAGCCGTAGTCCAGGCCGTGTACGGCGAACGCGCGGCACGCCGCCACCAGGCGCCGCTGGCGGTGGGTGCGATCCTCGGCGGGCGTGGCGAAGGTGGGCTTCTCAGGGAACCTGAGTCCGGCTTGCAAGGGCTGGTAGATCGATTCGCGCTTGACGGCGTCGAGCATGGCGGGGTTCCGTCGCAGGGGGCTCGGGGTGGCCCAGCGAGTTTGGCTCAGATCCGCCCGCGCACAAGCGCCCGCATCTCGGCCACCAACGCGTCGGGCCGCTCCCTGGCCGCGAAATGTCCACCCCGTGGCATCTCGCTTCGGCGCGGAGTGTTGAACGGGCACCCGGCCGCTTCGCGCGGCGGGCGCGAGGTCTCGGCCAGGCACGGGACGGCCGCCGTGCACGACGGCCCTCAGTTCGGCACGTTGATCGTGCTGCCCGCGAACCCGATCGTGTCACCCGCCGCCGGCGCGCTGCTCCACGCCGGGATCTGCCCCGCAGTCAGCGCCGGCGCCGCGCCCGGCGTGCCACCGCGCGGCGTGCCACGCACCACCTGGCTCGGCGGCAGCGCAGCGCCCTGGCGCAGGTGTGCCCACATCGCGTCCATTGCGCGGTTGAAGTAGGGGTGCAGCGGCACGAAGCGGGTGTCGAAGCCCGACAGCGTGAGGAACGTGTCGAAGTGCTGCGCGTTCACCACCTCGAGGTAGGCGAGCTTGCTGGCCGCGCCCTCGACGCCGCGGTTGAACGCGGCATAGGCGCGTGACGAGTGGTTCACCGGCACCAGCGCGTCGTTGCGGCCGGCGACGACGAGCGTGGGCTTGGCGCGCAGGTTGCCCGACAGCAGCGCTTCGGCGATGCCGGCACGCACCGCCTGGCTTTGCGCCAAGGTCGGCGTGCTCGCCGCGGTGAGCGCGGCGCTGGTGACGGGGTCGCTGCCGGTGACCAGCGCCCGTTGGCACAACGCCGCGTCCAAGGCGAAGTCGGCCGTGCCGCTGGTGGGCGACACGGCGAAGGCCCATGACTTGGCGCCGCCCACCGAGGTGTTGAGCACCGGCGTGGCCGGCACGCCGTTGGCCGTGCCGTTGCCCAGCGCAAAGCTGGCCGCCTTCACCGCCGCCGAGGGCGCGACGATGTCGCCGGTGGCGTTGACCTGCGCCGCGCTCATGCCGCACAGGTTGTCGGCGAGGCCGAAGCGCCCGAAGGCGTTCGTGTACATCATCGCGACGATCGGCGCGTTGCCCAGGCCGTAGTGCGCCGTGTGCATCGTGTCGTGCTCGGCGCTCCAGCCGTAGGCGCGCAGCTTGGCCAGCGCGTCGGCGGCCTGCTCGGCGGTGGTGGCGCCGGCGACCAGGCCGCGCGCGGCCAGCGCCGTGCAGCGGTTGGTGGCGCGCGGGTTCATGCCCACCAGCGCCATGTAGTTGTAGAAGCTCGCCTCGGCCATCGTCGCCGCCGGCGCGAGTGCGGCGCAGGGTTGGTAGAGGTTGGCGAAGGTGATGTAGTCGATCAACGACTTGCCCACCGTGGGCACGGCCGCGCCGCCGAAGTTCACCGCGTAGCCGCTGGCCGAGGCCGGCTGCGCGCTCGGCTCGCTGGCCACCAGGCCGTCGATCAGGCCCTCGCTGTCCTGCTCGGCCGCGCGCAGCACCGCGCCGCCGCCGTTGGACACCGAGCCCGCGATGACGATGGTGTTGGCCGGCTTGAAGCGCACTTCGGTGACGGTGAGCCCGGCGATCGGCGTGCCGTACTGCTGGTTGAGCACGTAGAAGGCGTAGCGGACCGATGCCAGCGTGTCAGTGCCCCAGTCCTTCTCCGGGTTGACCTGCGAGTGCACGTGCTTGAGCGCGAGCCGGTTCGGAAACGCCGCGTTGAACGCCGTGCGCGCCGCGTCGCTGAGCTCGGCGGCGAAGTGCGACAGCGCCGCCGCCGCGCTGCGCGTGGCGCGCGTGCCGTCGATGCGGTTGACGGTGTCGTCGGCCGGGTCGTACAGGCCCATGCCCTTGCCGCTGTCGGTGAGTGCCACCGCGCAGCCGCGCTTGAGCGCCCATTCGCCGGCGCTGCCCACCGCGCCGTACACGCCGCGCGAGCCCGACGACGGGCCGGCGACGATGCACGGCACATTGGGGTCGAAGCCGGCCGGCACCTGCACGGCGATCGTCACGCGCTTGCGGCCGCTGCCGTCGTCCAGCGTGGCGATGTATTCGCGGCCGGGGATCAGGCCTTCGCCCAGCGTGTCGTTGCCGGCGTTGTCGATGTTTGGGCCGTAGAAGCGGCCGTAGCCGCCGTTGACGCTGGGGTCGAGGATGGCGCGGTAGTTGGCGTAGATCGCGTTGCGGCGCAGCTCCAGCGCGGTGGGGTTGGCCGGGTCGGCGTAGGCCGGCGCCGTGGCCGAGCCCAGGCCTGTGCGGCCCAGCCCCGCGGTGAACAGGTCCTGCGTCGCCGCCGTGGCACCGGTGCCGGGCGCGGTGGCGGTGTAGTTGGTGCTGCTGACCTCGGTGATGCCGGCCGGCAGCGCATTCAGTTCGACGTCATCGTCGTCGTCGAACAGACCGCCGCAACCGACCAGCGGCAAGGCAAGCACGCCGGCGGTGAGCGCCGCGGCGGCGGCACGAGAAGTGAGTCGATGGCGCATGGAAGGTCTCCTTCAGTGGTGCGAACGAAAACGGGCGGCGCGAGTGCGAGGCGGCGCGAGTGCGAGGCGGCGTGAATGCGAGGCGAGGGCCGGGGAAGGGCGCGGGAGGAAGGAAGCAGGGAAGGAAGGTGGGCCCTCGCGGTGCCCCCTTTCACTGCGCCGTCCAGCCGCCGTCCACCGGCAGCGCGATGCCGGTGATGCCGGCCGCCGCGTCGCTGGCCAGGAAGACAGCCACGTCGCCGATGCGCGCCGGCGGCAGCAGCGTGAGGTTGGGCTGCTTCTCGCGCAGCAGTTCTCGGATGCCGGCGGCGCGGTCGCCGCCGAACTGCGCCGCGCGCGCCTCGATCTGCGGCGCGATGATCGGCGTGTCGGTCCAGCCCGGGCAGATGCAGTTGACGGTGATGCCCTGCGCGGCCGTCTCCAGCGCCACGCCCTTGCTCAGGCCGACCACGCCATGCTTGGCCGCCAGGTACGCCGCCTTGTTGACCGAGGCGACGAGGCCGTGCACCGAGGCGATGTTGACGATGCGGCCGAAGCCGCGCGAGCGCATCGCCGGCACCGCGGCACGCATCGTGAAGAACGCCGCCGAGAGGTTGATGGCGACGATGGCGTGCCAGCGGTCGATGGGAAAACTCTCGATCGGGCTGGTGTGCTGGATGCCGGCGTTGTTGACCAGCACGTCGGGGCTGCGCAGCGCCGCGCTGGCGCGCGTGACCAGGCCGGCGGCGGCCTCGGCGTCGGCCAGGTCGGCGCGCACGTAGGCCGCGCGCACGCCGGCGGCTGCGGCCACGCGCGCGGCGATCGTGGCGCCGGCCTCGTCGGGCTCGATGCCGTGCAGCACCAGGTCGTGGCCGGCGGCGGCCAGCCGCTCGGCGATCGCCAGGCCGATGCCTTGGGTCGCGCCGGTCACCAGCGCGCAGCGCCGTTCGCTCGTCGTGTGGCTCATGGGGTGGCTCCTTCGGGGGCGGAACCCGCGGCCTCGCCGCGGGCGGCTTCCCATTCGCGCAGCGTCGTCTTCAGCACCTTGCCGTAGTGGTTCTTGGGCAGCTCGGTGACGAAGCGGTAGAGCTTGGGCCGCTTGAAGCGCGCGATGTGCGCCAAGCAATGCGTGTCCAGCGCAGCGGCCAGGTCGGCAGCGGCAGGGCCGCGCGCAACCACGTAGGCCACGACGACCTCGCCCCACTCCTCGTCACGGCGGCCGATCACCGCCACCTCGGCGACCTGCGGGTGCGTGAGCAGGGCTTCCTCCACCTCGCGCGGGTAGATGTTGCTGCCGCCGCTGACCACCAGGTCCTTGCTGCGGTCCAGCAGCGTGAGGAAGCCGTCGGCATCGAGGCTGCCGACGTCGCCGGTGTAGAGCCACCCGTCGCGGATGGCGGCGGCGGTGGCCGCCGCGTCGTTCCAGTAGCCCTGCATCACCACGTCGCCGCGCACGCAGACCTCGCCGCGCTCGCCGGCCGGCAGCGCGCCGCCTCGCGCGTCGCGGATCGACACCTCGACCATCGACTGCGCCACGCCCACGGAGGCCAGGCGCTCGCGGTGGTTCGGTTGCGCCGCGTCGTTGATCACATGCCGCGTCAGCACGGTGATGGTCATCGGGCTTTCGCCCTGGCCGTAGATCTGCGCGAAATGCGGGCCGACGACCGCCAGCGCCTCTTCGATGTCGGCCAGGTACATCGGCCCGCCGCCGTAGACGATGGTGGCCAGGCCCTCGGGCCGCTGGCCGCCGCGCTCCTGCGCGCGCTCGCGCGCCGCATCGACGAAGCGCCGCACCATCGTCGGCGCGGCGAAGAACGACGCGTTGCGCCAGTGCGCGGCGAGGTCCAGGCACTCCGCGCCGTCGAAGCCGCCCGAGGCCGGCACGACGTTGAGGCCCGCCTGCAGCACGTAGGGCAGGTGGTACAGCCCGCCGCCGTGCGACAGCGGCGCCGGGTGCAGCATCACGTCGCCGGGCGCCACGCTCTGCACGCTGGCCAGGTACGCCATCGTGCACCAGCGCAGCTGGCGCGCCGCCAGCGTCACGCCCTTGGGCCGGCCGGTGGTGCCACTGGTGTAGAAGAGCCACGCGGCGTCGGCCTCGTCGCGCGCGGCTGGCACGCCGAGGGGCGGCGCGGCCGGCCCGGGCAAGGCGTGCGGCTCGGCGAGCACCGCGGCCAGCGAGGCCTCGGCGAGCGCGGCGCGCAGTTCGGCGTGCCGCCCGGCCTCGCTCACGACGAGCCTGCTGCCGCTGTGGCCGACGATCCACGCCAGCTCGCGCGGGTGCAGCTTGGCGTTCACCGGCACGGCCACCGCGCCCGCCCACCAGGTGCCCCACAGCGCCACCAGGTACTCGGGGCAGTTGGCCATGAACAGCGCCACGCGCTCGCCCGGGCCCACGCCGCCGGCGCGCAGCGCCGCCGCCCAGTGCTTCACGCGCAGGGCGAACTCGGCGTAGTTCGCCCACACAGCCTGCCCATGCGCGATGGCCGGGCGCTGCGGATGGAGCAGCGCGGCGCGCTCGAGCCAGTGGGCCAGGTTCATGTTGCTAGAGTAGAAAGATGGCAGCGCCGAACGACAGTCGTAGAACTACGCCGGAGGAATCCCTGCCTGCGCTGCCCGCACTTCAGGCACAGCCGGAGGCGGCCGCCGAGCTCAGCCCGCTGGGGCTGATGCTGTCCAGCCAGCGCCGCATCGTCTGGTGCAACCGGCGCTTCGCCGAGATGTTCGGCTACCCGCGCGAGGCACTGATCGGCGCACACCTGGCGCAGCTGTATCCGAGCGACGTGGAGTTCCAGCGCATCGGCGAGCGCGGCCTGCGCGTGATGCAGGAGCGCGCGGAGTACCAGGACGAGCGCCTGATGCGCCGGCGCGACGGCCTCGTGCAGTGGTTTCGCGTGCACGGCCGTGCCGATGACCGCGCCGACCCTTTCCGCCTGGCTTCCTGGGTGTTCGAGCCGCTGGCCGCCGGCGTGGACGCCTCGCGGCTGACGCCGCGCGAGCGTGAGGTGCTTGCCGCGATGGCGCGCGGCCAGACCGCCAAGCAGTGCGCGCGCGAGCTGGGCCTGAGCCCGCGCACGGTGGAGAAGCTGCGCGCGCAACTGCGCGAGCGCTTCGGCGCGCACAACGCCGCCGAGCTGATGAGCCGCGTGGGCGGGCTGCCGCACTAGCCCGTCTTTCTCAACTGGCGGCCGACACCCCCGCTAAGTCATTGATTCATTGCACTCAGGCCCCGAAGGTCTTCACTACAGAACCAGCGCTGGCGCCGTGGACCGCACCTGCGCAGCGGTGATCCTGGGTGGTGGCT